>JBFGOQ010000013.1:0-49978 GCA_041565075.1 Gammaproteobacteria bacterium
GAATGACTGGACGGCGGCCACCTGGTGGCGCCAGAGCGAGGCCGGGTTCTCAGCCGCAAGGCGCGATACCGGCACCGAACTGACCGAGTACGGTGCCGAGGTTTCCGGTGAACTCAATGACCGCCTGCGGCTCTCCGCGAGACTCGCCGTCGTCGAGCGTGCCGGTCAGACAGAGGACCAGCGCATAGCCGTGCAGGGCGATTACCGCCTGAGCGAAAAGGGCACGCTGTCCGCCGAGATCCGGCGGCACCAGGATGACAACATCGCAGCGGGCACTTCGCTGGAAAATACTCTGGCGGCGCTGCGTTATTCCTACCGTTTGACCAGCGAACTGGAAGTCTACGGTACCGGCCAGTTCACGCTGGACAGCGATATCGGAGTCGACAATAACGATCTTGGCAGCCTCGGGGCACGCTGGAGAGCCAGTGATCGCACCACACTGGCCGCCGAGTATTCAAACGGCCATCGTGGCGAAGGCGCGACAGTGTCGCTCGATCGCCGCCTCAATAACGATCACCGGGTCTATGGCACCTACACCATGTCAACCGACCGGACTCACGGGGGCGATAGCAGCCAGATTGCGCTGGGCCACCGCTCGCGACTCAGTAACCAGCTGAGCGTTTTCAACGAGCGACAGTTTATCCAGGGTGACGACGAAGCAGGTGTAAGCCACGCCTTCGGGCTCGATTTCGCGCCCCGCCCGGGCTGGAGTCTTGGCTTGTCATTGCAGCATGGTGAACTTGAAGCGCTGAGTGGCCTGGTGGAACGCGATGCGGCCACTCTGACGGGCGCTTATCGCGGCGAGCGCCTGCGCTGGCAAAGCAAAATCGAGTACCGGGATGACGATGGGTCGGAGCGGCGCGAGCAACGCCTGACCAGCAACAGGTTCAACTGGCGTTTCAACGAAGATCTGCGCTTGCTTGCCCGGTTCAATTATTCGGACACTGACGACCTGGTGGATCCTGCCTTCAACGCGCATTTCGTGGAAGGCGGCCTCGGCCTCGCTTACCGGCCAGTCGAGAATGACCGGCTGAATCTGCTGGCCAAGTACACTTATCTGTATGACCTGCCAAGTCTCGGCCAGGTCAACGCAGGAACCGACCAGAAGTCGAACGTGTATTCTGTTGAAGGGATATACCGCGTCAGCCCACGTTGGGAGTTTGGCGGCAAGCTGGCGCGCCGCAATGGCGAGCTGCGTATCGATCGGGACGATGGCCAGTGGTATGAAAGCACCGTCAACTTCCAGTCGGTGCGGGCACGCTACCACCTGATCAGCCGCTGGGATGGCGTGCTGGAATATCGCCGCTTGGATGTGAAGGAAAATGACAGCGTACGTGACGGACTGCTGGCGCAGATTGATCGCCACTTCAGTGATCATTTCAAGATCGGCGTAGGTTACAATTTCACGGACTTCAGCGACGATCTGACCGACCTCGACTACGATCACGAAGGCTGGTTCCTCAACCTCGTCGGCAAGTACTGAGCGGATAAAGGCGCCTGATGGCGCCTTTATTCTTTTCTGCCTGCATTGTTTCGCTATGACCGACGACCAATTGGCCAAGATGCTGCGCGCCGGGCTCGAAGCGCTCGAGCAGCCCATGCCCGAGGGATCGATCGGCAAACTGGCAGAGTATCTACGCCTGCTGGACAAGTGGAACCAAACCTGGAACCTGACCGCTGTGCGAGATCCCCTGGCAATGGTTGCACGTCATGTGCTGGACAGCCTGAGCATTCGCCCCTGGGTAGTCGGTCCGGATATCGCCGATGTGGGCACCGGGGCGGGCTTGCCCGGTGTTCCCCTGGCCATTGCGGAGCCCACAGGACATTTCGTCCTGATCGACAGTGCCGCCAAACGCACCCGCTTCGTGACCCAGGCCGCAGCAACGCTGGGTCTCACCAACGTGACCGTGGTACGCAGCAGAGCCCAGGACTACCACCCGGATTCAGCCTTTGATACCGTGATCAGCCGTGCTTTTGCCTCGCTGGCGGATTTCACGGCCGCCGCGGGCCACCTGGCCAAGACCGGTGGCCGTCTGCTGGCCATGAAAGGCCAGCTTCCAAGCGCAGAGATCGCGGAGCTGTCCGGAGCCTGGCGGGCCTCAACCGTCGAGGCCATCGCGGTTCCCGGGCTCGAAGCGCAAAGGCACGTGGTCGTACTGAACGCTGTGATTGGTGCAGCCGGGCAAGAATAATGATGACCAAAATAATTGCAGTCGCAAATCAGAAGGGTGGGGTCGGCAAGACCACGACCAGCGTAAATCTCGCTGCTTCGCTGGCGGTAACCCACCATAAGGTTTTGCTGGTGGATCTCGACCCCCAGGGCAATGCAACCATGGGCTCGGGCATCGACAAGGGCAAGCTTGAGAAATCTGCCTGTGAAGTCATGCTGGCAGAATGCGCTGCAACTGATGCCATAGTGCGAGCCGAGGCGGCGGGCTACGATTTGCTGCCGGCCAATGCCGACCTGATTGCCGCAGAAGTAAGTCTGATCAATGAATTGAGCAGGGAAAGCCGCCTGCGCCGTGCGCTGGAACCCATCGCCGGCAACTACGAGTGGATCTTTATCGACTGCCCGCCATCGCTGAATATGCTGACGATAAACGCACTGAGCGCTGCCGACGGCGTGTTGATCCCGATCCAGTGCGAGTATTACGCGCTGGAGGGCTTGAGTGCACTGATTCGCACGGTCGAGCAGATTCGCGAGGCGGTGAACCCCAATCTCGAGGTGCTTGGTATCCTGCGAACCATGTTCGATCCGCGCAACAATCTTGCCAACGATGTATCGGCGCAGCTGATCATGCATTTTGGCGACAAGGTGTTCCGTACCGTTATCCCGCGCAACGTGCGCCTGGCCGAGGCCCCCAGCTTTGGCGTTCCGGTATTGCTGCACGACAAGCAGTCCCGCGGTGCGATGTCTTACCTGGCCCTGGCCGGCGAATTGAGCCACCGCGACCAGCCCGTCCACTAGTATATTCTGCGCCGCAGGCATGCCAGGCGCGCATGGTCCTGATCATGAACGTGGGTGGAAACTGTTAGAATCCGCTACCTGCCCCCAGGGATACCCGAAGGCGCTGAAATCAGTGAGAAGATGAGCATGGCAACCAAAAAACGAGGCCTGGGTCGTGATCTGGCCGCCCTCCTGGGCACGACTGCCGCGGCAACTGTAACGGAAACGAGAAAGCCCGGCGGCCAGCGCGACGCGCTGCGCAACTTGCCGGTCGATCTGCTGCAGCGCGGCCAGTATCAGCCGCGCGAAGATATGCGCACCGAGACCCTGGATGATCTCGCCAGCTCGATTCGGGCCCAGGGTGTTGTCCAGCCAATCGTTGTGCGGCCGTTGCCTGGCGAGGGTGAGGCGCGTTACGAGATTATCGCCGGAGAGCGCCGCTGGCGGGCCGCACAGATTGCTGGCCTGGACGAGATTCCGGCGGTCATCCGGAATGTGCCGGACGAGGCAGCCGTCGCGATGTCGCTGATCGAAAACATCCAGCGCGAAAACCTCAACCCGCTGGAAGAAGCGCGCGCATTGCAAAGGCTCACTGTCGAATTCGAAATGACCCACGAAGAGGCCGCTCAGGCCGTTGGCCGTTCGCGCAGTGCGGTCAGCAACCTCTTGCGGCTGCTGGACCTGGACGAGGGGGTGCGCGCCATGGTCGAGGCCCGGAATCTCGAAATGGGCCATGCCAGGGCGCTTCTTGCATTGCCCGGTGTGCGACAGATCGAGGTGGCCCGCCAGGTCGCGAGCCGCGGTTTGTCCGTCAGGGAGACCGAGCGTCTGGTCAAGCAAATCCTGACGCCAAGAAAGCCGAAACCAGCCCCCAGAAAAGACCCGAATATCCGTGCACTGGAGTCCGATCTCACCGAAAAGCTGGGTGCCAGAGTCAGTGTTCAGTCGACCGCAAAGGGCAAAGGAAAGCTGGTAATTCCGTTTAACAGCGTCGATGAGCTGGAAGGCATCCTCGATCACATTAAGTAGCGCGTTACAGCAACGACAAATCCTGCAAAAAAAGCCTTTTTTTAAGCCTCGGGGTTGTTGTGCACAAACACCGCCCACACTATAATACTGCGGCTCTGAGGCCCCCCCGGGGGGAGGCCCCGGACAGACGCCACAGACCGCGAGGAGCCGGGAAGTGGCGTTTTTGTTACCAAGGGAGATCTTGAGCGAACGACCCGCAGGAGCAGGCACGCCTTCGATGGCGGTGCTGAAGATCCTGCTTACGCAATTGTGCGTGGGCGCTGCCTGCGCGGCCGTAGCCTGGCCAGTTGCAGGGGTGGACGCGGCGCTTCAGTTCTTTCTTGGCACGGTGGTTGGCGTTATTCCGAACGCATATCTGGGACTGCGGATTGCAGGTTTCGGTGAGGCGGCCGATGCTCAGGCCATGATGCGCGCGGCCTGGCTGGGCGAGATCGGAAAGCTGATGCTGACGATATTGTTGCTGGTGGCCGTATTTGTCTTCGTGCGGCCAACGCGGCCTGGCTGGTTCCTGGGCGGTTTCATAACCGTGCAGCTGTCGAGCTGGCTCGCATTGTTCATTTTCAGGCGGGGCTGAACCGCCGCAGAGTGGAAAAGACTGAATGGCGGCAGAAAAACAAAGCACCGGCGAATACATAACCCATCACTTGCAAAATTTGCAGGTCTGCCGGGTCGACGGTAACTGGGTCTGGAACGATTGCACGGGCAACTTCTGGACCATCAATGTCGATAGCATGTTTTTCTCGATTGCACTGGGCTTGTTGTTCGTGCTCGGATTCCACGCAGTGGCAAAGAAAGCCACAAGTGATACGCCTGGGAGATTTCAGGCCTTCATTGAAATGATCGTTGAGTTTATCGATACCAGCGTTAAAGAGACCTTTCATAAGAGCAGCAATTTCATTGCGCCCCTGGCTTTGACCACATTTGTATGGGTATTCCTGATGAATTTCATGGATCTCATACCGGTAGACTGGCTACCCTCAGCAGCCCTTGCGGCGGGCATTCCTTATCTGAAGGTAGTACCTACCACCGATGTAAATATCACCTTTGGCATGTCCATCGCGGTGTTTTTCCTGATCATCATCTACACTGTGCGCGCCAAGGGCGTAACGGGTTTTATCGGTGAACTGACATTGCACCCGGTGGCGCCGCCAACCAAGGGCATTGGCATTGTCTTCGCGCCCTTTATCATCGCCTTCAATTTCATCCTGGAGTCGGTCGCCCTGCTGGCCAAGCCGCTCTCATTGTCGCTGCGGCTGTTCGGTAACATGTTTGCAGGCGAGCTGATTTTCATCCTGATAGCGATCCTCGGAATCTGGCAACTGCCCCTGCATTTCGGATGGGCGGTTTTCCATATCCTGATCGTGACGTTGCAGGCGTTCATTTTCATGATGCTGACGGTGGTGTATCTGGCGTTGGCTGTAGAAGAGCATTAACTGGACTGGATCCTTAACTGGAGAGACTGATGGAAACTGTAATTGGTTTTACCGCACTCGCCGTCGCAATCCTTATCGGACTGGGCGCATTGGGCGTTGGTATTGGCATGGGATTGCTCGGCGGCCGATTCCTCGAAGGCGCAGCACGCCAGCCAGAACTGGCGCCGATGCTGCAGACCAAGATGTTCCTGGTGGTGGCGCTGCTCGACGCGGTTGCCATGATCGGCGTCGGTATCGCGCTGTATTTTGCATTTGCCAATCCCTTTATCGGCCAGCTGCAAGAGGCTTTACAGCCTGTAACGGGCGGCTGACGCAGGTTTTTGAGCAAGTACCGGGTAACCCGACGGGAGCCAACAGGTGGATATTAATCTGACCCTGATAGGCCAATCGATCGCCATGCTGGTGTTCGTTTGGTTCTGTATGAAATTTATCTGGCCGCCACTGCTGGCTGCTATCGAGGAGCGGCGCGAAAAAATCGCCGACGGGCTTGCCGCCGGCGAGCGTGCCCAGCAGGATCTCGAGAAGGCCAAGGAAGAGGCCGCGGAGATCGTCGCAGATGCACGAAAAAATGCGTTGGAGATCGTTGCGCAGGCAAATCAGCGCTCCAATGACATGATCGACGAGGCGCGCGGCAAGGCGGCCAGCGAGGCCGAGCGCATCAAAGCGCAGGCGCACGCCGAAATTGAGCAGGAAATTGAGCAGGCGCGCAGCGCGTTGCGTCGTGAAGTCGCGGCAATCGCGATGGGCGGGGCACGCCAGTTGCTGGGGCGCGAGGTCGATGAAGCGGCCAACGCCGACTTGCTCGAAAAACTCGCCAGCGAACTCTGATAACGATGGCAGAGAACATCACTATTGCCCGCCCCTATGCCAGTGCTGCTTTCGATCTGGCAGACGAGACGGGCACCCTCGACGCCTGGTCACAGGCGCTGGCGGCCGCGGCGCAGGCTATTGGCCAGGAGGATTTCCAGGCACTCATCGGGAGTCCCCACGTGCGCCCCGGGCAGCTTGCCGATCTGCTTGGCGATGTTGTAACCCGAGCACTGGGTGGCCGGCTGGACGAAGTTGAATTGCAAGCCGGCAATCTGTTTCGCGTAATGGCGGAAAATCGGCGACTCGAAGTGCTGCCAGAAGTATCGCAGCGCTTTGATGAGCTGAAGTCAGAGAAAGAGAACGTACTCGATGTGCGCCTGGTGTCCGCCACCCCGGTGGGCGAAGGACTCAAGCACAAGTTCATCCTGGCCCTGGAAAGAAAACTGGGCCGCAGCGTGCGCCTCAATTGCGAAGTCGATGACAATCTCATCGGCGGTGCGATTATTCAGGCGGACGATATGGTTATCGATGGGTCATTGCGTGGGCGGCTGCAAAAGCTTGCCAGCGTCATGGCGCAGTAAGAGGTTTAGCAAATGTCGATCAAAGCATCTGAAATCAGCGACCTGATCAAAGAACGCATCAAGAATTTCCAGGCGCCAGCGGAAGCGCGCGACGTGGGCACCGTGCTGACGGTCACCGACGGCATCGTGCGTATCCATGGTCTGGGCGATGCACGTTACGGTGAAATGCTCGAATTCCCCGGCAATACTTTTGGCCTCGCGCTGAACCTGGAACAGGATTCGGTCGGTGCGGTTGTGCTGGGTGATTACAAGCACATTTCAGAGGGCGATGAAGTCAAGACCACCGGCCGCATCCTCGAGGTGCCGGTAGGCGAAGCCATGCTGGGCCGAGTGGTCAATTCTCTGGGTCAGCCCATAGATGGCAAAGGTCCGATCAATACCAGCTATTCCTCGCCCATCGAAAAAGTCGCCCCCGGGGTAATCAGCCGCAAGTCGGTGGACCAGCCGGTGCAGACCGGGCTCAAGGCAATCGACTCCATGGTCCCGATCGGCCGTGGCCAGCGCGAGCTGATCATCGGTGATCGCCAGACCGGCAAGACCGCAGTCGCAGTCGACACCATTATCAATCAGAAAGGCACTGGCATTAAGTGCATTTATGTTGCCGTGGGGCAGAAGAATTCTTCCATTGCCGGTGTGGTACGCAAGCTCGAAGAGCATGGTGCGATGGAGCACACAATTGTGGTCGCTGCGGCGGCGGCGGAGTCGGCTGCGATGCAGTACATCGCACCCTATTCCGGGTGTTCCATGGGCGAGTATTTCCGCGACAAGGGCGAAGACGCGCTCATTATTTATGATGATCTTACCAAGCAAGCGTGGGCTTACCGGCAGGTCTCATTGCTGCTGCGCCGCCCACCGGGTCGCGAAGCCTATCCCGGTGACGTGTTCTACCTGCATTCGCGCCTGCTGGAACGCGCGGCGCGCATCAACGCGGAGTATGTCGAGAAGCTTACCGACGGCAAGGTCAAGGGCAAAACCGGCTCGCTTACAGCCTTGCCGATCATCGAAACCCAGGCGGGTGACGTATCGGCCTTCGTGCCCACCAACGTGATTTCCATTACCGACGGCCAGATTTTTCTCGAGTCCGATCTGTTCAATGCAGGTATCCGGCCTGCCATTAACGCAGGTCTTTCGGTGTCGCGTGTAGGTGGTGCGGCGCAGACCAAGATTATCAAGAAGCTCGGTGGCGGTATTCGACTGGCGCTCGCGCAGTACCGTGAGTTGGCTGCATTCGCTCAGTTTGCCTCGGATCTCGATGAAACCACGCGCAAGCAGCTGGAGCGGGGCCAGCGTGTGACCGAGCTCATGAAACAGAAGCAGTACACGCCGCTATCCATCGGCGAAATGGCCCTGTCGCTTTATGCAGTGAACGAGGGGCACCTCGACGACGTGGACGTCAAGAAAGTCGTGGCATTTGAGGCGGCGCTGCATGCTCATGCTCGGACCAACAACCAGGACGTACTCGACAGTATCGACGCATCCGGCGACTTTAACGATGACATTAAAGCAGCCCTCGAAAAAGTTGTAACGGCATTCAAGGCGACGGGCGCGTACTGAGACATTCGGGGAAATACAGATGGCAGGCGCCAAAGAAATTCGCACCAAGATCAAGAGTATCAAGAATACTCAGAAGATCACCAAGGCCATGGAGATGGTGGCCGCCAGCAAAATGCGCAAGGCGCAGGACCGGATGCGTGCGGCACAGCCTTATGCGGACAAGATTCGTACCGTGATCGGGCATCTGAACCAGGCCAATCCGGACTACAAGCATCCGTGGCTGGTAGAGAGGGAAGTCAAGCGCGTCGGTTACATCATCATCTCCACGGATCGCGGTCTGTGCGGCGGCCTGAACGTCAACATGTTCAAGCGGGTGCTGGCTTCAATGCAGGAGTGGCGCGACAAAGGTGCGGAGCTTGAGATGTGCCTGATAGGCGCCAAAGGCGTGCGTTTTTTCAAGCGCTACGGCGGCAAGGTAGCGGCAACGGCCACGCACCTTGGTGACATGCCGCATATCAACGACCTGATCGGCACCATCAAAGTCATGCTCGATGCCTACAGCGAAGGCCGTATTGACCGCCTGATCCTGGTGCGCAACGAATTTGTAAATACGATGACGCAGAAGCCGGTGGTGCATACGCTGCTGCCAGTGGCAACCATCGACAGTGACGATTTGCAGACGCACTGGGATTACATATACGAACCGGGCGCGATCGAGTTGCTGGACGGTATCCTGATGCGTTACATCGAATCCCAGGTGTATCGCGGTTCGCTGGAAAACATTGCCTGTGAAATGGCAGCGCGTATGGTGGCCATGAAGAGTGCCACCGATAACGCCGGTGAACTTATCGACAACCTGCAGCTGATTTACAACAAGGCGCGGCAGGCATCCATTACCCAGGAGATTTCAGAAATTGTCGGTGGTGCCGCGGCTGTCTGACGCTGCGCCCCGGATAAAGAGTGAATTGAGGAACATACTATGAGTACTGGCAAGACGGTTCAGATCATCGGCGCGGTGGTGGACGTGGAATTTCCGCGTGAGTCCATTCCCAACGTCTATGATGCTCTCCTGCTCGAAGAAACCGGCCTGACGCTGGAAGTCCAGCAGCAGCTGGGTGATGGCGTGGTTCGCGCGATTGCCATGGGTGCTTCGGAAGGCATGAAGCGTGGCATGCAAGTGAAAAACACCGGCCAACCGATCCAGGTGCCGGTAGGCGAGGCTACTCTGGGCCGCATCATGGATGTTCTGGGTGAACCCATTGACGAGAAGGGCGCCATTCCGACCGATAAACGCTGGTCGATTCATCGTGAGGCGCCGAGCTATGAAGATCAGGCGGCGTCCGTCGAGATCCTGGAGACCGGTATCAAGGTTATCGATCTGATCATGCCGATTGCCAAGGGCGGCAAGGTCGGCTTGTTCGGTGGTGCGGGTGTCGGCAAGACGGTGACGCTCATGGAACTCATCCGCAATATTGCTATCGAGCATTCGGGTTATTCTGTGTTCGCGGGCGTTGGCGAGCGTACCCGCGAAGGCAACGATTTTTACCACGAGATGACCGAGTCCTCCGTTATTGACAAGGTCTCGCTGGTCTACGGTCAGATGAACGAGCCGCCAGGCAACCGTCTGCGTGTGGCACTGACAGGGCTGACCATGGCCGAGTACTTCCGTGATGAAGGTCGCGATGTACTCATGTTCATCGACAACATTTATCGTTATACGCTGGCGGGCACCGAAGTATCGGCTTTGCTCGGACGCATGCCCTCGGCGGTAGGTTATCAGCCGACATTGGCCGAAGAGATGGGCATATTGCAGGAGCGTATCGCGTCCACCAAGAAGGGTTCCATCACCTCCTTCCAGGCTGTTTATGTTCCCGCGGATGATTTGACAGACCCATCGCCGGCAACCACCTTTGCTCACCTCGATGCGACCCTGGTGCTTTCTCGCCAGATTGCGGAGCTTGGCATTTATCCTGCGGTGGATCCGCTCGACTCCACCAGTCGCCAGCTTGACCCGCTGATCATTGGGCAGGAGCACTACGATGTGGCACGTGCGGTGCAGGCTACGTTGCAGCGCTACAAGGAACTGCAGGACATTATCGCGATTCTGGGCATGGACGAGCTGTCCGAGGAAGACAAGCTGGTGGTGTCTCGAGCTCGCAAGATTCAGCGTTTCTTGTCGCAGCCATTCTTCGTGGCGGAAACCTTCACCGGCAGTGCCGGCAAGTACGTGTCGCTGTCGGATACCGTGCGGGGTTTCAAGGCCATCATCGACGGCGAATTCGATCAGCTTCCCGAGCAGGCGTTTTACATGGTCGGGCAGATCGAAGAAGCGGCCGAAAAAGCCAAGAAACTGCAGTAAGACGCGCAGAGGTTGGTCATGCCCAGTATTCATGTGGATATCGTCAGCGCCGAGGGTGCAATTTATTCCGGCGAGGCGGCAATGGTGTTTGCACCGGCACTGATGGGCGAGATCGGGATCACGCCGCGCCACGCGCCTTTGCTGACGATCCTGAAGCCCGGTGAAGTGCGGGTGCAGACCACCGAAGGTCAGCATTTGTTTTTCTTTGTTTCGGGCGGCGCGATCGAGGTGCAGCCGCACATGATAACGGTGTTGGCTGATACCGCTATTCGCGCGAAAGATCTCGATGAGGCGGCGGCGCTGGAAGCCAAGCAGCGTGCCGAAGAAGCGCTGCTCAATCGCGAGGGCGAGATCGACCTCGCTTCTGCCCAGGGCGAATTGGCTGCGGCGATGGCGCAGCTCAAGACCATCCAGAAGCTGCGCAAGCAAGCCAAGCGCTGACGTCGTCTTGCGGCGCTGCGAAACCCTGGGAGGGCGACTGCGTCCTGTTGCCTGTTGGGCTATGATTCGCGAGCGACAAAGGGAGTCTAGTGCCCATGCCCCTCAGTACGATTATCCTGGCAGCCGGTCAGGGCAAGCGCATGAGATCGGACCTGCCCAAGGTCCTGCAGCCCCTCGCGGGCAAGCCACTGCTGAGCCACGTACTTGAATCGGCCAGTGAACTCGGTGCGCAAGAGCGATACGTCGTTTACGGTCATGGCGGCGAGCTGGTTAAGGAGGCCTATCAGGGGGAGGTGCTGCGCTGGGTTCACCAGGCCGAGCAGCTGGGTACCGGGCACGCTGCTGCCCAGGCTATCGGTGAGATTCCCGACGACCACACCGTGCTGGTGCTGTGCGGCGATGTGCCACTCACTTCGGTATTTACTTTGCGGGAACTGGCGGATGCCGGCGCCGGTGGTCTCGCCGTTCTGACAGTCTTGCTGGATGACCCCACGGGCTATGGCCGCATTCTCAGAAACCCGGACGGTCAGATCGAAGCCATCGTGGAAGAACGCGATGCATCGCCTGAGCATCGTGTAGTGCGTGAGGTCAACACCGGCCTGATCGCCAGCACAGCGACCAATCTCAAACGTTGGCTGGGACAACTGGATAACAATAACGCCCAGGGCGAGTACTATCTGACTGACATCGTCGGTCTCGCGGTTGCCGAAGGTATCCCGGTGGAGGCAATCGAAGCGGTCAGTGCGGACGAAGTCCTGGGCATCAATGACAAGATTCAGCTGGCCCAGGCAGAAAGTATTTATCGTCGCACTGTTGCTGAAAATCTCATGCGTGAAGGTGTCACGCTCATAGACCCGTCGAGAATTGACATTCGTGGAAAGCTACGCTGTGGCCGCGACGTTACGATAGATGTGAACGCTGTTTTCGAAGGTAACATCGTGCTCGGCGACCGGGTTTCAATCGGCCCCAATTGCGTGATTCGTGACTGCAGCATTGGTGATGACACCCAGATCCATGCTGACTGTGTGTTGGATAATGCGCAAACCGGCGCACGCTGCCAGGTGGGGCCGTTCGCGCGTCTGCGCCCGGACGCGCGCCTGGCTGACCAGGTTAAGGTCGGGAACTTCGTGGAGATCAAGAAAAGCAACCTGGCCTTCGGCAGCAAGGTAAATCATCTGACTTATGTGGGTGACAGCGATGTGGGCCAGCGCGCCAATATCGGTGCCGGTACCATCACCTGCAATTATGATGGTGCCAACAAGCATCGCACTGTCATCGGCGACGACGCTTTCATTGGTTCAGGGGTGCAGCTCGTGGCGCCAGTGCGAATCGGCGCCGGCGCCACCATTGGCGCGGGCTCCGTCATTACGCACGATACGCCGGCCGGGGAACTGACCGTAGGTCGGGCCCGCCAGAAAACGGTGGAGGGCTGGGCCAGGCCGGCCAAAAAGCCCGCAAAATGAGACGTGGTTACTGGTCAAGGTCGGGCCCAGTTAACAATAATTGGGCCTGAGCCTTTACTATTAAAAGACCTATCGAGGGCCTTGTTACATGTGTGGAATCGTAGGAGCCGTTGCCGAGCGTAACGTGGTGCCGGTGCTCATGGAAGGCCTGCGGCGCCTCGAATACCGCGGTTACGATTCGGCAGGCATTGCCGTGTTAAATGGCGACGGCAGCCTGTCCAGGCGCCGTGCCGTGGGCAAGGTCAAGGGCTTGCAGGATTCCCTGGATGCCGATCCCTTGCAGGGTTTTCGTGGCATTGCCCACACCCGCTGGGCCACGCATGGCGTGCCCAATGAGCAAAATGCCCACCCCCACTTTTCCGACGACTGTATCGCACTGGTGCACAACGGCATTATCGAGAATTATGAAACGCTGCGGGAAGAACTGCGCAAGGATGGTTATAAGTTCACTTCAGATACCGACACCGAGGTGGTCGCGCATCGCATCCGCAGTTATATGAAAGCGGGCCAGGATCTGCTCGGCGCGGTGCGCGCCACCGTGGCGGAGATCGAAGGTGCTTATGCGCTCGTCGTCATGAGCAAGGACGATCCTGATCGTCTGGTACTCGCGCGTCAGGGCTGTCCCGTCGTGATCGGCTGTGGGATTGGCGAAAACTTTGTTGCTTCCGACGTAGCTGCGTTGCTGCCGGTGACCCGACGCTTCATTTTCCTGGAAGAGGGCGATGTCGCTACGGTGAGCCGCGACGGCGTCGAAGTTCTGGATGTACACGGTCGCCCGGTAGCGCGTCAGATAAAAGAAAGCAAGCTTAAAGCCGACTCGGTTGAACGGGGTGAGTATCGGCATTACATGCTCAAGGAAATCTACGAGCAGCCTCTGGCAGTCGCTGAGACCCTGTCTGAGCGCATCGCCAACAACAAGGTGCTGGATGCTGCCTTCGGACCCGAGGCCGCCAGGATATTCGATGCGACGCGCTGTGTGCACATCGTGGCCTGTGGCACCAGTTACCACGCCGGGATGGTCGCGCGGTACTGGATAGAAAAATATGCGAAGCTGCCTTGTACTGTCGAGATTGCGAGTGAATATCGCTACCGGACATTGGTGGTGCCGGAGGGCACCCTGTTTGTCACGATCTCTCAGTCGGGCGAAACTGCGGACACGCTCGCAGCACTGAGGTCATCGCAGCAGATCGGGTACTTGTCGTCGCTTGCGATTTGCAACGTACCGGAGAGTTCTCTGGTTCGCGAATCGGATCTGGTACTGATGACCAGGGCCGGACCGGAGATCGGGGTTGCCTCCACCAAGGCCTTCACCACGCAGCTCGCGGCACTCGGTCTTCTTGCCCTGGCGCTGGCCAATCGCAGTGACATCAAGCCGGAAAAAGCCGAGCGGCTGACTCGTTATCTGCAATCTTTGCCCGGCCTGATCGAAGACGCACTGACACTTGATGACCAGATCTCGCGCCTGGCCGAAGAATTTCCCGAGAAACACCATGCATTGTTCCTCGGGCGTGGCAGCCAGTTCCCGGTGGCCATGGAAGGCGCGCTGAAACTTAAGGAAATTTCTTACATCCACGCCGAGGCTTACGCGGCAGGGGAGTTAAAGCACGGCCCGCTGGCGCTGGTGGATGCGGATATGCCTGTGTTTGCCGTGGCGCCCAACAACAAATTGTTGGAAAAGTTGAAATCCAATCTGCAGGAGGTACGTGCCCGCGGCGGTCGCCTGTATGTATTTGCGGATCCCGGTGCCGGTCTTGAAGAATCGGAAGGCGTCACGGTCATAAATCTGCCGGTACATTCGGAGGAATTCCAGGCGCCGGTTGTATTTACAATCCCGCTGCAATTGCTTGCCTATCATGTTGCGGTGCTGCGCGGCACCGATGTCGATCAGCCCCGCAATCTGGCGAAGTCGGTCACCGTCGAGTAAGCCACCAGGCAGTTATCGGCCATCCTCGGGTCGAAGTGACCCGGGGGATGCTTTGTCGCTATTAGGGCGCGCTGTCCTTGCGACGTATAAACAGCGTTTTATGCACTTCGGCGACCACGTCACCGGATTCATCCAGGACTTTTAAGTCAAATTCCGGCCTGTAGGTCTGGCCGTCGGCCGTAAGCTGACGGATTTGCCTGAAGTCGTCCGGTGAGAAACGAATCTTGGCCTGCACGCGACCCTTGCCGGGCTTGCGGAACCGGATGCTCGCGGCCTGATCCCACACCAGGTAGTCATCCCCAAGCGCACCGATTAACAGCAGCATCAGATGTGGATCGACCATGGCGTAGATACTGCCCCCGAAATGCGTGCCCACGGCATTGCGGTTATACCAGCGTAATTTCATGGATACGTCGAGTTCCAGCCAGTCGTCGGACACCCGGTCAACACGCACGCCGGCGCCCAGGTAGGGCGGATACCAGTTAAGAGCGAACTTCAGCCGGCGGGGTGTCCACTTCATATGGCAGGAACGAATCAGCTATTCTAGCCGTTACCGCCCCATTTCTCGCGGAAGGCGTTAAGAGCATCACTCTGGACGCTGGCATGGCGGCGTGACAAGTTAAGTGACGACAGAGAACAAACCCGCGCCCGGATCAGCCCAAGATCCTCAGCCGCATGGAAAAGGCTTGGGTACCACCGTTCCCAATCGGGCAGCAGCTCTTCGACCTTTTCGCGCAGCGACGTCATGATCAGCTTGCCTCCGGATGGTATCGATACGAATTCAGCAGCACTGGCATTTGCATATCTTCTATGTAGCACAAGCTGGCGAGCACGCCAATGTCCTGCATCACATCCGCCACCGCTGGCCGGAACGTCCTGATGGCTCTCATAGCGGGGGGTACCAGTCGGTTCCGCGTCCTGCGCGAGTCAGGTCGAAGGTATTCCACAGCGGCCACAGCAGGTCTACATGGCGCGGCTGGCCCTCGATGTCTGCATACAGCAACTCCGAGCCCCACACATGCTGGATTCTGTTGTCCTGTCGTACAAAAGAATTGGCCATGGGCATCTGCTTGCCCTGCGCCGTCTCACCAAAATAGTCCCTGTTGTATGCGTTGCCAGCACACGACAACATAGGCAAGTCCGTCCACCCCCGCTGTCTGGCGAAACTTTCGATTCGTTCAATTGACGACCGCGCGACGATAGCAAGATTAATCCGCTCACTGATTTGTCGGGCATTGCCATTCAGAGCATCCAGCATCGAGCTGCACATCGGGCATGGTTTGTCCATGTCTGGCCCATACATAAACGAATAAACAAGCAGATTGTCTTTGTAATCTGCAAAAAGCTGTGACAGCCGTACCTGCGAAGTGTTGCCACCGTCGTCCATACGATCAAACGCGTAATCCTCCGGCACTTCGCCGCCAGGAGGTAATGTTCTGCGCATGGCGGCCACCTTTTCCGTCTGTGCCCGCAAGGCTATCTCAGCCAGCAGCAGGTCCTCCCGCGCTGCGCAGTAGTCTGGGGTTTCGCCTGGAAAACTCAGTTTACGCATCGCAATTTTCTGCTACTGATTATGGTCATAAAAGCCTGCGATGGCCGAAGATGCTGCCCGTCATTCAGCCGGAGCCCAGCGCGGGCATGATTGCCCACAACAAGTAGCCGCCAAACGCGAGCCCCCCCACCAACCAGGCACGTTGAAAACTATGCGATTTGACTGCGAACCAGTTAAACAGCCGGAGAGCACTGTCCCGGCCCAAAATCAGCAGGACGAACGCCGCCACAAGCGCCACGATTGCGAGGACCTGGAAGACAATCGGATGGCGGGCAACCGGGGCGGCAAGCCAGAGAATGATTGCCAGGAATATGCGGGATCCGACAGCCATGTAAATAAAAGCTTTGCCGGTGGTCCTGCGCACCATTGCGAACAGTGCATCCGGATTGATTATTCCCCATGCACTGAGCCCCAGAATCATGATGGAAAACGCCGCGACAATAATGGCCATTTGCAGTTACTCCGCCGGCTTCGGGAGAAATCAGTACATCTCAGAGTGTAGCCTGCCATCAACGTTAAATCCCGGCTCTCCAGCTAACCGGCAGCAATGCTTAACGGCAATAGTGTTCGCCTGGCCGCCAAACATGCCAGGCTTCGGTGTTTGGGGCGTCGTTAAGCAATAGCCGCTCAGACCCGTCCGGCCTCAACAACCAGATATCAAAAGTCCCCATGCTGTCATTGCCGCTGCCCGCCGTAATTGCGAGCCACGCTCCATCCGGCGACCACTCGGGCGTGTACTCATCTATGACGGTGTCGGTAATCGAGCGGGGATCCGACCCATCGTTGTTTGCCAGCCAGATCTCAGCGCGACCGTCAGCGACGCGATGAAAGGCGATTAGAGCGCCATCAGGTGAGAATCCCACGTCGCCATTGTAGCCACCGAGTTTTGTGAGCTGCGTTTCAGAACCATCTTCGAGCGACAGCGAAAAAATCTCGCCACTACCACTGCGCTGCTCACTGCCCGGCGCTTGAACGTAGCGTGTGAAAATCACCCTTGCGCCGTCCGGTGAAAAGGTTGCTCCGGAATCATGGTGCTCATTCTGTGTGAGGCGGGTGATTTCTCCGCTAGCCAGCTTGAGCAGGTAGAGTTGCGCGCGGTTTGAGTCGCGTTTTGATGAAAATACGATCTGCTCGCCATTGGGTGACCAGGCAGGTTGCGAATCGTCCGCGGTATGACTGGCGACGACCACTGCGTCGCCGCCATCAAATTTCTTTCTCAAGAGCTCCCATTGCCCGTTTATCCGGCTGGCGTAAATAAACTCTTTACCGTCCGGTGAGACCGCAACCTGTATTTGGGTGCCGGGCTCAGTGACCAGTGAGGCAAGCTGGCTGCCGTCGCCACACATGCGCCAGATATCATAGTCCTGACGTGACTTGTCACCGTGGCGGGCAAAGATTAATTCGTGCCGCGGAAGATCGAACTCCGACGAGGCAGTGTGTTGCTCAGACGTGCAAGCACCTGCCAAGACCACCCACACGGTTACAGACAAAAGCCGTGAGTACACTCTTGTTCCTTTGCTTAATCGGCCTCAAGCGTCAGATTTAACGTGACCTCTGCCTGGCCACCATGTCCCGCCGAGAATGAACCCACTCCAGCGAGGCCCGCGAGCTCGCCAGTTGCCGAGCCAGGCACAACACTCCACTCGCTGTTTGCCACATTTCCCGCATAACTGCCGTCATGGCGAATAACGAAGGCGCCAGCCCTGCCCGCGAATTCACCTTCTATAGTCTCGTAGCCGGTAAAAATGGCGTTTTTGTCATCGACGTAGTACATGAGGTACTCAACGACACCATTGCCTGCCAGATCACCCTCGTATTGCTGGGTGACGTGGGCCGATACTATTTTCCCGCCACCCGCGAATTCCTGGATTGGTTTTTCGTCCCAGGATTGGATGCGAAAACTTGTTTGTGCTTTGGTGCTCATATCAGTGCCATTGTTGATTTGTCGCCATTATTGATCATGGAAGCTGCCAGCTATTTTAGGCCATGGATGGTGCACTTAACACCTGCCCCACAATCTTCTCTGCCCAGCGCGAATAAATGCGGGGTCCCGGATGAAAGCCATCGCTGGCCATGCTGCTGGCATCGCCGGCAATGTCATGCGCAATAAACACGCTCCCAGGTTCCGTCACAATCTGTTTGCTGAGTGCTTCGTTAAACTGCAGGGCCCGCAGCCCCAGGTGCCAGCGCAGCGGTTGCGGCAAGGCTGGAAACAAGTGCATGGGGGGCAGGCCTGAGACAACAATCAGGCGTGCCCCAAAGCGCTCCCGCAACATTGTGCGCAACCGTGATTGCTGATCAATCCATTTACCCAGCACGATGCCGGAAGTGACATCGTTGACGCCAAGTGAGGTAACCACGATATCAGCGGAGAGCAATGAAATATTTGCCAGTCGCGTCAAGGTTGATCGCGTGGTCGCACCGGTTTGTGCTTCCAGGCGCCAATGTATTGAGCGAGTTCGTGACAGACCGGCAACCAAGCGGCCAAGCAGTGCTTCATCCTGATGTGCGGCCCCGACGCCAGCCGCTGCCGAGTCCCCAATCACCAGTAATCTCAAATCCGGGCCACTGCCGCGAGAGCCCTGGCGATCACCCGGTGGCTCCGGCAGCAATGGCGTTTGCCTCCTGACATGCAAGCCCTGGGGCAGTAATACAGGCAGTAACAGAACAGACCTTAACCAGAAAAACATAGGCGGGCTATTTCCTGCTCCGCATTCCTCCGGGTGAGGGGGCACCATACTTGGCGGCAAAGTCACTGAAAGCCTTTTTCAGCTCGCGTTGCTTGGCAATCTGGTCCAGATTCTCCAGCAGAATGGTCAGCAGATAATTATTACCGTAACCGTACCTGGCGTTCAGCGCGCGCAGATTCGCGTAGGCTTTTTCCGACATCGCGGCATTAAAGCGTTTCGGCAGGTGGTACCTCTTGGCAGCCATTTTCGCGTCCTCTTATCAAATTATCCTTGTGCAAACAACGCTTTGTCTGGCGGCGGGCTGGGCCCGTCTAGGTTCGGATGCCGGTTAGTGTAGTCCTGAACAGCTGAACATTTTCGCTGGCACCCGGTCCCGGCGCTACGCCAGCATACTCGAAACCAAGTCGCTCAAGCAGATGAATAGACCGGGTATTTTGTGGTGACACTATCGCCAGCATGGTATGCATGTCCAGCGCAGTTTGCGCGAATTCGATTACACCGCGGCAGGCCTCAAGCGCATAGCCTTTACCGCGGAAGTCTGGCAGCAGGGCGTAGCCGAGGTCAGGGTGATCCAGGTGCTCACGCTTTAACACACCGCACAGGCCGATGGGCATCAGGTCATCTTTAAGTTGCGCACACCATAAGCCGAAGCCGTGCTCGCTATAACTGGCCATCGGCCCATCCTCGATGAACCTGGAAGCATCTTGCAGGGTTCGCACGCCGCGATCACCAATATGCAAAAGCCAGTCCTCATCATTTACCAGTTCCAGTATGAAAGCACTGTCCGCAGTACCGAGTTCCCGGAGGAGAAGCCTGTCGGTTTCGAGGATCATTGATCAAAAGAGACTGCGGCCAGCGTCACCCTGGCGCCTTAGTTATTCTTGCATCCCCGAATATGGAACTTGTGCCTCAGGTAGACCTGCTTTCCAATATGGGCAATGAATGTCATGTCGTGATCAACTGATTTATTGCGAATCTTGAAAAAGAAGCGGCGCGTTCCGTATTCGTCCTTTTTAAGCGTATGCTCCCTTGCCGAGCGTCGCGGCTTGTCATAGTTGTCCAGATCCCGCCAGATTGCCGTTGTTTCAAAGGACAGAAACTGCTTGCCTGGGGCGCTCACGATCACCCCCAGGCCATAATATTTTCCGGCCTCGCAGGGAATAATTGAACTGTCCGGAATTTCTGCTTTCGCTTTTAAATTCCTGCGCACCGCCTTGTTGAAATCCCGCCGCGAGGTCAGCGACTCGCCGGCAAAGACCTTAATAAACAACGGTGACCGCGCATCGTCAGCAACGCTTGGCAACGCAAGGAACAGCATTGCCAGGCAAGTTGCCAGCATGACTTTAGACGCTGTTGTCATCTGAGAAACTCTATCACGTAGCGGAACAGCTTCGCATTATGCAACAAAGATTTACGGTGGTGGGGCAGCGAAGAAGATCATGGCAACGTCGTTTTTCTGGTCGAGGCTGACCAGGTCCGGGTGGCCATCACCGTTGAGATCACCAATCGCTATACCCCAGGGGTGCTCCCCCGCCGGAATCGAAAGCGTCTCAAACGGCTCGGCGCCACCAAAAATCACCAAGAGCCTGCTGTCCAGGTAGTTCTGGACGGCGACGTCATCAAATCCGTCGTTGTTAAGATCGCTTACCGCTAAACGTTTCGCGCCGGGCGCGATCTGCCAGTTCGCGAAGGGCCGAAACTGCTCGTCATCCAGCCGTCGCAAGGCGACAATACGGCCGCTCTCTGTCGCTCTGATTATGTCAGTTTGCGCGTCACCATCAAGGTCTGCGAGGGCCACTGCGAAAGCGCCTCCGTCGCCAATAAACTGCGGGGGCAGATAACCATCGGCGCCTGCCAGGATGATCGAAACGCTTGTGGGCAGTGGAGCGACAATGTCGGGGCGCTTGTCGTTATTGATGTTGCCCACGGCCGTGCCCAGATAGGGATCACCGCCGGCGTCTATGGTTTGCTGCGCAGCCTGGAAGGTGCCGTTGCCAGCTCCGAGGAGCAAGGCGAATCCCTTGCCTTGCCGATCATCAATCAGCAGGTCGAGATGACCGTCTCCGTTCATATCCGTGGCCAGCACAACATGAGGATGCGGGTTGATGCCCAGCGTCAGCGGAGATTCGGGAGCAGGACTGAATTGGTCGCTGCCGTCATTGACAAGCAATGTCAAAAAGAATGTGCTGTGATTGGCGATGGCGATATCCAAGTCGCCGTCTTCGTCGAAGTCCCCCAGTGCCAGGCTGGTGGGGTTAGGGCCCGAGTCGAAACGATTGGCCAGCGCGAGCTCGCCTTTACCAATGCCCTTGAAAAGCAGGAGATCGTCGCTGCCGGTATTGGCAATCAGGAGATCGGGGAGACCGTCTCCTGTGACGTCGGCAATGGCGACGGCGTCGGGACGGTCGCCGGTTTTGAGGCGGACCGGCGCATCAAACATGCTCTCGGTCATGCCCGTCCCTGCCACGCAAACAGCAAGAATAGCGATAATGAAGCGGATAGATCCTGCTTGCATGCGAGTCATCCTCACTAGAATCGGTCGTTGTCCGGCCGTGCAAGATTATTGATCTTGGTCTTGCCGAGCATTTTTAATAACAAGTTTCTTCCGGCGCGGAGCACCGGGTAGAGTGCGCGGGACAATCTGTGTGAGCGGAAAGTCCAGAAACTGAGTCGATTAAAGACACCCGAGCGGGTGCCCAGCAACGCCAGCATATGAATTGCGTCGGCACCGTAGTACATATTCTCGCCGATCTTGAGAACCATGCCCTGATCGATGTCGAGACCCGAGCGCGTGATTTCGTCCATAACCGGGCCGCCTTCCCGGGCATCCACCAGAACCAGCCGGCCCACTGACTCACGTATACGAACCAGGTTGCAATAGTAATCACAGGCCGGACACTGCTTGTCGTAAACCAGCAGGATCTGCTGCCCGCCCATGGTCAGACTGACGCGCGAGCCAGGTTCCCCGACTCGCATCGCTGCACAGGGTTGCGCAGGTAGCGCGTCACGACAGTTCCCGCGATGAAATCATGTATGGCACGTCTGCGGCGATTGAAAAGCATGGTAACGAGCTCGAGCAGGGGCCAGATAAATTGCACCATCACGGTGATGACAACGATCATCGGGACCTGCAGTGAGGCCTTTTTATCGTCCGCAATCCCAATATCAAAATAGTTCACCATTGCAATACTTACGATGATAAAGACCAGCGGAACAATATCCCGCATTAATGCGTGGCGAAAGCTGATGGGGTTGAAATCAGAATTCCGGACAACCTTGACGCCGGTTATCATTTTGCCCAGCGTCTGTCCGAATGCCGCATGCATAAGTATGTAGTAGAGAATACTAAACAGGGTCGTGGTGTAGTCCAGGGCAGCCTTTAGCGCCAGATTGTCCTGGTTGCCGCCCTCTATGGGCATGGCCAGCGACGCCATGACCGCGAAAAGAATAATGGCATCGAATATCATCGCCCAGAAACGGCGCCAGCCCGTGTGATAACGGTTTTCGTCAGTGACAGTTTCGGGTGCGATAGTGTCAAAGCCTCCCTGCGCTTCGATCTCTTCCCGCAGACGCCGTTCATGTTCGGGAAACTTATTTTGGTCCAGATGAAAGTAGACTTCCTCAAGATCGGCCTTCGGCACATTTGGCCTGCTGCGAATTTCCGCTTCCAGTGCAGTTAGAATCTGCGGGTATTGTTCGCCACGAATTCCATCCAGCGCTTCGTAGAGCTGGCGAAAAGTGTAGCCAGTGTAATCGGGTGTTTGCATCGATATTGTCAGGCTTGATACATCTGGATCAGGTTGCCACAGGTGTCATCGAAGATGGCAAGTATCGTCCCACCTGCATCGGCAGGTTCTGATTTGAATTTCACCCCTGCCGCGACGAGTTTCGCGTATTCAGCGCGCACGTCAGAAGAGGCGAGGGCGGTTTGCGGGATGCCGGCCTCATAGAGTGCTTTCTGATAGGTTGCGGCTGCCGGAAAGGCAGCAGGCTCCAATACCAATTCTGTACCATCGGCGTCATCCTCGGCAACCACAGTCAGCCAGCGGAACTCACCCATGGGGATATCGGTTTTCTTTACGAATCCCAGTCTTTCAGTATAAAAGCTCAGGGCCTTGTCCTGGTCTTCGACCAGGACGCTGTTTAATTTTATTCTCATTTCTCTGTTCTCCCGAAACTACTTTTCCGGTAATCATCCCGTTCTAATTCCAAGTGGCGGGCAACCGCAGCAATGTGCCATCAGATCAGTCATAACATTGGCTTAGCCATTCAATTGCCAAGCCTGACCTTCACTTGCAGCTCGCCAGCTTGCCGATGCCACAGGCGAATGTATCTGCGCACAGCGCATCAAAGTCAAGTCGCATATATTGCAATTAGTCACAAATCGGCGGACCTTGGTTCCGACAATATTATGCGTTGCATGTCGGCAGATCGAAAAAATCGACCACGCCACTTTGCAATGAATATTCAGCGGCTGCAATAACCAGGCCGTCGTTCTGAATCAGCTTTTCGAGGATTTTCGAACCGTGCCTCAATTGTTCGGCCGATGCGCGAATATTGGCCCTGACAGCCGCCCGCTCAAGGGCTTGAGGTGCCAGCGCATCCTGTGAAGAAAGTAATGGCTCAACCGCAGGGCTGATGCGGTCGACGATAGAGCGGAGATTGGGTGACCGCATGGCACGTGGCTGTGTGAGTTGTTGCAAAGTAGCCAGCACGGCACCGCAGCTGGTATGGCCCAGCACTACCACCAGGCGGGTGCCGAATTGTTCAGCGGCAAATTCGACGCTGCCGATTTGTGAGGGCGCGACGATATTGCCGGCAACGCGGATTACAAAAAGATCGCCCACGCCCTGATCGAAAACGAGTTCGGCAGGCACGCGGGAATCGGAGCAGCCAAGAATAATTGCAAAAGGCATTTGGCCATCGGCCAGCTCGGCACGAGATGCCTGCAGGCGGGTGGGGCTCTCAGCTGAGTCGCCCTTAACGAAGCGCCGATTGCCTTCGCGTAAAAGCTGCAATGCCTGGTTGGCCGAATACATAGTCATTACTCTGATTTCCTCATTGATCTGCGTATCCCTGGTCCCAGGAACGCTGTGGGTCGTGATTGCGCAGATCTGTGCCGTGAACCAGCCACGCCTTTAAAGGAAAAAGGACGTTTAACCAGCCAGCGTGTACCTCATTCCATTCGCTTGGCCGAATGTCATTGTGCGTAAGCAGTAAGTCGGTGCCACCGCCACCATCCGGAAAGAGCTCGAAACACGCGGGTCCGCCGATATAGTCGAGCTCGAATAACTGGTGTGGCCGGCGCTTGAGAATTTTGCAGCTGCACTTATAGCCATTGATAAATCGAAACTCAATATGCCCTTCGCGTTCGATCGCCGATTCGGCCCAGAAAGCAGCGCGGCCGGCATTGGAATCGAGCGCGTCGAATACAAGGTCGGGCGGCACGGGAATGTGCAGTCGCCAGCGAATGGGTCCGCCTGGTTGATCTCCTCTCATGAACGCCTCACGATTTTGTTAAAGATCTGGAACATCTGCGTATGCCTTCGTCACACTCGGCAACACCGTCTTCGATGGCGGCCGCACTGTAACCCTCGCGCGCCTCCTGCCAGAAAGACGATGCCCTCGAATAATCGCCAAGACTTTCGAAAAGCAGAGCGGCAGGACGCAAGGAATTGGCCAGATCAAGGTTCGATGCCATTGGATTATTTTGGAATATCTGCACGGCCTCCAAGTATAAGGGCCTTGCCAGCTCAGCTTGCCCGATCTCGCAAAATGTGTCCGCAAGATGTCTGATCGTATGTGCGATCATTATTTCATCTCCGGTGTCGCGGGCAAGTTGCGTCGCCTCTTTGAGAAACGGTAATGCTTGCACAGGGCGGCGACTGTCACGTGCCACCTGAGCCAGGCCTTTGAGGGCGAGCAGCCGTCCCTGCCGGTCATTATTCAGCGTAGATTTCTCAAGTGCCTGTAAAAATCCGACGCGCGCTTGCTCGAAGCGGCCCCCACTCCGGTCCCTAAGAGCCTGGTCCAGAATTTCTCTGAATGTGTCGCTCATGAGGACGTTATGTTGCCATATCGGCGAGCCGAAGAGTCAAAATCAGCTAAGTGCGTGAGGGCTTGGCTAATACTTTGTATCCAAACCAGTCCGGCTTTTGAATCTGCGCTTTCCCGGCAGGCTCAAGGTGGACAAACCAGCGACCCACCTTGTCCAGGCACAAGCATTCGTCCACATCGTACAGGTCATCTTTGTGTTGCGATTCCGCACTCGCTAGTAACGACGCCTTGGCGCGTTTCTTCGCTTCATCAGGAGATTTTGCTACCAACAGGCCAAATTCGTGCAGCTCTGCCAGGTTTCGCGGGTCGTAGCCACCCAGATTGACGAAATATAGCCGCTCTGCGCTTTGCGGCGCGGCCCGGCTCAAGGTGACTGCAAAGTTGTCGATATTTGTTATCCGCATGTAAGTGTCCATATGCAAGGTATGCGGGTCCCCGAACCATTGTTGTCGCAGGGCGGCGTAGGTATCTTCAATGCGCTGCCCGGCGACGAACCGCACATCGTGTAGCTCGATGTTGGCGGAGCCGGCGCGGCCCCCGACATACACAAGAAACAGCGCGGGCTGTGCTGTGTCCGACATTACTCAGCCCGCCTGGTCACTTGCGGCACAGAGACGCTTCCAGATCTCCTCGATCCACTCGAGATGCTCGGCTTTCATCAGCACCGATCGCAAACAAGTTATAGTTTCGGAGTCCGCCCGCATACTGTTGCCCGCCAGGTCAAAAAAACGGCTTGGCATTTTAGCCAGCGCCAGGTGCAGGTCTTGCTCACCTGCGAAATCAAAAATGGCCCGCGATTTGCGTGATGCTTCATTTGCGCTGGTGGCATGCGGCACCCAAACGACGATGTCGAGTTCCGGTGCAAAAGCCGTTACAAACCGATCGTCTCGCTGCAATTTCTTATGCAATGCAAGGGCGGCCGAGCGAGAATTCTCCAGCATGTCTGCGAAGTCACCACCTGTGGCCAGAGGCAGTAGCTGCTGCGTGGCCCAAAGTGCCACTGCCGCCGCCCCCGGTCGGGAGCACTCCATGCTGATCTCGCCTAGATGCAAGCTGTCGGAGCTAAAATATGTATAAGGCGAGTCATGCTTATAGAAGCGTCCTACACTCGGGTCTTGAAACAGCACGCAGCCGCAGCCGTAT
Source organism: Gammaproteobacteria bacterium (assembly GCA_041565075.1). GTDB lineage: Bacteria > Pseudomonadota > Gammaproteobacteria > Steroidobacterales > JABDLF01 > JABDLF01. Next base: position 25,924 of record JBFGOQ010000013.1, read on the forward strand.
GGCTGCAAACCATGCTTGTGCGGGTCGATTACGATGGAGTCGGCTTCCCCAACCCGGTCGAAGGTCGCGCGAGCTTCATCATCAAGATTGCTGGTAAGACAGAAATAACCACCGTAGGCGGCGTCGGCGTGCAAGTGGAAATCATAGATGTCTCGCAGTGCGAGGATTGCGGGTAATGGGTCGACGGCGCCGGTCGCCGTAGTCCCCAGGGTTGCCACAATTGTGCCTACATCGCCGCGTGCCAGGCGCACCCGTAATTTTTCGGCATCCATGCGGCCCCTATTGTCACAGGACACTGCTTCAAAGCGTAAACCCAACACTTTGCTGATGCGCTCATGGGTGTAGTGCGCTTGCTCGGAGGCCAGTACAACTTTGCCCGGATACAATTGCCCCGCGACCCATAAGGCTTCCAGGTTGGCAATGGTGCCACCGCCGCAGAGGTGACCAAGATGGTTGTCCCAGCCGAACATCCTGGCAATTTCGCCCACGGCTTCCTTTTCCATCGCCGAGCTGGCGCGACCACCGTCCAACGCATGGTTGTTAGGGTTGATCCACATAGCAAGTGCGTAGGCCGCGCGCGCCACCGGATGTGGCGGCTTCAGCATCTGCCCTGCATACAGAGGATGAAAATAGGGATAATTGTCATGCATCCTTGCCGCCACTGTGTCCAGCACCGCGGCAAAGTCAGCGCCCGGATAGCCCCAAGCGCTGGCATGTTCCGGCAAGCCTGCAAATCCATCGTTCAGTAGTGCTAAGGCCTTGGCCAGCGCATCAAGCGAGGCCGTTTCCAGCTGTGGGTAAGACTTATCATTCATGGCCGGGAATTATGGCCTAAATTCCAGCTCAGTTTCCCGAGCAAGACCGCTGAAGATATCGTGGGACCAGTTGCCGCTTGGTCGAGCTCACTATTTGTCTTTTGTGGGGCGGCCTCGCAAAGGCGCGTCGATCTGTCCCCAGCCGGCACCATGATCGTAAGTGGAATGATTGTCGGGGTGGATTGAAAATTCGCCATAACACAGCATGCGCAGGATCGCCGGTGGGCGCAGGTGCCAGCTTGCCCAACTGAGCGGAGAATCACCGTTTGCGTCCCTTGCTTCGCGGGACGCCCCGGCCTCCAGCAACAGGCGAATAGCACGCGCGGTGCCAAAAGCTGCTGCGCGATGAAGAGGCGTCTCGCCTCTGGTGCGGCAGTCACGCATGAAAGCGCCAGTTTCGGCACCATTCTTCGTTACCCGATTTACATCCGCACCATAGGCGAGCAAGACTTCGATGACGTGGTCATAGAGTGGACGGTTGGCGCGGCAAAGCGCTGCATGCAAAGGCGTCTCACCGGTATCAGCCAGGGCGCTGTTTGCGTCTGCCCCGTTTTCGAGCAGGTACCGGCAAAGTTGCCAGTGCCCATGGAAGGCGGCGGCGTTGAGTCCGAAGTCGCTGCCCAGCGCGTCCAGCGAGGCGCCGTCCGCTATCAGATGGCGGATGGCGCTGACATCACCATGATATGCGCACCAGACTATTATCGGCCTGCCATGATCATCCTCAATATCAGCAGATCGACCTTCGGTGAACATGTCGAACACGAGATCGGTGCGACCATGAATGATTTGTTCCAGTATGTCTTTCATACCCGTCAAGCTGTCAGTAACCTGAATAATCGTTATCAGTTTATTCTAGTCAACCGCCCGCACCTGCATTGACACAAGCTTTCCCGATGGCAAAGTCTGCGTACCTATTTGCCTGAATCCCTGGCGTTCATGAAACCTCAGAGAAGGCACATTTGGGGGATCCAGGTCCATTTCGGCTGCCAGCCACAATTGTCCCTGTCCCCTGGCCCAGGTGGCAACGTGGGCATAGAATTTCCTGCCAAGCCCGCTACCCCGGCAGGAATTCTCGATTACAATTCGATCAATATAAAAAAATTTCTTCAGCCGCATGGCAAACCACTGATAATTGACGCCATCACAAGCAACGCCGTCATTAAATCCCATAAGAAACCCGACGACCCGTCCTTCATCCTCTGCAACTGCAGTAAGGCTGGATATCTGAAAGAGTTCGCGAAAGCGTCCTGCATCCATGGGACTGGTTACGTTTTCTACGTCGCTGTTTAGCTTGACGATATCGTTGGTGTCTTCCAGCGTGCCCGAGCGAAGATGGAAACTGGTCATAGTATCCCGGCAACAAGCGATCAGGCTTCACTGGCCTTTTCGGTTGGCAAACCCGATGACAGCCAGCCCTTGATGCCAGCGGACATTACACGAACATTTTCGTATCCCATTTGCTTGGCGCGCCGGGCAGCATTTGGCGCCTTTCTGCACATCGGGTTTGAGCAATAAAAAACGATGGATGCACGCTTGTCCGGCGGCAGGTCCTGTGCGCCAAACTCATTCGCATCGAGGTTTGCGGCACCGGGCACATGGGCGCGGTCCCAGCTTTGCCGGGAATTGACGTCAAAGATACTTACTTGCTGTTGTTTCTCGAGCTCGAACAGATCATTCGGAGAAATGACCTTAAGCCCCATTAATCTGGCAAACATCGCAAAGCCTCCTATGATTTCATTACAGGCAAAGTAGCAGGCAGCATGCTCAGATCAACGCGTAAAAGATGAATGCTGCAAGAATCAGTGCCCCGAGGGCATACAATTTCAAGTGACGAACCGCAAAAGGTACAGCCCAACCGGCAAAGCGATTGTGCCATTGCCATGGAATCAGGAGCAGCCCCGTTGATGTTATGACCAGAATCCAGCCAAAAATGCTGAATATCTGCGAATACCGCATTTCGGCGGCGTGCAGGACAAAGCCCGCACCTGCGATAATGCGCAATATCTGCTCGAGGTAATGCACACGAGCAGAACTCGCGTAGCCCGATAGAAACTGCGTTGCCCGCTCGGGCAAGATAAAACTGGTGCCTGCCAGCGCCAGCAGCCAAAGTCCTGCCAGCACAACAACAAACCCCGCGATCATTGCCATATCCGTCACTTGTCTTCAAAGATCATAAAGACCGTGGTTGTGGTGCCAACGTTCAGCGCCTCATGCCATTCGATGCCGGCACTTTCAAAACTACTTCCTGTTGTCACCTCGATGGTACGGGTGCCGTTGGCATCGGTTACCTGCATGACACCGCCCGCCAGCACAAACCCGAAATGAGGTCGATGCGAATGGCGTTCATGTCCAACGCCGGGCGGAAACGTACAGCGCAGAACCTGCTGCTCCAGGTTTTGGCGCACCTTTTCGCAGACAGCTTTACCTTGCCAGCCGGCCTTGAGGGGTCCCGGAATCTGTGAAGGTAGCGTGCAGGCGGCAGCCGATACCAATATGAACACGCAGACTCTATTGATGTTTTTGTCTTGCATGTTTCGGTTCATAAACCTTCAGGGTTTCACCACCGGGCGAGGTGACAGAGGTAAGCAGCCCCCACACCGGGCGCTGTTTTTGGCAGCTGATAAAATGCAACCGTCAATGTCCTCGGATATAAGTGGCCATCTCATGGGTTAGCACCCTCTTGCGGAGGATGAAACGCCAGCTCCGAGGGCGGTAATGCGAATACCAACCAGCCGCCACCAAGGTCAATATTGTTCAGTGCCAGTATATCTCGAGAAAATGTTCTATACGTTTCGGGGTTCTTGCTGTAAATAATGATGTGGTATCCGGTGATCACGTCATTTAGCCGCTCCGCATATGCCTGGGGCGGCGTGCAGATAGGTGCTTGATGTCAGTTGACTTAACATGAATTTCGCAACATCAGCGCGCGCAACGCTGGGCGTAAGCAGAAAACTTCCCACATTATAGCCACTTCGCGTAGCCCTCTGTTTGTCGCGATCAGTCAAAACGCCGGGACGGACGATCACCCAGTCTGTACCGCTGGCCTCGATCAGCCTTTCCTGCCGCGCCTTATCCCAGAAGTAAAATGGCAGAATCAACGGAATAACAAAAAACGTATAGTAAAGGCCCATGTGGCCAGCGCTGTCTCCAATACCAAGCGAAGTCTCACAAATCAGACGTTTCGTGCCACAGGCGCGCATGGCCGACAAAATATTGCGTGTCCCTGCAGATAAAATACGAGCAGGGTAAAACCATCGTTTGTGTCCGAGCGCTGATAATACGGCCTGCTGATCACGCATGGCTTTCTCAACGGAGGTTGCATCGAGAACGTCGCCCTGAATAACCGTGAGTTGTGGGTGGACAATGTCGATGCGGGTCGGATCACGCACCAGTGCCGTAACGTGATAACCACGTTGCAGTGCCTGTTTTACGAGTTGGCGACCAGTCCCGCCGGTTGCGCCAATAACAAGCACCCGCGACGGCTCTTTAGCGGTCGCATTGTCCTTGGATCCGCCATTCCAGCGAACGCCCTTCCTTGCCAGCAGGAATGAAAGGGCCACCGCATAGCCGATAAACAAGAGAAGAAATTCTGCCTTAATTGTGGTTCACCATTTCAACGGCTAAGTTGACTCTTTATCAGCTTGTCACTCTGACTGCTAATTCTTGCCGATTACAATAGCAACTGCCAGTATCCGACGCTGATCCAGTTACCAAACTTCTTGCCGATCTCAGGCATTACGCCAATTTTCCTGAAACCGAGCTTCTCATGCAAAGAGACACTTACGGGATTGGGTTGAGCAATAACTCCGATCGCACAATGAAATATCTGTGCCCTCAAGTGCTCCATCAGCGAGCCATAGAGTGCAATGCCGATTCCTTTTTGAGTGTGATTTTGTGCCACATAGATTGTGGTTTCCGCCGACGCCTTGTACCCGGACCTGTTGCTCCACGGTGATGCGTAGGCATAAGCCAGGACTTCGCTCGTGGATTCGGCAACCAGCCAAGGATAGGTCGTGCTTGCCGCGGCCAGCCGTTCTGTCATCGTCGCGACGCTTATCGCCTTTTCCTCAAACGTAACCGTGGTCTTTTCGACGTAATAGTTATAGATGGCAGCGATTTTTTCTGCATCCTGGGGCGTTGCCGGTCGAATCGTTGAAGTCAGCTCGCCCATGATATATATGGAGCGAACAGGATCACCGCGAACCCCGGGCACATTGGCAACCTGCAGGAAGCGACAGTCACCGGGTCTTGCGCCATTGTCGGGATCAGCTCATGCAGCGGCATAGCAGATAACTGAAATTGCAGTAAAAACAGGCCAGGATAAATGCTTTCCGCGACTCGCACCGAAAGCAATTATTGCGGTAATAGCAAAAGTGGTAGCGATGACCTGGAGCAACGCAGCTCTTGAAGACTCACCGAAATGGAGTAAAGCGATTTGTATGGCGAAGCCTACCCATGCCACCGATGTCAGATGCCAGACAAAGCGCAACGTTTGCTTGGTAAACCGATCATCGCCAAAAAGTCTGGGCAGTGGCTGGCGAAACAACCGCATCAGTATGTACTTCTCACCCAGTATTGAGTGGGCAAGGCTTACAGCCACGATAAGAACAGCCGCGACCAGAAGCATTATTTACCCAGACCCATAAACGCCCGCAATTATCAATGGCAAAACTTACGCCTGCTCGTACTCAAGCCGAAGCCTGCAGCCGAAAACAGACAGCCTCCTTCGTAAATCATATCTTCCATCGCTGATTCAGCGCTCTGCCTGGACAGTTTCCGGGTCCGCCGCATCTCCTGCCGGACGGTCAAACTCGCCGAAAGTCAGGTAATGTGCCGTCTGCCGGATGACTTCATCGCTTTTCATGATAAATGCGTGCGAGTGGTGGACCAGCAGCCAGTCTTTCATGCCGGCCACTTTAGTGCTTTCGACCGATACTTTTCCATCATCAGGATTTGCGAGAAACAGCGAAGTCACAGGGTCAATTGTGCGATCGCCAGCGATGATGCCAACATCAAAATCCACTGGGCCAAGTTGCAACGGCACACTTTTTTCGTCAGTTCCCAGCTGAAAACCGGCCTCACCGTTTAACAACCGATACCCTGGAACACGTCGCCAGGCATCTGCGGCAGTGCTTCCCTGATTGGGCGGTGCCAGCATGACGCTGCGTTGCAAGCCCTCAATTGAATTGCTTTCCAGATAGTGGCGAAGCAGAATGCCGCCCAGAGAATGGGTGACAAAGTGTATTTGCGCAGATTCCTTGCTTCGACATTGTGCCAAACCATCCGAAATAGCGTTTTCTGCGAGTTGTTCAATCGAAGCGGATCGGGATGCATAGCCAATGTTGATGACTTCGAAGCCCTTTGAATGCAGAACCTGTCCCATTTTACGCATCGAGGCAGGCGTGCGTCCCAGCCCATGCAACAGAATCACGCAGGCATCATCTTCGACTGACACAGCCTGTTTAGCGACACCTTTGATAGGTGCACCGGTAATGACGACTGAAGCAATGAACAAGATAGTGAGTTTGGACATGATTATAATTATAGGGCGATGAGGTGTTAGTCGAAAAGCCTCTTAGTTTGAAGGCCCGTTTTGCAAAGAACTGCTCGAGGCGGAGTTGCTGTCGAGACCTTGCCCGGCGCAGTTTCCGGCGGTCGGCTCATAAAGAAACGATCCATCATCGAGGCTAAATCTGAATTCGCCACCAAACCAGTCCGTAATCCAAACAGTGCTGTCGTTAATCCAGGGCTCGGCCGTCTGACACCGCCACCATCGTGACGATACAGAGCGCGGAATAGCAGCAATTTTCTCTTTCGGGTACAAGTCTTCCAGCTCGTAACTCTTAATTGCGTTGCCGTGGGGGCCGTAAATTACAACCACCGCACCAAATCCTACGTTATGCCAGTTATCGAGTGTGACCAGCACGCCCGCATTATTGAGCAGCATATCGACAGGCGAGATCGGGTTTAGTAACTGCGATCGCGCATACGCGACGTAAGAATCTTGTGTGACGCTTCTGGCGTAATAGGTAGCCTGGGCGAACTTTCCTTTTTCGGCGCCGCTGAACCCTACGGTATCTCCCAGGCTTGTACCGGGCTCGACCCGAATGAATCGATTCGCATCCGGGCTTGCTTTTGCCATCGGTGCCGGTGACACCCAGGAGTCGGCAAACAACGCAGGCGGAACCAGTAGCCCGAGGCAGAATAAGATTAGATGGATTCTGGGTATATGCATGATGTGGAGCCTCATAGGAGGCTAGCCAGCTTTTAGCTTGCGGCGAGCGACTAAATATGCGGCGGATTCGGGATTACAGTAACTGCTCCGAGATGGCCTGGCTTAAACTTTTGATTTTAGACCGCAAGCCAGCCGATAAGTGCGAGTCCTGAGTAAGCAACTCCATCAGATTACTGTGCAGCGCCATTAAAATTTCCGTTCCTGTAGAACCGTAACGCATTGCCGCTACCAGCCGATCGGCCTGGCCAACCTTGCCGATGGCCGATAATTCACCGGCGATCTCTTTGGTAATCTTGTATACGCCAGTTGGATTCAGATGTATGGAGACTCCAGGCATCGAGCTGGCATGAAGATAAACCCAGGCGCTTTTCCCGGATTCGAGTGTTACGGCTATTCGCTCGTACCCGGCAGGTCTTTCGTATTGGTCAGCGGCAGCAAGCTCGCTGTCGGTAATCGTAAAGGCAGTGCCGTTTACGCGGCTATCATTATTGCCATTAAACGTAATATTGGCGTGGTGTGTCTGGCCGCTGGAGGCAACAAACTGTGCATTCCTGATCTCTACCAGGGACAGCTCGAAGCAGGGCAGCTCATCCGCGCTGCCCTGCAACTGCCTGCCAAAAGTCGCAAATTGCACATCCTCCTGTTCCAGGGTCCCGTAAGAAAACAGTAATGGCATGGCGGACCAAACTCAGTTGCGTCGGCGCGAAAGCTGGCAGGCCGATTCACACGCAATCTGCGTGCTTCTGGCACCGAAATTTTTTGGGCGTAGTGCTGTCAGGCATTTTTGGCGACATGTGCATCAGGGCTGTGGTCCGCAACCAGATTAAGCTCGATGCCATGCTCCAGGTAAGCTTTGCAGGCAGCCAGCAGATAGCTGAAACCCCCCATCGAGTCCAGCGCCGCTGCTACCTTCTCTTCGTCAGTGCCAGTAAACCCGGATGCTGTGATATCGACGAAAGTAGTACCGTCGGACCTTGCCGTAAATATCCATTCGACCGGGGTCGGCCATTCGATCAGGATACGTTTGTCCTTCTCCAGGGCCTTGATGGCAACCTCGGCAGAAACCCCGTACATGTCCCAATGCCAGGTTACCATTGCGCCTTGCTCCAGCTTCTTGCTGCCCCTGGTGAACCAGAATTTGCAAGTGGTGGCGGGATCGACGAAAGCATCGAAAACCTCCGATACAGGCTTGCGAATTAGCATTGCAGTGTGCGCCACCGGCGCAATAGTCTTGGTCATAATTTCCTCACTTTGCGAGAAATCGACATCGCTCAATCCTGGCCTTTGAGCACTGGCAGCGTCGCAGACTCAAAAAATTCTATGCTACTTAAGTTTACCGAGCACAACGCACCCTATCTGTAGCGAGGACGCGCTTCGCGCGTGATGACCCGCTGCGCTCACGAATCAACGGCCATGTTGGGCAAACAATGACACCGCAAAAAACCCCCACATAGTAAACAGGCAAAACATGCTTGCAACATATACTATAAACCTGTGCATAACCCGGTTATAGGTGACGTGAATCAGGCTGTGCACTGCCCGCAACCAGAAATAAGCCCATGCCAGAGTAATCTGCAGCGGAGACGCGGTAGCAGTTACCGAAAGAGCAAGACAAAGCACATAAAAAAGGACAGGTGCCTCGAGCAGATTGCGAAAATTGTCGGCCGCCGCAACATTGTTGAGCGCCGAAGTTGCTTTATCGCTGGTTGCAAGTGTTTGTGGATCAATGTGTCGAGCGCTTATTTCCGAGATTCTACGGTAGTACATCAAGAGCCATACACAGGCAGTGAGCGCAACAAGTGCCAGAACAGGCCAATAGATACTGCTCATGATTATCCTGGGAGGATTCGCTGCGAGCCGGACCCTGCGCTGGCGCTAGTAGCCATACTTTGATGGATTGGCAAGAATCGCATCTGTTGTCTCCTGGCATTGTTCTTTGCTTAGTTCTACCCTTAACAATACCTCTATCATTTTTGCTCTGTCTCTTTTTGATGCGACCAGATCAAACTCTTTTGTCAGCCCGCCGATTGGTCAGCGTTCGACTAAAATGAACGAACAAACGACTCGAACCCACCGTATGCCATCCTTTTAGCATTAAACCCTGAATTTGATGACTCGATCAATTCCGCCATCCTTGGGTCGGCTGCGACCTTCTCGTTTGCCAGATCTCGTGCCTCACGAGAATCAAAGACCACCCAGCCAAACACGATGGCCTCATCTTCCGTTGCAGCTACCAGGTCGGTGAAGGAGCGCGTTCCCTGTAATGTCAAATCGTCACCGACATACTCCCGGTAATCGAGTGCGCCATGTTCCTTCCAAATCCTTGCAGCCGCTTTAGCGAGACGCTGGTAATCGTCCAGACGAGCACGCGGGATGGGAAAGACGAATCCGTCAATGTAATTAGACATACCGGCACCTCTATCAGCAAAATGGATTTGGTACTCTCGGCCGACTAACGACCAGGCTTACCGGCGCGTCGGCGTCCGGTACAGCGCATTATCAGGTGGCCTATAGTTACTTTGCTTCATCGATCATTTGAATCGTCCTGGCCTCGACTTCGTTAGCCACCTCAATAAGCGACGGGTCTGTTGACAGAGCTGAAAGCATTTGTGCCGGTCGGATCAGACCAATCCTGGTTTTGCCACGTTCTGTGAACACCGATATTCGACAAGGCAGCGCCATGTTCAAGCGCATGTCGCTGTCCAGGACCTTGGCAGCTTGCTGCGGATTGCAGACTTCAAACACCTTGCATTGCTCATCAAATGCGACGCCTTTGGTGCGAAAGGTCGTGCCCAGGTCGTGAACATGCAGCACGCCAAAACCATTTCGCTTCACTGACACGTCGAGATCAGCCGACGCTTCATCGAACGCCTTGTCAGTCTCAACCAGATAGTACATGTTGGTTTCCATGGCAGATGTTGACCACCTGACGTCTCTTAGCGCAGCGGCGGCACTATTCAGCCTACTTACCTGATCCGGACTGCACCAGGCCAGGATAAAAGACGTTAAGTGCGTGAACTTCGTACTTGAACGTCCCTGCCGTCATTGAGGGGTCTTGTGACATTAAGCCCCTGACTTCTTCCGCTGATCTCGCGGAGAAGACAATTAGTCCTATGTCCGAGTACCGTGCACCCATGACAATATGCCCCGCCTCGCGCAAGCGTTGCAGGTTCGAAGAGTGCTCCTTAAAGAACGCTTGTTCGTTAGGCGGCTTCGAGCCGTCCCAGTTCGGTCCGACTTTGATCTCTACCACAAACGACCTCAGCTCCGCTTCTGTGGCAGTGGCAACACGAGCAGGCTGAACTGTAGTAACCGGCGCGCAGCCCGCAACCACAAGCGCGCTAACTACGGTAATCAACTTCAGTGGTATTCGCACCTTGCCTCCTGAACGGTGAGTGTTGTGCAGCCAAACGTCCGAACATACAGTTGCGGGAATTGCCGTCGCGCCCGTCTTTGTTTTGCATTAAGTCACTTTTTTCTGGCGGGGAGGTTTGAGTGCCGTGGCAATGTCGCCCAGCCATTCGCGCACGCCCTGTTCCGGTCGGGGATCATAGCCACAACCGAATTCTTCGAATACGAGCTCGCAGAGCTCGTCATCGCTTTTGGTGGTTTGCAGGAATGACCTCAGGTCATCATGAACCTGCTTGACGCGTTCCTTGCGCGATACAAGCTTGAACTTCTCGATAAGTTCCTGCCAGGTTCTGGCCTCGAGGTCCCAATCCTGGTGGAACCAGTTGCCTATAAATCGGTCGAGTGATTCGTAGTCGTTCGCAGACATTTCGATGCCTTATGCGATGCCCCTGTATTTCGTGCGCAAGATACCATTGCAAGGGCATTTTGTAACAGTCTTTTTTGATGTCTCAGTTGGCCTCACGCGCCTTGCGATAGTTGTGCCACAGGATGCGTGCCGCCACGCTACGGTAAGGCCGCCAGGTTTCGGCAAGCCTCGCGCTAGTTTCGCTGTCCGGGCGCTTTGGCAGGCCCAGAGTCTCCGCTTGCGCCACTTGCAGGGCCAGGTCGCCTGCCGGCCACACGTCGGGGCGTCCCATAGCCAGCAAGAGGTAAATGTCCGCGGTCCAGCGCCCGATGCCCGGTTGACGCATTAGCAATTCGCGACAGCTGTCATCATGATGACGGTGCAGCTGGTTCATGCGCAGCTCGCCGGCCCCGACCACTTCGGCAAGGTTATGGCAATAGCGTGCTTTTTGCCGTGAGAGACCAGCCTGCAGCAGCCCCTTCTCGCCCAATCGCGCGATATTGACCGGGCGTACGCCGCCCGACAGCGCCTTGAGCTTGCTGTAGACCGCTCGACCCGAGGCCACGGAGACTTGCTGCTCCAAAATTATCTGGATCAATGTCGCGAATCCTGGGCGTCTGAGTCTGAGCTTAGGCGGGCCGTGACGTCTGATCACGGCTCCCAGCTTGCGGTCGCGCCTTGCCAGCGCACGCACCGCCCGTGCGTGGCTTGGCTGGTCCAGCCTATATCGCGTGCTAATTGGCCTCTTTCCACAAGAGAAATGCGAGCGTGCCCGGGATAAGTACGCCCAGCGCGCTTGACCACATGGGGGCGACCCAACCATCGATGATTACTTCCCAGCCCGAAACCAGGCGCAGCAGGTGCACAAGGGCTACCAACGAAAACAACACGATTGAAAGCAGGCTTCCGATTTTCATATGTTTGTACCCCGGTTAGCATGGGCAGCCACCGCTACGCTGCGGTGCCCACCCCCAAGCATAGTCTGACAGCGCTGCTGGTGCAGAGTGTTGCCGCCCGTCAATCGGGTTTGCGGGCGATCACCCCTAACATGGGTGGGGAGAGAAAAAAACTATCCGGGCTACATTCGCGGTCCCGCCAGTCCTGATCGTTTGCTTCGATATCACCAGTGCTCAGATAACCTTTGTCTACCAATTTCGGCAAATAGCTTTTCTGAAAGTCGCGCACCCAGTTCCAAATCTCATCACCCGGGCGAACGGCATGAATAACGGGCTCTATATGTTCAATTTCGAGCCCCGCCCGGCTCATTAGCTGCGGTAGCGCCCCACCAACGTCAAGGTCACCGCCGGAATCTGCAAAACTACGGTAAATTTGTTCGAATACGTGTTTGAAAATGCCGCTGGCTGGAAAACTTCGAATACTCAGATAATTGAAATAGTCCATCACGACAAGTCGCCCCCCGGGGGCGAGCGCCTGGGCTACGCCGTTTACTACCTGTTGGGTATCAGGCAAAAAGCACAATAGCCAGCGAATGAAGACGCCGTTGGCACAGCCTGCTCTTAGGCCCGGTGCATAGGCATCTGCCAGCATTGGCCATAGCTGCTCGATGCCGCGCTCGTCGCGCCACCGAGACAGCAACTCGATAAATCTTCTTGAATTATCAAGTGCGCTGACCTTGCCGCCCGGGCCCACACGTTCGGCAAGTTCGAAGCTGGTAAATCCGGGCCCGCAGCCAAGGTCCACAATGTGCTGGCCGGCCCTGAATTCCGCACGCTCCCACAGGTTCTGAGTTGCACTGCGCCATACCGCATGCTGATCGGCCAGCCGGTCCAGTTCTTGATCGCCGGTTCCAAGTATGTAGGGATGCTTGTTCACAGGTTTTCAGCTCAGCCGGGCTGTTTGTATTGGCAGACGAGCGGGCGCCGGCCAGAGCGGCCAGCTTATCTGATTATTGTGCAGCTTATAAGCTCAGGACTTGAGTGCGCGAATTTTCAGCGCGGCCATGCGCTGCGTATCGTCGAGGTCGTCACTCTTCCAGGTAAAACATGGTGGGCTGCGACGCAGCATAGGCCAATTATTGTTGCGGATAATCTCGTCAAGAAACGCGAGATTCTTTTCTACAGAATCGATGTAAGGATTCTGACCGTCAAAGACCGCCTCAAAGTACTGATAGGCTTTGTTAAAGGAGCCATCCAGGCGATCGCGGGATGTCATCTTGAAGAACTCTGGCGTTTTCTTAAGCAGGTCTTCGCCGGATTCATACAGCACGCGCAGTTTACCCGTATCCTCTTCCTCGGCCATGGCTATCCCGCCCAGCACGAATTCCGGGAATAGTCTGTCACGACATTTTTCCAGATAACAACGATCGGCCATCTGGGCTATTAAATCGGCGGTGCCCACAAGGTGGCCGATTTTTTTGTAGAGAGGATCATCGACCTCGATGTCCTCCGGCGAGCGTTCCATGCCTGTGAAATGTACGATCGTCGCGGCGACTTCGGCGGTGTGCCCGAGACCCGCCTTGGGCAAATACTCTTTTAAGAACTCTGCGCTGCGTGAAACGTGATGACGGGTCAGCTCCGAGCCCGTTACGAGGTCCTGCTCTTCCTCGCGACGAATGTAGCCGGCGTCGTGGAACAGGGCGACGATTTGTCCTACGGTTGCGCGTTCGAGACCGAGGCGCTGGTCGTCGGGAACCGTCTTCTCGTAACCAACTATGAGCCGTGCCGTAGCGAGGCTCATGTCAAGTGTGTGCTGCATGTCGTGGTAAACGGTTTCGCAGCCATGAAAGCCTTCCAGCTCTCCGCGGAATAGATCTGCGAAGTCATTGAAGGCCTTGCGCAAGAGCGTCAGGCGTTCGCCCGGATAGACTTGCGCAAACAGTTCAACAGCCGCATCCCGCACGGCAGTGGGCGAGCTCACTTGCACCGTGTTGGTAACGTCGAAATCGCTGCGTCTGTCGCGCATCGTTGGCCCTCACCAGTCCTTGCCCCTTGCACCTCCCTGGCGGGCCTTGACTCAGTCTAAAAAACTTTCTCGGATTGTACCACTAACCTTTGTATTTACAGGGGTTATGGTAAATATCCCATGCCTATGCCAACCCGTTACGGCGTGAATTCCGCAATCACCGGTGCGTGATCCGACGGTCGCTCGGCGGCACGCGGGCCCCGATCGATGCTGCTGGCGGTGCAGGTCCGGGCCATGGAGGGGCTGGCGAGGATGAGGTCGATCCGCAGTCCGCGATTGCGCCGAAACGCAGCCATTCGGTAATCCCACCAACTGAACAAGCCCGGCTCCTGATCGAACTGGCGAAAGCTGTCCTCGAGTCCCAGGTCAGTCAGCGCCCGCAGTGCCGCCCGCTCAGGCTCACTGCAATGAATTTTGCCTGCCCAGTCCTGCGGATCGTGCACATCAGCGTCAGCGGGCGCGATATTGAAGTCCCCGATCACCACGATCTTTGCGTGTTTTGTCAGCGCCTGTTCCAGCAGGTCACGGAGCGAGGCCAGCCATCTGAGTTTGTAGTCAAATTTCTCCGAGCCCACTGCCTGACCATTGGGCACATAAAGATTATATATGCGTATGCCATTCACCGTGCCTGCTATAAAGCGTCGCTGCGGGTCGTCACCCATGCCGGGCAAGTCCAGCTCGACATCACGAGGCTCTTCGCGACTGAGCAATGCAACGCCGTTATAAGTCTTTTGCCCCGTATAGCGCACGTGATATCCGGCATTCTCGATCGCTTGCCGCGGAAAGTCCTCATCCGGCATTTTTGTTTCCTGCAATCCGAGCACGTCTACCGGGTTGGCTTCGAGCCAGGCGAGCACCTGTTCTAGACGCACGCGCAGGGAGTTAACATTCCACGAGGCAATCTTCATTTCGATCCAACGGTATCATCCGGTGGCTGGCAGTTTCTCACCGCCATTCGCAATACCGGAATGGCGCAGCAGAGGTTCGATGCTGGGTTCCCTGCCGCGGAATGCGACGAAGGCGTCCATCGCATCCTGGGTGCCGCCGACCTCAAGAATGCTTTTCAGAAATCGCCGGCCAGCCGACGAGTCAAATATGCCCTCTTCTTCGAATGCCGAGAAGGCATCGGCCGAGAGCACCTCTGCCCACTTGTAGCTGTAATAGCCCGCCGCATAGCCGCCGGCAAAGATGTGCGAAAAGCCGTTTGGAAAGCGGTTAAAGTCAGGTACGGGCACAACAGATACCTGATCGCGCACTTCGTCGAGAATTCTCTGCACCTGTCCTTGAACGCCAGGAATATATTCCAGGTGCAGGCGAAAATCGAATAACGCCAGTTCCAGTTGCCTGAGCATGTGCATCGCAGAATGAAATGTCCGTGCGCCGCGCAGCTTGTCCAGCAGCTTAGCCGGCAGCGACTCTCCGGTCTGATAATGGCGCGATATGAGCGGCAGCGTTTCATGCTCAAACGCGAAATTCTCCATGAACTGGCTGGGCAGCTCGACCGCATCCCATGGCACGTTGTTAATGCCGGCAACACTGGGATACTCGGCCCGGGTTAAAAGGTGATGCAAAGTATGGCCAAATTCATGAAACAGTGTAAGGACCTCGTTGTGGGTCAACAATGCAGGATCGTCACCCACCGCCGGCATAAAGTTGCAAACGAGATATGCGACAGGATCCTGCTCATGATCCTGCATGCGCTTGCGATTCGCGCATTCATCCATCCACGCTCCGCCGCGTTTGCTGGCACGTGCGAACAGGTCTGTATAGAAACTGCCGCGTAGCCGACCCTTACTATCGAACACATCATAAAAAGCCACATCCTCGTGATAGCACTCGACGTCCTGACGGGGTCTTACTTCAATGCCGTAGAGCTTGCCGGCAATCTTGAACAAGCCCTCCAAAACAACCGGCATGGGAAAATAAGGCCGTAGCTGTTCGTCGGAGATACCGTAGCGCTCACGCTTGAGTTTCTCTGCGAAGTAAGCGACATCCCAGGCCCGGAGCTTGTCGTGCCCATGGGCGCGGCGAGCGTAAGCAGCGAGTTCTTTGAACTCCTGCTCCCCTGCTTCTCGCGTCTGTTGCACGAGCTCACGCAGAAAATCCATAACTTCGGCGGGTTCTCTTGCCATCTTGGGTTGCAGTGAGAGCGCTGCATAATGCTTGAAACCGAGTAGTTTTGCGGTCTTTTGTCGCAGCGTAACGATCTCGTCCATGATTCTGGTGTTGTCGTACTTATGGTCATGCGGGCCATTGTCCGATGCGCGCGTAACCCAGGCCCTGTAGAATTCCTTGCGCAGTAACTGGTCATCGGCGTAAGTAATAACTGCTTCGTAAGACGGATAATCAAGCCCCAGCAGCCAACCATCCAGGCCTTTCTTGCTGGCGGTATCCCGGGCGCGCTGCTTGGCGCGCGGCGTCATACCGGCGAGCGCCGCCTCATCAGCTATGTGCCTGGACCATGCGTTGGTCGCATCAAGAAGATTTTCTTCGAACCTGGCCTGCAATCGGGAGCGCGCACGGGCAAGCTCCCGATAGGTCGTCTTGTCGCTGTCGCCAAGTGCTACACCGGACAGTCGAAAATCCCGCAAAGCGTGTTCCAGCAGTTTCTTTTGCGCTTCATCGAGTCCGGCCTCATTGGCCGCAACATCTTCGTAGGCCGCATACAGCACTGCGTTTTGACCAATTTCACTATGGTAATCGGTAAGCTTGGCAAGACACGCGTTATAGGCTTCGCGCAAGTTCGCGTCATTCATCACGGCATTGAGGTGCGCCACTGGCGACCAGGCCCGGGCCAGCCGCTCATCCATCACTTCCAACGGTTCGATCAGATGCGCCCACCCGCGCGCCCGGGAATCGCCGAGTAATTTTTTAATCGCTTTTCGATTCTCTGCTAACAAAAAATCAATGGCGGGTTCGACGTGTTCGGGTCGGATACGTTCGAATGCCGGCAGACGCCGGTCTTCAAGCAAGGGGTTCTGCATATCAGTCAGGTCAATTGGGTGTCTGAAAGGCCGGGAATTCTAGCATGCTGCCCGTGCCAGCTCCGTCAGGTGAATCGCGCAGACAGGATGAATGTCAGACAGCCTGCGAGCAGCATGGCAAGCAACACGAAAAACAGCGCGGATCCACGCAGGCGCCGCGCTACATGAGGCTGCGGTAGCGCAGCCAGCAGGTAGGGCCTGTCGTCCGGTGGATGCGAGAGCACATCTAGTCCCGGCCGCACGGCACGCTGATGACGCGCCTTCTCGACCTCCGCCAGGGCAGCGCTGCGGGCCACTTCCCACTCGTCGACATCAATATTGCCATCGCGATTCTCGTCAAACCGGCGCAGCAGGCTGGCCTGATCACGCTTCCAATGCCCCAGCAGTTCCCGCACTTCATCTTCCACCGGCGTGTCTGCAACATTTTCACGCTCGGTTCGAAACCAGCCGATGGCATACAGCGGCCCGCCAATCTCCAGTCGCCGTTCGGAGTAACGATAATTTCCCCCCAGGCGCCGACGTCGCATCTGCGGTCTGGGTTGCCGCAGATCACCATGCCAGCGATCTGCAGAGACTGATAAAACTTCGGCGCCCCATGGATCTACAACGCAGTCTCCTGTGTCATCTGTTAACAGGAACGGCTCTTCGCTGGTGCCCTTGCCGATCGTTCGCCAGGACACCTCGGTGCGGCCACGCCTGCGACGCACGACCTTCTGTTCGACACGAAAACTCCACCAGCAACAGCGCGTGGCAGTAAGCGGTGAAACAATTGGCGGGCCGGGTAGCAGGCGCGATTGACCCTGCAGCTCAATATATCCTTGTGAAGCCGAACGCACTCGCGAGGTGGGAATATCATCGATAATGTGCGCACGGTGGTGCCGGGTAACAGCCGCCCTGCCCGTGAGCAGCACAAGGGCCCCGAGAATCAGCACCCAGAACCAAAACTCGGAACTCTGGGCGGCGCGAACCGCGAGGGCGAGTTCGTCCACGTTTCGGGGTCAATCGAAGAGCTTGCGGATATCGACGTCGCTGATCTCTTCTTCCTGAAATTCCAGGAGCTCCGCAGAACCAAAATTAAACATATTAGCGATGATCACGTCCGGAAACTGTTCGATGCGGATATTGTTGATGTTGACACTTTCGTTGTAAAACTCGCGGCGATCGGCAATGGTGTTTTCCAGTTCAGAGATTCTTGCTTGTAAGTGTTGAAACGAACTGTCTGCCTTGAGATCGGGGTATTGCTCGGCGACCGCATAAAGATTGCCGAGCCCAAGTCGCAGTGCACCTTCGGCCGCCCCTACACCCGCAATGTCGCCCTTTTCCTGTGCCTTCGAGACAGCGGCCCGCGCCTGCATGACCTTTTCCAGCGTTTCTTGTTCATACTTCATGTAGCGGCGGCAGGTTTCCACCAGTTTGGGAAGTTCGTCATGACGCTGTTTAAGCAACACGTCAATATTTGACCAGGCTTTGCTGACGTTATGCTTAATTGTAACCAGCCGATTGTAGATGCTGATAAAGTACACGACGACTGCGACAGCGATTACCAGCACGACAATTACGGCAGTACCCATGTTTATCTCCCTGCACGGCGTTGCGTCAAAAGTATATCATCGGGTACCGCGCATTTTTGCCGAGGATGAGTACCAAAATGTCCGATGAATACGACCTGATAGCAATTGGCGGTGGCAGCGGAGGGCTGGCCTGCGCACAACGGGCCGCCCTGCATGGAGCGCGTGCACTGGTAATTGAAAACGGCCCACTGGGCGGAACCTGTGTAAACGTCGGCTGCGTGCCCAAGAAAGTGATGTGGTACGCCGCAAGCCTCGCGCATGCGCTGCATGATGCCCGCGACTATGGTTTCAGCCTCGAGCAAAGCGACCATGACTGGCCCAAACTGAAGGCCGCCCGGGACGCCTATGTAAAGCGCTTAAACGGCATTTATGAGCGCAATCTGGACAGGCGCGACGTCCACCTGGTGCGCGGCAGCGCCAGTTTTGTCGACGCAAATACGGTGACAGTGGCAGGCAACCTGTATCGCGCGCGGCACGTCGTCGTGGCGACTGGCGGCAAACCGATTCAGCCGGAACTCCCCGGCGCTCTACTGGGGATTGATTCCGACGGCTTTTTTGACCTCGAGGACTGCCCAGGAAGGGTCGCGGTAGTTGGCGGTGGTTACATCGGCGTAGAGCTGGCCGGCATGCTGAATGCGCTTGGCGCCGATGTCAGTTTGTTCGTGCGTCGCGATGGACCGCTCAAAAGCTTCGACCCGATGTTACGCGAAGCGCTCATGGATGAAATGATTGCCGACGGTATCAAGCTGCATATTCACAAAGTGCCTCGCTGCCTGGAAAAGCGTGCTGGCAAAATTGCTTTTTGCAGTGAAGATGGTGAAGCCTATGAGGGTTTCGACGAGCTTATCTGGGCAGTGGGGCGCAGCGCGAATACGGGCGCGCTGAATCTCGAAAAGGCGGGTGTACAGACAGGCGAACTGGACGACATTCCCGTAGACAAATTCCAGAACACCAATATCGACGGAGTCTATGCCATCGGTGATGTCACCGGCCGGGCCGCGCTCACACCGGTTGCCATTGCTGCCGGCCGTCGACTGGCAGACCGGTTGTTCGGCAACATGCCGGATCGGCACCTGGAGTATGAGTGTATTCCCACGGTGGTATTTTCACATCCTCCGATCGGCACAGTCGGCCTGACCGAAGTCGAAGCCCACGCGGCCCACGGCGATGCAGTACAGGTATTCAAGTCCACATTCACACCCATGTACCACGCACTGAGCTCGCGCAAGGGCCGTGCAGCGATGAAGCTTGTTTGCGTGGGTCCGGAACAAACGGTAATCGGTTGTCACGTAATCGGTATGGGCGCCGACGAGATGTTGCAGGGTTTTGCTGTGGCGGTTCGCATGGGCCTGAGCAAGCAGGATTTCGACGATACGGTTGCCATCCATCCCACCTCCGCCGAAGAATTCGTGACCATGGTGTGAACAAGGCAATGAACCTGCGCAAGTATCTTGATTTCGAGCCGACATTGGGCGCCGACGTCTATGTTGATCCCATGGCACTCGTCATCGGCCAGGTAGTGCTTGCAGACGATGTGTCAATCTGGCCGATGAGTGTCGTGCGAGGTGACGTGAACACCATCGAGATCGGCGCGCGCACAAATATCCAGGATGGGTGCATATTGCACGTCACTCATGATGGGCCCTATTCCACCGGCGGCCTGCCCCTGGTCATTGGCGAAGATGTGACGGTGGGGCATCGCGTTACCCTGCATGCCTGCACAGTGGGGGATCGCTGTCTCGTGGGCATGTCAGCCACCGTCATGGATGGTGCGGTTGTGGAAAACGATGTATTGCTCGGGGCAGGAAGCCTGGTACCGCCAGGCAAGCGGCTCGCGGCGGGTTCACTTTATCGCGGCAGCCCGGTGCAATTTGTGCGTGCACTTACTGACAGGGAACTGGCAATGCTGCGCTATTCCGCCGGACATTATCTGCGTCTTAAAAACCGCTACCTTTCGGGATAAATTTCTTCGGATTTTCCAGTACGTAGGCAGTGTCGGGACGCACTTTGTGCCAGATCAAAAAAGACTCGGCCGCCTGCTCCACCAGCATGCCCCAGCCATCGATGATGCGCGCAGCGCCCTTGCGTTCAGCGTATTTCATAAACGGTCGTGCTGCTTTTCCATAGGCCAGGTCATAACACACGGCATGCCTGAGAATTATTTCGGTTGGGATAGAGGGCACACGGCCTTTGAGCCCGGCTGACGTAGCGTTGATGATCAGGTCAAATTGAGCTCCTGCCAGGTCACGCAGGTTGCAACTCTCAATATCACCGCCGCCTGCAAGGTCTCTCGTCACCCCCTTTGCGGACGCCGGGCGGCGGCTGGCGAGCACCAGTCGCGAAGGGGATTGTTCCAGCAACGGCAGCAAAATTCCACGGGCGGCACCGCCTGCGCCGATGACCGCGATGCGGCTGCCAGCCAGGTCGACCCGCAAGTTTTCTTTCAGGTCATGCACCAGTCCTGCGCCATCAGTATTGTCAGCAAACATGACGCCATCTTTGCGTTGCTCGAGCAGGTTTACTGCACCACAGGCCCGTGCTCGTTCGGAGACTGTGTCTGCAACCCGGATGGCAATTTGCTTGTGCGGTACAGTGACGTTGAGTCCACAACCACCATAGAGAAAAAAGTCGTAAGCTTTTTCCGAGAATTGTTTCTTGCGGGCCTCGATCGCGTCGTAGCAGATGCGCTTGTTGTACTTTTCACCCCAGTGCCGGTGGATTCTTGGTGAAGCGCTTTGCTGAATCGGGTAACCGATCACGCCATAACGCTTGCGCGGGTTCCTGGGTTTTTCCACCTGCTGTTTGCGTAATTTTTCGGGCGCCCTCCCTGACCGCCGTTCCGTCATGACTATGTTTCTCCCTGCTGCAGCCAGGCGGCTGCGTCTGCCGCAAAGTAAGTCATGACTGCGCAGGCACCGGCACGGCGGATGGCCGTCAATGTTTCCAGCACACCCTGGCGCTCTTCGAAATGTCCGGCCGCTGCGGCCAGTTTAAGCATGCTGTATTCACCGCTGACCTGGTAAGCCAGCGTGGGTGCGGCAAAAGCGTCTCTTACCCGGCGAATTACGTCGAGATAGGGCAGAGCCGGTTTTACCATTACCATGTCCGCGCCTTCGCCGATATCCAAAGCCACCTCACGCAGGGCCTCATCGCTGTTTGCCACGTCCATCTGGTAGCTGTCCTTGCCCGCACCGCCAAGGTTCTTGGCGGACGCTACGGCATCACGGAACGGTCCGTAGAAGCAACTTGCGTATTTGGCTGCATAAGCAAGGATGCGGGTATTTACGAAGTTATGATCTTCCAGTGCGTCACGAATGGCACCGATGCGCCCATCCATCATGTCCGAGGGTGCGACGATATCGGCACCCGCCCGCGCATGGCACAGTGCCTGCTTGACCAGTGCCGTGACTGTTGCATCATTGATGACATAACCCGACTCGTCGATGAGACCGTCCTGTCCATGACTGGTGTAAGGATCCAGCGCCACGTCGGTGATCACGCCCAGTTCCGGGAAGCGTTGTTTTATGGCGGCGACAGTGCGGGGCGCCAGGCCATCGTCGTCCCAGGCGGCTGCCGCGTCGTCGCTTTTTTGCGCCGCATCTATGACCGGAAACAGCGCTACCGCGGGGATGCCGAGTGCCACCGCGCGCTCGCATTCGGTCAGAATCTGGTCGATACTCAGCCGATATACCCCTGGCATAGCCTTGACTGGCACGGGTTTTCCGTTGCCTTCACGCACGAACAAGGGATAGATGAGGTCGTCGGCGGACAACCTCGTTTCTCTCACCAACCTGCGCGAGAAAGCGTCGGCGCGCAGGCGCCGGAGCCTCGTGGCGGGATAAGCGCCTTTGGCGGTTTCGGTCATAAACAGGTTCCAGGGCCAGCCAGGGTCCGTGATTTTGGCTTGATTGGCCTGGCAAGCCAAGCCGGGATTGCGGATGACTGTGACATTTCCCTGATAAGCGAGGTCTTCTGAGTGACTGGCAAGCCTGAAGTGACCATGAGCAAGCAGGAATTTGAAGCCCTGGCGCGCTCTTTGATGCCGGATCTCTACCGCTACGCCCTGTGGCTGTCGCGGGACCGGTCGGTCGCGGAAGAGGTGGTTCAGGAAGCCCTGCTACGGGCGTGGCGCTCGGTGAGCAAGCTGCGCGATGCAGGTGCTGCGAAGAGCTGGCTGCTGACAATTGTGCGGCGCGAAAATGCCCGCTGGTTCCAGCGCCAGCCCGATCGCGCCCTGGATGTCGATGTTGTGGCGGGGATGGATGAGGCTTTACAGACACCCGCGGTTGATACGGACGTCATGGATATACGCAAAGCCATTGCAGGCCTCGCCCGGGAGTACCGGGAGCCGCTGATTCTGCAGGTTCTGATGGGCATGAGTGCCGAGGAGATCGCAGAAGTCATGGATCTCAAGAGTGGAGCGGTACTCACGCGACTTTACAGGGCGCGCAAACAATTGCGCGACGTGTTGACCAAGAGCGCTACCGGACGATTGAGGATGATTGATCAGTGAACTGCCTGGAATTCAGACGAAGTTGCTCAACCGAGCCGGGCCGCGAGAGCCCGGAGCGGGACGGGCACGCGTCAGAGTGTGGGTCGTGCGCGGCGTTTGCAGTAGAGATGGAATCATTTGATCAATTGCTGACCGAGGCGTTGCACCTGCCGGTGCCAGCAAATATCCGGAATTTCTCTGTGGATGATGCCAGGGTCCGCGTAGCAGCACCGCCGGGGCGTGCGACAGGCTGGCTGGGCCGTGTGGCAATCGCCGCCAGCATTGTGGCGGCAGTTATGGTGTCATTTGGCGCCTGGCGTGTCGCCACGGCGCCGGATCTTGGCAGTGAGTTGGTGGCCCACGTGCGCCACGAACCGGCGTCACTGATGCCGGTCGCCGATCCTGTATCTGTCGACAACATGAATTTAGTGTTGCAAAGGACAGGCGTGCGCGTCGATTCACCACTCGGCATCGTTACTTATATAAAGAGCTGCCCGTTTCGCAACCGCGAGGTGGCTCATGTTGTCATAGAGGGAAGCACCGGACCGGTAACCTTGATGTTGCTGCCCCATGTAACCGTGGAGCAGGCGACACCTATCGATGAAGATGGATTCAAGGGCACCATTATTCCAGTCGGCAAAGGCAGCGTCGCGATCATTGGCGGCGAAACGGAACCACTGGAACCGGTCGAAGAACTCGTTTCAAGCGCGGTGGCATGGCAGATCTGATTGTGGTGGACAAAGTCTCGACAATCGCCAGGACACCTGAACCAATCCGAAAATTTTCGGAACAACTGAAATCTCTGGAGGAGAGAAATCATGTCTGAGAAAAGTGCAATGAAACCCCTGGCCGCGGCCGTAGGCGCAGCGCTGGCTGCCTCGCTGGGTGGCATGTCTGCCGCTAACGCAGATGCGAGCCCTTTCGTTGCCACCGCCTTGAGCAGCGGTTACCTGAACCCCGATGCGTCCGGTGAAGGTAAGTGTGGCGAAGGTAAGTGTGGCGGCGACAAGGAAGCCAAGGCCGAAGGCAAATGCGGCGAAGGCAAGTGTGGCGGCGACAAGGAAGCCAGTGCCGAAGGCAAATGCGGCGAAGGCAAGTGTGGCGGCGACAAGGAAGCCAGCGCCGAAGGCAAATGCGGCGAAGGCAAGTGTGGCGGCGACAAGGAAGCCAAGGCCGAAGGCAAATGCGGCGAAGGCAAGTGTGGCGGCGACAAGGAAGCCAGCGCCGAAGGCAAATGCGGCGAAGGCAAGTGTGGCGGCGACAAGGAAGCCAGCGCCGA
>JBFGOQ010000014.1:0-49745 GCA_041565075.1 Gammaproteobacteria bacterium
CTTGCAACCCGAGTACGCCGGTAAGGATCTCAAGGCATCGTTCGAACCCAGGCAGGCGGCTATCGACCGGGCGCTAAGCCTTAGTCCAGGCTCCGGTGAGGCCTACGCGGCATTAGGTTTACTTCGCTATTGGCAAGACAAAAAGGAGGAGTCAGAGGCGGCCTTCCTGAAAGCCATCGAACTCAGCCCGAACTACGCCTCAGCGTATCATTGGTATTCAGTTCTATTGAACACCGATGAGAGACGCGAAGAATCGCTGCGAATGATCAGGAAAGCGCTGTCTCTTGATCCGTCAGCGCCAATACTCATTTCGAACCTCTCAGACAGATTGCGATTGCTTGGCCGCATGGAAGAGGCTAAGGCGGCATTGCTGGATGGCTTGAGAAGAAACCCCGAGTTTCCTAACTTCTACTGGAATATGGCCAACGTTCTCCGAGATGAGGGACACATAGAGGAGGCCAAGGCGGCATTGCTGGATGCCGTGAAGCGAAACGCGGATTCCCCGACCTACTACTTCAGTATGGGCATACTGCTCTTTTCACAGGGACGCATTGGTGAGGCGGCGGCCTGGCTGGACCGGGCCGTTGAGCTTCAGCCCTTGAACTTCAATAATCGGGGCTGGCAGTGCTATTTCCAGATCGAACTGGACGATCCTGTCCAGGCGCAGGCGTGCCTTGAGAAAATGCGTCAGGACTTTCCTGACTTGCCGGAATCCAGTTTTGCCAGGCTTCAGTCGAACATCTTTGCAATTAGAGGCGAAGAACAGAAGGCAGTTGACTATTTAGAGAAGCTTAACGAAGAAGCTCCGGACGAGAACACCAAACGGGCTTTGGTGGATGCCTATTTTGCGAACGCCCAGTGGTCTAAGGCGCGGCCGATAATAGAGGAATTGGCGCCGCAGTTCTTCTCGAACGATGAGGTGACGGTCAGTCAACAGGAAGTCGGCCGAGTGATTGGTGTTGCTGCAAGCATGCGGGAAGGCGACGGCTTGTCCCAGCGGGCTCACGACCTGGCCGGCAAAGCACTGGAGACCATGCAGTCAATGCATCGGACACGTGGCGTCGGCTACTATAATTTTGATGTGCACGCCTACGCGATTCGTGGAGAATCGTCGCAGATGATAGCTGCACTACGCCAGGCCATTGACGACGGCTGGCGGTCGGGTTGGCAGGAACACCGTGGGCGGGCTTATCAAGTCTTGCTGCGAGAGCGGCCGCTTCAGCCGGAGCAGCAAGCAGAGTGGAACGCGCTTTTGGCTGAGCTGGAAGCCGACATAGCTGCACAACGGCAGTGGTACCAGGATCACAAGGACGATCCGTTGTTCTGACGCGAGCGTTTTTGTCCGATCGTGGCCGTAAGCGGGCAGCTCAATGGTGATTGGTTTACCTAACGGGCAATCAGTGCAATCAATCGGTGCGCCTGATCCGGATCGTGTTCCGTGGGCGAGATATGGACAAGGACATCTTGCTTGCCGTCTTTATTAAGATCCACAAGCGTGGTGTTGCGCTCGTCATGCGGCATCGCGACCGCTATGCTTTGGGGTGTTTGTGCAAGCAAGCCGGCGCCTGGTATGCCAAGAAAGATGTGTAGTTCTTTCGGGCTTTGCCCCACCAGCAAGTCGGTGCGACCATCGCCGTTCACATCGCCCACCAGCACTGCCGGAAAAAACACGTTGCCGAGTCCGTCCAGTGGAGCAAAACGCCTGATCTTGCGCTTTATCGTAGGCTTGTCGGGATAGACGCCGTTTTCCATCCGGTAAATCTCCAGGTCGATCGGGACAGAATTTCCGGCCAGCGCGCGAGTCATGCCACCAAACCCCACACTTACATCTCGAAACATCACGTCAACCTGGCCATCGCCATCGAAATCCTCCAGCAGTTGGGAAGAGTATCCAAATGTCTGCATGCCGCCGGCCTTGCCCTTTGGGCGGATCGCAGTACTGACATCCGGCGCAAATGAAACGCCATCGGGCGTAGCCGTGCCTAAGTGCACCTCGTAAAGGCTGCGCTGTCTCAAAATGGTCCGACCCGAGAGCTTCAGAGTCAGCAGATCGACGACCTGGTCGCCATTCAGGTCACGCAATGTATGCAGCACCGTCCTATGCGTGTTCTCGTTGAGTCCAAAGAGGAGTGAAAATACACCCTCGTCGTCAAAATCGGCCACCCGTGTATAGGCACCATCTGAGTCCAGCGAAACGACGGTAAAAACCGTCCTGGCCAGTGGGTCAAACCGCCCATCCTGTTGCTGGAGATAAACGTCGAAGTGGTCCTTGTTCCAGAACGCCAGATCGCTGAGACCGTCCAGGTTGTAGTCCATTTCGTGGACCCGGCTCAAGTACACAGGAATAGTCCCGGCCGTTATGCCCATTTCGCGATAACTGCCTGGCTGGTCCAGGATCGTAGCGTCAAGAAACGGTTCGGGAGGGCCATATTTTGTCGCGTCAGTAAACGAGCCGTCGCTCAGCTGTGTCGCGATCCAAAAGCCATCGAGATCCGGCATCACCAGGTCGTCCTTGCCGTCATGATTGAGGTCGCGCGTGATATCAACCTGGGGAATATCTGCACCTGGCTGCCTGGCGCTGCCTTCGAGGTCGCCGCTTGAATTGTAGCTTGACGTGGATTTCACCAGCGGCCGTTCCGCAGCCGTTTCGGGATCGAACCAATTCAGATGACCATGCCGGTAGGTAATCAAGCGGTCACGCCCGCCGATGTTGGCCACATCGACAAACATTACGCCTGATCCCAGTATGGTGTTGAGTTGCTCGACCCAGTCGCCGTCGGTATAGCCGAATATGCGCAGGCGGCTTACGCTGTCCGCTGTGCGATCTAGCACCGCAAAATCGGCCATATCATTGCCGAGAAAAAACCCGGCCACTACCGTTTGGCGTTCTCCTGTTCCGGTGTTGAGCTCATACTGGTCAAAAAGACTGATGTCTGATTCTGCGGCACCATACGTGGCGCATCCTGGGGCGATTATTCCAATAAGCAGAATCGATACCAGGGTCAGTCGATGACGTCCGGGCACGTATGCTGAAACTTGTATCCGATCAATACTCATGCTGTGACTTACTCTTGTAACAATAGGGTGTGCGCGGCATCGTCAAGTGTGCGCCAGGTCTCGTGACCCGCGGCAAGCTCTACCTACAGCTAGATCATAGACTGATAGTATTGAATAACAAGACTAATTATGAAAGTATCGTTTAATAGTACTAAAGGATTCCCGATACGAGACTTTTATGAGCCAGACCAGCCAGATGACCGGTGCGCTGAAACGCTGCTTGCGCGCCAAGGGACTGACTTACCGGGATGTCGCCCAGGCCCTCGGGCTGAGCGAGTCCAGCGTCAAGCGCTTGTTTTCAGAGCAGACTTTTACGCTTCAGCGCTTCGAAGAGATTTGCCGCTTTCTGGGTATGTCCGTATTTGATCTGTCGCGCCTGGCCGCGGCACAGGATCAGGACCGGGCCAATGAGCTCAGTGCTGAGCAGGAAGAGGCACTCGCCGCCGATCCATTACTGCTTTCCTATTTCTACCTGCTTCTCATTGGCTGGAAAGCGCACCGGATCGGTAAGCGGCTGAAGCTGGATGAAGCGGGTCAGCAACGCTGCCTGACCCGGCTGGCGCGGCTCGAGCTTATTGACCTGATGCCGCGCAAGCAGGTGCGGCTGCTGACTGACCCCCGCATCAAATGGCGGGCAAGCGGCCCGATTCGGGCCCGCTACGAGGGCCTGGTCACGCGCGAGTTCATCGACTTTGGGTTCGCCGGATCAGACGAAATCTTAAGTCTGGAAAACAGCGAGCTGTCGGATGCTTCCATCAAGGTCTTGCTGCGGCATATCGGCCGCCTTGCCGACGAATTTTCCGAGCTTGCCGAGCTCGATCGCAATTTGCCTCACGATCAAAAGCGGGGTTTCGGTCTGCTCATCGCGGCGCGGCCCTGGACCTTCTGGAATGTCATCGGCAACCTGCCGCAGATGAACTGAGCGATCCACGAATTGCCAGTATTCTTGCCGGCAATTAGCATTGGCATCGCGGGCGTCTGGGTCTGGCGGCAATGGGGCTGATCTGATTGTCCCCGGTTCTGCTTATCAGACAATGATCTGGCCGCGGCTTGAGAAAGGCCAGTGCCGAATTCGGTAATCCCTTATAGGAGATCGGCGCCGGCACCGTAAACTTGGCCGGATAAGATCAAGCGGCACACAAGCAATCGAGAAATAAGGCCAAGCCTGGTTTGACCGAAACATCTTCAAGTTCAATATCTCCTGGCACTTTGCTGGCGCTGTTTTTGCGGCCACGCGCGGCTTTCGAGGAGCTTTCTGAAAGTCGCCCGCTGGCAAAGGCCGTGTTTTTTCGGCTGGTTATCTGGATGGCGCTGCTGCCACCGCTGTTTGCATTTATCGGCAGTTCACTTTTTGGCTGGCGGCTGGGTGCTGGCGATCCCATCTTCATTCCGACAGACACCTTGATTGCAGTATGCGCTTCATATTTCGTGGCATTGCTGATCGGCTTCATTAGTTCGGCGATGGTCGCGCAATGGATGGCGGGCACCTATGGTGCACGCTTGTCGCTGGGGATTCATCTCGCATTAATCACTGTGGTGGCTGCGCCGCTTGTCGTCGGCAGTGTAATCCACATCTTTCCGCATGTATTTCTGAACTTGATTGTGCTGGTGCCTGCTTTGATCTGGAGCATGTATCTGCTTTACGCGGGCCTGCCGGTGGTGTTGAGGATCAGCGCTGAGCGCGGCATGTTAATGGCTTCTGCCCTGATCGGTTACCTGCTGGTTGCGGCGGTGTCCTTACTTGGCATCACCGTGTTCCTGTGGATCCAGGGCATCGGGCCGCGAGTGGGGGTCTGAGCATGGCAGGCGTTACAGCGGGTCCGGTCTATTACCACGACCGCGTCGTGCGTTTGCTGGTCATGTGCGCCATTGTCTGGTCCGTACTGGGCATGCTGGCCGGCGTCTATGTAGCCGCCGAGCTCGTCTGGCCGGGCATGGATTTCGGGCAGCCCTGGTTGTCCTTCGGGCGGCTCCGCACATTGCATACCAACGGGATTGTATTTGGCTTCGGAGTCTCCGCGCTGATGGGCACGGCTTTCTATAGCGTGCAGAGGACTTCCCATGTTCCCTTGTTCATGCCCAGGCTTGCCTGGATCGTCGGCGTGGGCTGGCAACTCGGTGTGCTGGCAGGTGGCATCTCGCTGCTGGCGGGCATCAACGGCGGCAAGGAATACGCTGAGCTCGAGTGGCCCTTTGATGTCGCCATCACTCTGCTATGGGTCGGTTTTGCCGTGGTGTTCTTCGGCACGATTGCAAAACGTAAAATCAAGCCAATTTATGTGTCCAACTGGTTCTACGGTGGCCTGATCATCGTCATAGCGATGTTGCACATCGTGAACAGCCTCGCGATACCGGCCACGCTTTTCAAATCTTATTCTTTATTTCCGGGTGCCCAGGACGCCATCGTGCAATGGTGGTATGGACACAATGCTGTTGGTTTCCTGCTCACCGGCGGCTTCCTCGGCATGATGTATTACTTTTTGCCCAAGCATGCGGGCCGGCCAATCTGGAGTTATCGATTATCGATTGTGGCGTTTTGGGCCTTTACTTACAGTTATATCTGGGCCGGACCGCATCACCTGCATTACAACGCCATACCCGAATGGGTGCAGTCGCTGGGCATGGTAATGAGCCTTATCCTGCTGGCGCCATCTTGGGCCAGCATGGTCAACGGCATCATGACCGTGAGCGGCGCGTCGAAGAAGCTGCGTACCGACCCCGCGCTCAAGTTCATAGTCTTGTCGCTGGCCTTTTATGGTCTGGCCACTTTCGAAGGCCCGATGATGGCTATCAAGAGCGTCAATGTTGTCAGTCACTTTACTGACTGGACTATCGGACATGTGCATTCCGGTGCGCTGGGCTGGAACGCCATGATTACCTTCGGCACGTTCTACTTTCTGGTGCCACGCCTGGTGGGCAGGGAACTGCACAGCGTTCGCCTTGCCAATATTCACTTCTGGCTGGCGCTGGCAGGCACCATGCTATACATACTGGCCATGTGGGGGGCAGGGGTGTCTCAGGGACTGCTGTGGCTGGGACTGGATGAGCTGGGCGAAGTGCGCTACAGCTTCCGCGACATCATGGTCAGCATGCGTTCTTACTACCTGCTGCGACTGGTGGCGGGATTGCTGTTCTTCGCCGGTGCCGTGCTGCTTGCGTACAATCTTTTCAAGACGGTGGCGGGTAACGAGACCGTGCAGAAACAGCCACCCGCTGTTGCCGGTGCGGGAGCGATGTCATGACCGGCGTCGGCCTGCACAAAAAAATCGAGGAGCACGCGGGGCTGTTGATTTTTGGCATCCTGGTTGTGTCGTCCATCGGCGGTCTCGTGCAGATCTTGCCCAGCCTGTTTCAGGATTCGCTCAAGACCCCAACCGCCAGTACCAGTGTCTATTCACCGCTGGAACTGATGGGACGAGATATCTACATCCGCGAGGGCTGCAGTACCTGCCATTCGCAACAAATACGGCCCCTGCTTGCCGAGATCGAACGCTATGGACCTTATTCCCGGTCAGGTGAGTTCGCTTATGACCGACCTTTCCTCTGGGGTTCCAAACGCACGGGCCCGGACCTGCACCGTGTGGGCGGTAAATATTCGGACGAATGGCAGCGTCTGCATCTCCTCGACCCGCGCTCGGTGGTCCCCGAGTCCATCATGCCCGCGTATCCATGGCTTGCTGAGCGGCCGGCCAACGAGCGCGGTGAGGTTGAGAAGCGACTGATGGCGCTGCAAAAGCTTGGTCATCCCTATGACAACTCACTGATAGAGGGCGCCGCCCGGGCACTGGAGGGCAAAACCGAACTGGATGCGCTGGTGGCCTATTTGCAAAAGCTGGGTGATTCGGCGCCGACAGGTGAATCGCCATGACTTATTTCATCTTTGCCGGTGACATGCTTGTCATGGCCTTCATGGCGGGGCTGGTGGTGTGGTTGTACCTGCGCCAGGGCAAGGAAAAGCTCGAGGAATCGGCGCGCATCCCACTGGAGGACGAACGGCGTGATAGCTGACATGCCCACAGAGTTTTGGGGCGGCTGGATTGTCGTCATAACGCTTTTGAGCTTAGGGGCGCTGGTATGGCTCGTTTTCAGCGTTTATTTCTCGAAGTCGGATCCAAAGCACGTTTCGCCGAAATGGGACGAAACACTGGAGGAGGGCGATAATCCCGCACCGATGTGGTGGTTCTGGATGATACTCGCCGCCCTCATAGCTACCGTTATTTATCTCATGCTCTTTCCGGGCCTTGGCACCTTCAAGGGCGTGCTGCAGTGGTCACAGGGCGGTCGGCTTGAACAAAGCATGACCGACTATGAAGAGCAATTCGGCCAGTTACGTCGTCGCGTTGCCGGCATGTCGATTGAAGAGTTGCAGTCAAGTGCGCTGGTCATGGAGTCGGCCGAAAGGACTTTTGACAGAACCTGTGGCATCTGCCACGGCCATGAGGGCGAGGGTCAGGCCAATCGCTTTCCGAACCTGGTGGATGAGGACTGGCAGTGGGGCGGCACCCCCGCGCAGATCGAGCAATCAATACGCAGCGGCCGCATGGCAGTGATGCCAGGCTGGCAGGCCGCTCTGGGAGACAACGGCGTCGGCCAGGTTATTGGATATCTGCGGGTCATTGGCCAAAGTCAGTCAACGCGCATAACCCATCCCGGACATACGGCTTATCAGCAGTTTTGTGCTTCCTGCCATGGTGCTGATGGCCTTGGCAACCAGGCGCTCGGTGCGCCGAACCTGGCCGATGACATATGGCTTTATGGTGACAGCATGGATGCTTTGACGGAATCGATTGCCATAGGTCGCAACGGCCACATGCCCGCCTTCGAACAACGTCTCGATGAGACCCAGATCCGCATGCTGGTCGCCTGGCTGAACCGCCAGCGCTAACTAACGCTAACTTTTTTCTGCTTCTTTTACGCCGCCTCTGACGCCGGGCATGTGCGTAATGAAGATCTTGAGGATGAGCAAAATGTCCGTTAACGACCCACAGCCGACGTTTACGTCGCGGCTCGATTAGAATCGTACTATTGGCCGCTCCTGTCAGTCATCAGCTCGAATAATCAGCCACACTACCCCGTGCTGTATAGCGAAGAATGAGGCATCCCTGAGCGCATTCAGGCCAGCCTCCACTTGCCACATTTGAAAGAACGCGCCACCAAAAGCGCCGAAAATTCCGAACCAGATGATGACTGCCAAGCCTGTCCCGGCAAGTGCATAGGTTTTTGCGCCGTTGAATTCGTTGCTGCTGCCATTTCGTCTGCCAAACAGATCTATCGCGCCTTTGCCGGCCAGGAGTCCTGCGGCCAGTTCGAGAAGGATGATGATCCACAGCATTATTTTCACCAAAACCGGCGATTTGACGGCGAAAGCAAATGTATTAGGGTAGGACTCATGGCCCTCCATTGCGGTCATTGCACCAACGAACCACTCGGCGGGGCCGAGGTTTGCCATGTTCTGGATTGCATAGAAAAGGCAAAACAAAGACACAAATGCGGCCAGGGCAATCTTTACGTAACGGTTCATTTTTACCTCCGTATTTTTTTGTTTTCGCTTGAACTGAGTAAGGTAAATGCAATGGTACCAGACCCACAAACGGCTGCTGCTGACCAAATGCAGATGTCTTTAGATCGGAAAACCCTGTTCCCAGGGGTGCGGGCACTAAGCACGCGAAGCAGTCACATGTTCCGCTAATGGGTCACTGCCGCGCAATGCCTGCCCCGGACCTGATCGAGGGTGTGTATCCAGTCAGAGTAACCGCGCGAAGCACACAAGATTTATGCGCGCTGCTACGTCCGTGACAGCTAAGCAACTGCTTCAGATGGGCCTTTTAATGAACATTGACAATCAGCGGCAATGAGCGCACAAATTGCAGGTCCTTGTGGTCCAGATTCTGACGCATGGATTGATGATGGTGACATCAGGTGCGGCCACCTGCGCGCATCTGCGAACATAATCGATTACCCTTTGGGCGAAGAGCGGGGAATTCAGTCCGGACGGCGACGCCGGGGAGCTGATGCGGGGTATGAATAGGGCAGAGCAGAGCAGGGCTAAGAGCAGGATGTTTCTGCTTGCCCTGCTGTTAGTGGTTTGCCTGGCGAGTCTTGTCACGTCGAGGATTCAGAATTCCAACGGGCGGGTGTGGGTGGGAGACATCAAGATTCCTACCCAAAACGGGCAATGGGTCGTGGGCGACTTGTTCAAGCCGCGTGCTGCCACCCGCGACAACCCTGCGCCATTGATCGTGGTCGTGCCTGGTTTTCAACGCTCCAAGGAGGCGCTTTCCAATATCGCATTGGAACTCGCGCGTCGCGGTATCGTGGTTATTTCGATTGACCCCTATGCCCAGGGCGGTTCGAGTTCGTCCATGAGCCGGCGCGCGGCAACCACCGAAGGCTATGGCATGTTTGCCGTGGTCGACTATGCCGCCGATACCAACAACCTCAACTACATCGACAAGAGCCGCATCGGTGCGACCGGACATTCCGCCGGGGGTAACGCGGCCATTCGCGGTGCCAATTATTTCGGCAAGGAAGCGCAACGCACGGGGATGCCGAGCAAGCTGCACTCGGTTTTTGTGTCCGCGTACGTTCTGACGCTGACCGATCAGGTCCTGAAAGACGTGCGGTCCAACGTCGGTATGAGTTATGCGTATTACGATGAGGGTGCTTACCGCAACGAACTCAAGAGTGCCGATATGCGCCGGGCACCGGAGGCACTGCGTCTGGTGAACTCGGGGCTCTTGCCCGACGCGCCACCTGTCAGCGCAGTGGAAATGGGGCGCTTTTATGGCGACATCGCTGCGCGGACTTTTCGGGTTGTTTATAACGAACGCGTTTTGCATCCTTTCCAGCCTTATATGACCGAGGCGACTGCCAACCAGATCGCATATTTTGAAAAAGTCTTCGACTGGAATAGCGGACTGTCAGCCTACGATCAGGTCTGGTACTGGAAGGAGTTTCTGAGCCTCGTGGCATTGATTGCGGCCCTGCTGGCGCTGGTACCGATGACAAGGCTGATGCTGGAGATTCCCTATTTCCAGTCAATTGTGCACCCGGTGCCTCCGGCGCTAAGTAAACCCAGGGGTGCCGGTAAAGCATTGTTCTGGAGCTTGTTCATTATCGGCGCCACAATTGCCTGCTTTTCCTATATCCCCATGGCTGAGCTGTCCAAGAAGCTGTTTGTTGCTGCCTCGACGCGCCAGCAAACCTGGTTTTTCCCGCAGCGTATGAATAATGCGGTCCTGCTTTGGGCCGTGCTGAATGGGCTGGTTGGATTCCTGATGTTTTTTCTCAGTTATCACTTTTATGGCAAAAAGCATGGAGTGGAACGCGTGATGTGGGGCGCTCGCATTAGTTTTTCGGACCTGCGTCGCACATTTTTGCTGGCGGGACTTTTGTTCCTGTCTTACTACCTTATTTTGTTTGTCATCTACTATTTCCTGCATGTTGATTATCGGTTCTTGTTTATGGGCGTGCGACCGTTCGAGCCGGCGCTCATCGCATTACTGGCAATGTATGGCCCGTTCTTCTTTATTTTCTTTTTGTCAAATTCGCTGCGCGTGAACGGTGCAATGCGATTCCAGGGACAAGCGGAATGGAAGAGCATGTTACTGGCAGGCATCGCCAATTCTCTTGGCCTGATGCTCATCGTCGTAATCCAGTATGTCACCTTTGCCCGGACCGGCACCGTATATTGGACTGACGGCTGGCTTTACGTAAACCTGTTGTTTGCCGTCGTGCCCATGATGTTTGTTTTACCGTATTTCAACCGCTACTTTTTTCTGGTGACAGGGCGCATTTACCTGGGGCCAATGGTGACTTGCCTGGTTTTCATAATGATCCTGTTGTCGAATACAGTGGTCTACCTGCCCCTGTAGTAACGGCAACCTGATAGCTTGTCTGCATTCTTTCCCCGTCATCGCAAATCACCTATTTGTTAGTGTGGGTAAAAACGCCGTCCCAGCCCGCTTCCGGCGGCGAGGCACGGTAACTCTCGATGCGTCGCAGATATCCCTGGTACAGGGTCAGGTGCCAGTCTTCCGAGTCCGGATCTTCGGCCGCCGCAGCCAGCGAACGCAGCTTTTTTTCTGCCTCGTCCCATTGCTGCGCCCAAAAAAGCGACAGGGCATGATGGAATTGCTCGAGGATCCTGGATTTCTCCTCAGCGAGTTCGTCGGTTAAACCGAGCGGTTCGTATATCGAGACCGGTTCATCACGCCCTTTGACACGCACCTTGTCCAGTTGCATGCAGGCGAAGTCGGGGGCCGCGGCGCGCGTGGTTTCGCTGATGATAATGTCTACGCCATAGCTCTTGGTAAGGCCTTCCAGCCGGGAGCCCAGGTTGACGGCATCGCCCAGCACTGTGTAGGCCATGCGAAATTCCGAACCCATATTGCCGACATTCATCTTGCCGGTATTGAGGCCTACGCCGAGTCTTATTTCTGGCCAGCCACGGCGTGCGAAATCCTGGTTCATTTTGCCAAGGCCTTGAATCATGGCGAGCGCCGTCGTCACCCCTGCCTGCGCGTGATCGGGGTTGCGTAATGGCGCGCCCCAGAACGCCATGATGGCGTCACCCATGTACTTGTCGATGGTGCCCCGATTTTCGTGAATGACCCTGGTCATGGGGGTCAGCAGCTCATTCATTAGCGTGCTCAGTTCTTTTGGTTTCAGGCCCTCGGAGATGGAGGTGAAGCCACGAACATCGGAAAATAACACGGTCATTTCCCGCGCCTGGCCCTCGAGGCTGACTTCATCCGGACGCTCTGCCATTTCGTCCACCAGCTCCGGTGGCACATAGCTGCCAAACAACTTCGTAATCGATTGCTTGGCGCGACTTTCGACAAGAAACCCCCATGACATATGCACGAGGTAAATGGCAAGGATCAACAGCACGGGGCTTGCCAATGGCAGGATCAGGCCCTGGCTCCAGGCCGCGAAACTGCCATAGATGACCAGGGCCGTCAGGCCAACGAGAAACGTGATAATCCAAGCGGGGGAAAGCCATCTGGGAATCACCATGACGGCGGCGCCGAGCAGCACCAGCAGAATCATTTCCAGGGCCATGACCCAGGCCGGTTGCAGCGGAATTCTGTTGTCCAGTATGCCGCTGATGATATTGGCGTGAACCTCGACGCCCGCAAAGGCACTGCCGACCGGTGTTGCCCGCAGGTCCAAAAGCCCCGGGGCAGTGGTGCCCACCAGTACGATGCGATCGCGCAGATCCTCCTTCGCCACCTGTTTATTCAGAATTTCGATGATGGAATAGTAGGGAAAGCTGCCCTGGCGGCCCCGGTAGGGGACCACTACCGAACCCTTTTCGTCCACCGGTATCAGCAGACTGCCCACTTGCACCTGTTCGATAGCTGTGTATCCGGCCTGATTGTCCTGGACGCTAATGTCAATATCCGCATTGCCCAACGCTGCACGCGTGGTGGCCAATGCCAGGGATGGGTACAAACCGTTCTGGTACAGCTGTAGCAGCGGTGCCCGCCGATACTGACCATCCTTGTCCAGATCCGGGTTGTCAAAAAAACCGCTGCTCGCGGCATTGGCTTGCAGAATCTGCAGGTTGGCGGTGAAACCACGAGGCTTGAACAATCGCAATTGATCTGACAATGCGTCATCCAGCTGCGCCATCGGTTCCGGCAGCACATTGATTGTCTGCTCCTGGTTGGCGTCGAAAACAAAGCCCAGGACGACATTTCGCTTTGTTATTGACTCGGCAAAACGCGTGTCAAACTCGAATTGGGGCCTTATTCCTTGTGCGGTTTGCCGGTAGATGTCGATGTCACCAACGGGGCTGTCGTCCAGCGACTGCAATACCTGCAGGCCCGCGCTGTCATCAGCCTCGGCAAATACCATGTCGAATCCCAGGGTACTGATCTCGTAGTGGTCGAACAACGTATCGATGAGACCGGCTATCTTGTCGCGTTGCCAAGGCCAGTGACCAATAGCACTGAGGCTTTGTTCGTCGATATCGGCGATGACTATCCGGTCATCGATA
This sequence comes from Gammaproteobacteria bacterium, assembly GCA_041565075.1. Taxonomy (GTDB): domain Bacteria; phylum Pseudomonadota; class Gammaproteobacteria; order Steroidobacterales; family JABDLF01; genus JABDLF01. The sequence goes on from JBFGOQ010000014.1 coordinate 13,061, forward strand.
TCGCCAGGCATAGTAATACGCAGGCGGATATCGGATGCGATTCGTTCCAGCGACTCCACGAAGGGCAGCTTGAATGCCGGCGTCGCATTCAGAACCAGTATTACGATGATCGCTATGTCGGCCAGGGACTTGGTGAATGGTGGTAGCCGCATGAAGGGATTGTCCCAGGCTGATCAGGAAACCATACGGATGCAAGCTTGCCGCGGCGGGGTCGCCTCAATAACCGCGCCGTGGCGTGCTGTAACTCCGAATGGACGAGAACGGGGTGGTCCGGCCGACGATTGCTTCCAGCAGCATGAGTTCCTGGTCCGTATGATCTTTGAATGGTGCGGGCTCGATCAACTTTCCCGCATAGCCATCGCCGTAAATATAACGCGGCGCATCATGGTGTTCGGATTTGATCAGTTCTTTGCTATCGGGATCGGCGGTGGACACCAGGTTAACCAGGCCGTAGCAGGTGCACACGTAGCTGACGTCCGGTTCCGATTCGGTATAAATGCCGGTCCCGCGGATGCCGATGGTAGCCGTGGAGGTATGAATAGTATGCGGCTGCTCTTCGCTGCGAGCACCAAACACAGAAAGAACCTTGCCACTGACCAGGCGCATGAAGTCCTCGACCATGCCGGTGCCGCCAAGCGTCAGCGTGGAGTTTTCCCGCACGTGATGACTGTCCTCGCCCACTACGAAGATAATAAAACTATTGGACCCCGTGGCGACCGTTGAATTAGCCGTAATCAAGGTATTCATGGTCGCGCTCGTGCCATCGACCCGCACGTCACCGTGCATATCGTAAATCGACTTTCCCGGTGGCATCTTCCGAGGGTTCTTGGCAATTGCCAGCAAAGGTGTCAGCAATCCGCTACTGGCCGCCATTGCCCACAAGCCGGTTTGTAGGGCCCCGCTTAGAAAACTTCTGCGCCTGGCGGAAAAATCCGAATCCATCATAAATCTCTTTACTTACAGCCCATTATGACATCCGGGAAACGTGTCACTTTCAAATGTTATTTGTCGATGTCACAGAATAGTACGCTATTTTATCGCCTAAATTTTTCTTTTTATAATTTTCAAAATGCTACGTTGTAACCAGCTATACTTTGTCATTGCCTTACATGGAGCGGGGGGCAGATATAAAAACATGCCGTAAGGGGAATAATGATTCGGTTCTTCTCGCACTTCGCCAAGTTCCTGCCCGGGTTTTTACCTGTTTCAGCACCGCCCGTGATCATGCCAGCAATTTCAAGAAAATTCTCCGAACCTGCAGATAGTGTCAGAGCGTATGCTAATGGCTGTGACCGGCAAGTGTCGACTTTGGCGCGACAGTGGATTGTGCTGTGGTTCGTTCTGGCAAGCGCCCTGTTAAGTCATGCAAGTGTCTTGGCCGCCGAGTCGGAGGTGGAGTGGTTCATCGACGCAGAAGCAGCTGCCGGGTACGATGACAACATAGGGCGGGCGGAGCGGTCGCGGGACATTGTCAGCGACCAGTCACTGCGCGGGAGCATTGGTATCGCCTACAATCGCGAGTTTTTCACCGAAAAAGCCATAACTCTGCGTGGTTTTATGGAGGCTGAGACTTTCAATAAACTCACCGACCTGAGTCGCGCGACGGTCGGCGGACAGTTTATTTATCGCTGGCAGAATGTCCTTGGATTTGCTGAACCTTTTTACCAGCTAAATACCAGTGTTCAATTCAACGAATACGACGTAAGACAACGAGATAGCACTGAATTCAATACCCAGTTCATAGTCTCAAAGCGCGTTACGGATAATATCCTGGCTTCCACCGGCCTGGAGTACAAATACCAGGATTCCAGTGGCATTGTCTTTGACCAGCAACAGGCGCGCTGGTTTATCAATGCAGATTATGCAGCCCGGTCCGGCTGGGCGCTTTATGGTACCTATAGTCTTATTCATGGCGACACAATCTCCACCTCCCAGGCTGTATTCTGCAATGGACTTGCTGCACCGGACATATTTGGTCTGGTTAGCTGGGCCGAAGCAATCGAGCAGGATGATGCTTTTAATAACGAATACTGCGGCAGCTGGATCAGCTATCGACTGGATGCCAGCAGCAACATGCTTGTTGTGGGAGTAAACAAAGGTATAGGGCATAGTATGGCCTTTGATTTCTCGGTAATGAAAATAATCGTCAATGGAGCGGGTAGCAACAAATACAATCGAACAATCCTCAATGCCAGTCTGCTGATGAGGTTTCGGTGATGCGCAGAGAATTGTGCATATTGCCCGTTATTGTCTTGCTCGCAGGACTCGGCGGCTGCTCCGGCGGGACTGGCAGGAGTGATATTGCACCGGTAGCGCCAATCATAAATGCAACGGTCACACCGGATACATTCTTGCAGTTCGACAATACATTTAGCGTATCTGGTCAAAGCCAGATCGATTCGGCAGCCTATGCCAATGCGTACCTGACGGCCGTTGATCCAAATGAGGAGCGCACCACGATTGCGGCATGGAAGGCGCTAAATGGTTTTGATAATGGTTCGGACGCACATGTAACTTTTAGGGATTCCAAGGATCTCGGCTATGGACGCGATATGTATGCGCGCACCCGTAGTGACGGCGGTATTGCGGTTTACGTGGATAATTACGTCGTTCAGCCATTGCCGGGCGACGCGACAGGCTACGGACCAATCAACCTCGATGCGGCTCTAAAAAAAGACAAGCGCTTTCTGATTGGAACGAGCGCAATTGAATATAGCCCGGCGGATCAAGCTGATCCTGATTCTGCCAAGATCGTCAAGATGTTTGTTTTCGGTCCGCCAGCGGCCGACGGCACGCAAAGTCGTTTGCGCGCAGCCGACCTGGACGGGCGTGGCGTCAAGCATGTGCCTGCGACGTGCTTTTCATGTCATGGCGGGAGAATGTACCCATTGAATCCCGACGGAAGCTTTCCCGAGCAGACACTCAGATCAGCGAAGATGAATACGCTTGATCCAGCCACTTTCGAGTTCCCGGCCTTTGCCGAGGCCGAGCAGCAGGCCGGCATTAAGAAGATCAACAAGATGGTCCATGACCACTTTGTAGATATGGGCACGCGGCCGGACGCAGAAAAGGCAAAATGGAACAACGAATTTGCGCTTGAAATTTTGACCGATGCCTATGGGGGCGATTTTTCTGCGAGTTCCTATGACGAAAGTGTGGTGCCCGAGGGCTGGCGCCAGGATGCCGCTCGACCGGATGGTGTCGAGACGCTTTATAAAGAGGTGGTCGAGCCACATTGTATAGCCTGCCATTCGTTGCGCGGAACGAATGCAGGCGAAGTCTATGGTTTGAAGGCCGCGTTCAACGGCAAGGACGTGCCGATGGGTAATGCGGTAAATTTCAGCAGCTACGAGAAATTTATCAGTTACAACGATGACATTATCAAACTGGTTTACCGGCATGGGCGTATGCCAATGTCGTTACTGAACTACACTCGATTCTGGCGCAACCCGGATGGTCCGCCGGCAATGCTGGCCGGCTTTCTGAGCGGCTTTGATGTTTTTGATGCCGCGGGCAACATCTCGCCTCCGGGCAAGCCGGTGCCTTTGCCCGGTGCCGACCGCACGGCAACTTCTCCTGTAAGTCAGGACGCTTCCGGCAGCCTGCTGACAGAGACTTTTGCGTGGCGCATTATTTCTATGCCATTAAATGCTTCGGCGAGCCTGGCAAACGCCAATTCGGCGGTAATTACCCTGACGGCCGACACAGATGGCGACTACGTCTTGGAACTGACAGCCAGTAACGCAATGGCGAGTTCTTCTGCGCAAGTCACACTTACGATCAATAGCAGGCTTATGCCGACGCCGGATCAGTTGACCTTTGTGACTGATGTGAGGGCCGTATTGGCAGATGAATTTACCGAGCGGAGTTGTGTTTCCTGCCACATGCCGGGGTCCGGGTTTTTTGGCGGGCCAATCAGTTTGGCCGATTCGAATCCGACGCTGTACCAAAACATAATAGAGCGCGTGAATTTCCGAGACCCTGAGAACAGTGTATTTTTGCGCAAACCTGCCGTCTTGCAGCATGGCGGCGGTGTGCGCCTGGATCGATCCGATCCACAGGGCAATGCCAATTACATTATTTTACTGAACTGGATTCGTAACGGCGCCCCGTGCGGTGATGACCCGATGTTCTGTAATTAAAACCGGTGGCCGAACGGGCAACTGCGTTCACGTTCATGGCCGGGCAAATCTGCCACCTTTTCTGCTTTGTCGTAAGATGCTCCAGGCGCGTACGACACCATCGCCGGCCTCAAGCAGTTGCAGCCCTTTTTGCCGTGCCTGCTCCTACCCCGAGGAAATTCACAATGCCGCGCGCTGCTTCGCGCCCTTCAAAGACAGCCGTAACCACCAGGTCGGCACCTCGAACCATGTCGCCGCCGGCAAAAACTTTTGGGTTGGCCGTTTGGAATGGCAAATGCGCATCACGGCTGACCACCACCTTGCCATCGGGCAGGCAATCAATCCCGTGGTCTGCGAACCAGGGTGAGGGGCTTGGACGAAAGCCAAACGCGATCAGTACCGTGTCTGCCTGCACGATTTCCTCTGTGTCCGGAATGACCTCGGTCATCGATCTGCCGCGTGCGTCGGGCGGTCCGAGCCGCGTGCGCATAAGTTTTACGGCTTCAACATGATTGCCGCCGATGATTTCCACCGGTTGCCTTTCGAACAGGAATTCCACACCTTCGTCACAACTCGACTGGTAATCCCTGCGTGATCCGGGCAGGCTGGCTTCGTCCCTGCGATAGGTGCAGGTTACTTTTCTGGCACCCTGGCGAATGGCGGTACGATTGCAGTCCATTGCAGTGTCGCCACCCCCGAGTACCACGACGTTTCTGTCGCGCATATCCAGGAAGCCACGCGGGTCGAGCGGCAGATCCAATTCGCGCCGAATATTGCTTATCAGGTAGGGCAGGGCCATGTTTACGCCGGGAAGCGTCTCGCCGCCGAAGCCACCGCGCACCGACGTGTATGCCCCCATTCCCAGGAATACTGCATCGAAGTCCTTGAGCAAGGCTTCGAACTCGATATCTGTGCCGATATCGGTATTCAGCCTGAATTCGACGCCCATGCCTTGCAGCAATTCGTGGCGGCGCTCGACCACGTCTTTTTCGAGTTTGAATGGCGGTATGCCGAAAGTCAGTAATCCACCGATGAGCGGGTAACGGTCGAAAACAACCGCCTTCACACCATTGCGCACCAGGATGTCGGCGGCGGCCAATCCAGCCGGACCCGCACCGACCACGGCAACGCGCTTGCCGGTGTCCTTTACCCCTGATATATCGGGTTTCCAACCCAGGCGCAGAGCCTCGTCGGTAATGTACTTTTCAATCGAGCCTATCGAGACGGCGCCGAGTCCGTCGTTCAGGGTGCAGGCCCCTTCGCACAAGCGGTCCTGCGGGCAAATACGTCCGCAGATTTCCGGCAGCGAGTTGGTTTGATGCGAAAGTTCCGCCGCTCTGAAAATGTTGCCCTCTTCAATGAGCTTGAGCCATTGCGGAATATAGTTATGAACCGGACACTTCCATTCACAAAAAGGAATACCGCAAGCGATGCATCGACCCGCCTGTTCGGAGGCTTTCTCAGCAGTGTATGGCGCATAGATTTCGCGGAAATCCTTGATGCGAACTTCGACCGGTGTCTTGTCGGGGTCGCGCCGGGGCACATCCAGAAATTGCAGCGGGTTCTTGGCCATTCAGGCGGCCCCCCGCAGAGATTCAATCAGGCTGTCGATATCTGCAGCCTTGGGTTTGACCAGCCAGAATAGCCCGCGGAAACTCCGGTAATCGTCAAGCATGGCCTGTCCCCAGCTGCTGCCGGTTTTTTCGACATGCGCACTAATGAGGTTATGCAGATGGCGCAGATGCGCCTCAGTGCCCTCGAGCGTTATACGGCGCACGTCAATCAACTCGTGGTTGTACTGATCGTAAAAAGTCCTGTCGGTGTCAAGCACGTAGGCAAAGCCACCGGTCATGCCCGCGCCGAAATTAAGGCCGGTTCGGCCTAGTACCACCACTACGCCTCCGGTCATGTACTCGCAACAATGATCGCCAACGCCTTCTACGACTGCGATCGCGCCCGAGTTGCGCACCGCAAAGCGTTCACCTGCACACCCGGCTGCGTACAGTTCGCCGCCGGTTGCACCATAAAGACAGGTGTTGCCCATAATGACCGTCTCATTCGGTGCGTAAGTGACATCATGGGGTGGACGCAAGACTATTTCACCCCCTGCCATGCCCTTGCCAACATAGTCGTTGGCATCACCCGTCAAATGGATATGCAAACCCGTGGCGTTCCAGGCACCCAGAGACTGGCCGGCGGACCCGCGCAGACGTACATCAAGCACTGTGTCTTGCATGCCGTAGTTGCCATGCTGGCGCGCGATCTCCCCGGAAATCCGCGCGCCGACCGAGCGGTCTGAGTTGCGCACAGCGTAAGCGAACCGCCCGTTTTTCTTTTTCTTTATCGCGACCGCCATATCTTTGAGCATTTGCTCGGCGAGAGGGCCCTTGTCGAAAGGCATATTGCGGGCATCGAGGCAGCGTCTTGGCAGTTTTGAGTCCAGGCCGTGTTCTGCCAGTAACGGTGTCAGGTCCAGCCGGTCTTGGCGCACTGTCTGACCCGGCAGGATTTCGAGATACTCTACTGCCCCAATCAGCTCGTCCAGCTTGCGCACACCGAGTTCTGCCATCAGCTCTCTCACTTCCTGGGCCACGAAGCGAAAATAACGCTCGACCATCTCGGGCAGTCCGACAAAATGGTGCTTGCGCAAAACGTCATTCTGGGTCGCCACGCCCGTGGCACAGTTATTCAAATGACATATTCGCAGGTACTTGCAGCCAAGCGCTACGAGTGGTGCTGTTCCGAAGCCAAAACTCTCGGCACCAAGCAGCGCCGCCTTGACCACATCCAGACCGGTCTTGAGTCCCCCGTCGGCCTGCAGCTGGACTTTTTGCCGCAGTCCATTGGCCCGCAACACCTGGCGGGCTTCGGCCAGGCCTATTTCCCATGGGCTGCCGGCGTATTTCACAGAGGTAAGAGGGCTCGCCCCGGTACCACCGTCGTGGCCTGAAATTGTTATGAGGTCGGCGTAGGCCTTGGTCACCCCGGCGGCGATCGTACCGACACCGGGTTCCGCCACCAATTTAACGGAGACCTGTGCATCGGGATTGACCTGCTTTAAATCAAAAATGAGCTGGGCCAGATCTTCGATCGAATAAATGTCGTGGTGCGGCGGCGGTGAGATCAGGCCCACGCCCGGGTTCGCAAAGCGCAATTCGGCAATAGTCTTGTTGACCTTGTGTCCGGGAAGCTGGCCGCCTTCCCCTGGTTTCGCCCCTTGTGCCATTTTTATTTGAATGACTTCGGCATTGACCAGGTATTCCGGAGTGACGCCGAAGCGCCCCGAGGCGACCTGCTTGATCTTGGACATGCGTTCGGTGCCATGTCGCGCGGGATCTTCTCCGCCTTCTCCGGAGTTAGAGCGTGCCCCGAGCCGGTTCATGGCGACTGCCAGCGCCTCGTGTGCTTCCGGAGACAGGGCGCCGAGTGACATGCCCGCGCAGTCAAATCGCGCGACAATTTTTTCAATCGGCTCCACTTCGTCGATAGAAATCGGCTTGCCTGGTTTGCGCAGGCCGAGCATGTCACGCACGGCACCAATTGGCCGGTTGTTTACCAGGTCCCTGTACTCGGCATACTTCGCGTGATTGTTGGTGCTGACTGCTGCCTGCAATGCGCCGACAACCTCGGCGCTGTACATATGTACTTCACCACCGTCTACATACTTCAGCAATCCTCCCGGACTTGTCCCGACCCGCTGGTCCCAGGCGCGAGTGGCGAGGTAGCGGCGGTCTTCTTCGAGGTCTGCGAACGAGGCGCCCTGGATGCGACTTACGGTTCGTGGAAAGCATCGGTCCACGACTTCATCTCCAAGTCCCACGATTTCAAACAGACCGGCCGCACGATAACTGGCAATCGTAGAAATACCCATTTTGGACATGATCTTGAGCAGGCCTTTGCGGATGCCACGGCGATAGCTGCGGCCCAGCTGAGCCCGACTATAGTCCGAGCGAATCTCTCCGACCCTGATCATATCGGCAAGACATTGATATGCCATGAACGGGTATACCGCGGTGGCACCATAGCCAATGAGGCAGGCGAAATGATGCGGATCCCTGGCCGTACCGGTCTCGACAATGATGTTGCAATCCGATCGCAGGCCTTCCTCTATGAGGTGATGATGCACGGCACCCGTCGCCAGCAGCGCATGCACCGGCAATTTATCTGGCTTGATGTAGCGATCGCTCAATACAATCACGACAGTACCTTTGCGCACAGCTTCTTCCGCTTCTCTGCAAATGGCCAGCAATGCAGCTGGCAACTCTTCATTCTGGTCGCGATTAAGATCAATAAACGTGTTACGCCAGACCGGTGCTTCGCTATCGAGAATCTGCCGCAACTTGCGTTGTGACAGGACCGGCGAATTGAGGACGATCTGCCTGGCATGTTCAGGCTCCGGGCAGAACACATTGAATTCTTTGCCAATTTCGGTCTGCAATGACATCACTATTTGTTCCCGCAGTGGGTCAATCGGCGGGTTGGTCACCTGCGCAAATTGCTGCCGGAAGTAGTCATATAAAGACCGGACCTGCGAAGAAAGCACGGCAATCGGTGTGTCATCTCCCATGGAACCGATCGCTTCGGCCTCGGCTTCGGCCAGCACCCGGATGACTTCGGTCCTTTCTTCAAAGGAGATATCGAAGAGCTTCTCATAAATGACGAGTTCAGCGCGTTCAAAAGGCGTCGCGGTGATGCGTTTATCCACAAGTTCAGAGTCGAGATAACGTACACCTTGCTTTAACCACTTCTTGAAAGGCGCCCTTGCCTTCAGCAGGTCGCTGATCTCGCGGTTATAAAGTACGCGCTTTTTCTCCAGGTCCAGCGCCAGCATTTCGCCGGGTCCCAGCCTGCCTTTTTCGATGATTTCGGCGTCGGGGCAATTGTAAATGCCAGTCTCCGAGGCGATCACCAGCACCCGTTCGCGGGTCAGAAGGTAGCGGGCCGGTCGCAAACCGTTGCGGTCAAGCAGGCACGCGGCAAAGCGCCCGTCGGTCAAAACAATGCCAGCCGGGCCGTCCCATGGTTCCATATGCGCAGCATAGAACTCATAAAACGCGCGCAGCTCAGAGTCCATCGAATCGACGGTTTGCCAGGCCGGTGGTATCAGCAGGCGCATGGCCTGCAGTACGTCCATGCCTCCGGCTTGCAATACTTCGAGCATGTTGTCGAGACTCTGCGAATCCGATCCTGTGAGCGAGACAATCGGCGTCAACGATCCGAGCTCCGGCAGCAGTTCTGACCTGAAGGTGTTGCGGCGCGCATGGGCCCAATTGCGATTGCCCTGAATCGTATTGATCTCGCCGTTGTGGGCCAGGAACCGGAAGGGTTGGGCAAGGCGCCACTGCGGCAGCGTATTCGTCGAAAACCGTTGATGAAAAACGCAGACTGACGAGACGAGTTCCGGTCTGGCAAGATCAGGATAAAATTCCTGCAGGAACGCGGGCATAACCATGCCCTTGTAAGACAAGGTCTGACAAGACAGGCTGCAAACGTAGAAATCTGAGTCGTCAGCATCCAGCGCCAGTTCGGTTTTTCTTCGCGCCACAAACAATTTACGATCAAAAGTCTGCGCATCACAATGCGACGGCGCGTTGATGAAAACCTGCTCAATGCGTGGCAGGAGTTGTAACGCCCGCTTACCGCAAGCCTCCGGATTGACCGGGACCTCGCGCCAGCCTGCCACCTCAAGTCCCAAACGCCGGATCTCTTGCTCGAGCTGCATGCGTTCGACGTCAGCACGACGCGAGTCCTGGTCCAGGAATACCTGCCCCACGGCAAAATTTTTGCCGGGTTCAATCGAAGCCTCACGGGCCACAAGGCGCAGAAATTGCGCAGGGAACTTCATCAGGAGGCCGCAGCCGTCTCCGGTTTTGCCATCTGCGTCCACGGCACCGCGATGTGTCAGCCTTTGCAAGGCTGTCATCGCAGCGTTCAGAATATGACGAGATGGCTGATCGTCAATGCTGGCGATCAGGCCAAAGCCACAGCTGTCGTGCTCGAAGTCAGGGGAATACAGTCCCCTTGCCCGGCCTTTGGCCATGCAATGCCTCCATCCGCATCGTCTTGGGTTAACGGTCTGTCGGATCGGTAGAAAAAGCGCGAAATTACCGGCCTTTTATCGGCCTTCTCGTTTTAGCACCCTCAAGTTAACTAATCAGCCGTCGCTGATGCAAACCCGCGGGCCTGAAAAAGTTTGCGCGAAAGTCGTATTTATTCACTCAGGCTCGGTGTCCTCGCAGGCGTCCCGGGAGCTTAAATTATCACGAACCGAGGTAAGATGCACCAAAAGAGTGCACAAAATTAAAAAAAAGCTTGACGCATCGCAAAAGCTTGATGTAAAAGTTCGCCCCGTTGGAGTAATCGAGGTAATTTGCACTGTTTTGGTGCATTTACTTCTAAAAATGGAAATATCATCCCGATTTACGAACGAACAGCGGTGTTTTCAGGGGGTACGCACTAATTTGGTGCAAATACCTGGAAAGGGTGTGATTTCTTCTAAGGCACTGTTTTTGTTGGATTCGTAACTAAACAAGTTTTTGCTCAATGGCTGTAACCCGGCTGAGTTAACGCGTATTCCCTGGGAGGAATCAGACATGCATTTGAGGAACTATGGAACTGGCTTTGGGGCTTTGACGATCATTCTCGTGTTGCTGGCAAGCGGACCCGCGGTCGCAGAGGTCTCAGCCAATGCCGGCTGGGTCAGCGAGTACATCTTTCGCGGTGTTCCACAAAAAACTTCCTCGGCCTCTGCGGGGCTGGATTACGAGGAGGGCGGTTTCTACATCGGAACCTGGGGTGCGGATGTAGGTGACGGTCTCGAAATTGATGGCTATCTTGGTTACACCTATGAAGCTGAGGAATTCAGCCTCGGTATTGGTGGTACCGGATACTTTTACACCAGTGAATTCGACGATACCTACAAGGAACTCAATCTGAGTATTGGCTTCAGCAATTTCTCTGTCGATGTTGCGATAGGCGAGTATGACAACTTCACAGGCCCCACCCTCGATTACACGCATGCCGCCGCGACCCTCGAATACGAGGGGTTTTACGGCACCGTTGCGAATTTCAGCCAGGACTTCAAGGGAACATACGTCGATCTCGGTTACGGCTTCAGTGTGGCTGATGAAATTGACTTGACGATTTCGGTGATATTCGCCGACAAGGACCTGGCGCTCAACGAGAACCCGGATACCGGGTTGCCGCAGGACGATCACACTTTCGTATTGGGCATTTCGAAATCCTTCAGCTTTAAGGAATAAAGCGGAGGCGGTTGAGACGACAGCGAGTTGATAAGTGGATTGGCGTAAATCGCTGATTCTGGCTTTCAGATCGCATTCATTCAGTGAGTAAGACTCGCGGCAGAGCGGGCTACTTGAAAGCAAAATGGGGTACATGATGGAAACGAGCGTGCAATTGGGTTACGCACTGGACACCTTCTATTTCCTGGTGACAGGTGCGATGGTGATGTGGATGGCGGCCGGCTTTACCATGCTTGAAGCTGGCCTCGTCAGGGCGAAAAACACGGCGGAAATCCTGACCAAAAACGTAGGTCTGTATGCCATCGCCTGCATTATGTACATGGTTTGCGGCTACGGGATCATGTATGGCGACGGGCTCAACAGCTTCCTGCCAGGCATTGGCTTCCTGGGCGGCGCTGACAACACACTGGAAGAAGTGCTGGCCAGCGAAGGTGAGACTTACTACTCAAATTTGTCGGACTTTTTCTTTCAGGTGGTCTTTGTAGCAACAGCCATGTCTATTGTGTCTGGTGCGGTTGCCGAGCGCATGAAGCTCTGGTCCTTCCTGGTTTTTGCCGTCGTGCTGACCGGCTTTATTTATCCTGTGCAGGGTTACTGGAAATGGGGCGGAGGATTCCTTGAAGCAAGGGGTTTTCAGGATTTCGCCGGCTCCGGCGTTGTCCATCTTACCGGCGCCGCGGCAGCGCTGGCTGGGGTCCTGCTGCTAGGTGCTCGAAAGGGAAAATATGGTCCGGATGGCCAGGTCAACGCCATTCCAGGCTGCAACCTGCCGCTGGCAACCCTTGGCATGTTTATCCTGTGGCTGGGCTGGTTCGGGTTCAACGGAGGTTCCGAGCTTAAAGTCTCCAATGTAGACGAGGCCAATAGTGTTGCACGCGTGTTCGTCAATACCAACATGGCAGCATGCGGCGGCCTGGTCGCAGCCTTGCTTGTGGCGCGGGCCAGATTCGGCAAGGCCGATCTGACCATGGCGCTCAATGGCGCGTTGGCCGGCCTGGTTGCTATCACGGCCGAACCGCTGGGACCGACGCCCGGCTGGGCGACCGTAATTGGTGCCGTTGGCGGCGCCATAGTCGTGTTTTCAATTTTAGCCCTGGACAAACTCAGAATTGATGACCCGGTCGGTGCCATTTCGGTTCATGGTGTTGTCGGTATCTGGGGTCTGCTGGCGGTTCCTTTCAATAACGATGTGGGTTGGGGTCCGCAATTGCTTGGCATAGTCAGCATATTTGCATGGGTTTTTGTAACCAGTTTCATCGCCTGGTGGGTAATCAGGAAAATAGCGGGTATTCGGGTATCGGAGGAAGACGAGTACAACGGCGTCGATCTTTCGGAATGTGGGCTGGAGGCCTACCCCGAGTTCGCGGGCAGCGGCGAATGAGCAATCTGCGAAACGCAATGAATTCAGGTTGGGGCAGGGTGAGTGGTCCGGCAGGGAGGCCGGCGCCCACTCAGCCTGGCCGGCAGAAATCGACATTAGGTTTTGGGAGTATGAGTCTATGAAGATGGTGACCGCCATAATCAAGCCGTTTAAGCTCGATGACGTGCGCACGGCACTTGCCCAGGTTGGGGTTCAGGGCATTACTGTTACAGAAGTGAAAGGATTTGGGCGTCAGAAAGGCCATACGGAGTTATATCGTGGGGCCGAATACGTGGTGGATTTCCTGCCCAAGACAAGAATCGACCTGGCGGTGGATGACGGCCTCGTGGAGCAGGTAATCGAAACCATAATTGCCGAGGCCCGTACCGGCAAAATAGGGGATGGCAAGATCTTTGTCAGCGACCTGGAGCAGGTCATTCGGATTCGCACTGGCGAGACCAACGCCGAAGCCCTGTAGCCAGGGCGCGAGGTAGTGCGCCTGCCCGTGCAGCCTGTAGGTGGCTTTTTGCTTGCATGCCTCTCGGGGTCGTGGTACTTGTAAGCTTAGAAGGGGTAAGGAGTTAGTGAGAATACTGTGACGGGAAGCACCCACAGCGAGATTCGCCGACGTCGTCGTGATAATTCAAGCGCGGTGGCCGGGTCGTAGTTTTCGCTAGCACAATACTCGAAGACAACTCAAACCCAGCCCGAGGCTGGGTTTTTTTATTTTTATCGATAACGATGGACCGGCAGAAATGAAACATTTTTTAACTACTGCGGACTGGGATCGTACAGAGTTGCAGTCGTTGCTCGATGACGCCGTCAAGTTCAAAAGTGGCAAGCAGGCACGGCCGATGACCGGCAAGAGCATTGCCCTGATGTTTTTCAATCCGTCGTTGCGAACCAGGACGTCTTTCGAGTTGGGTGCCTGGCAACTCGGTGGCAAAGCAATAGTCCTGAGTCCGGGCAAAGATGCCTGGCCGCTGGAGTTTGAGCTTGGCAGCGTCATGGATGGGACTGCCGAAGAGCACGTCAAAGAAGCGGCACAAGTGTTGTCGCGCTACTGCGATTTAATCGCCGTGCGGGCGTTCCCGAAATTCGTGGACTGGAATGAAGACCGCCAGGATCGTGTCTTGCGTGCTTTTGCGCAGTATTCTGATGTGCCCGTTATCAACATGGAGACCATCACGCACCCATGCCAGGAACTCGCACTTATGCAAACCATCGAACAGCATTGCGGTGCGCCGGATGGCCGTAACTTTCTTCTGACCTGGACCTGGCACCCCAAGCCACTGAATACGGCAGTAGCCAATTCTGCCTTACTGATCGCCAGCAAATTCGGAATGAATGTCAAATTGTTGTGCCCCAATGAGGAATATCTGCCGGACCGGCGCTACCTGGATCTGGCCGGGCAGTACGCGAACGAGCAGGGCGCCCGCTTCGAAGTCACCCATGATATCGAACACGGCTATGGGGGCGCGGATTTTGTATATGCAAAAAGCTGGGGTGCGCTGCCTTATTTTGGCCGCTGGGACGACGAGCAAGCTATGCGACAGGCCAATCGCCACTTCATTGTTGATGACTCCAAAATGGCGATGACTGACGATGCCTTGTTCAGCCATTGCCTGCCCTTGCGGCGCAATGTGAAGGCAACGGACGCCGTGATGGACGCCGACTATTGCGTGGCGATTGACGAGGCAGAAAACCGGTTACACGTGCAAAAAGCACTTATGAGCCACCTGCTGAAAAATTGAATCAGCAAGAAAGGATACTGACTTGAGTAACAAAGACATTGCGCTGGCGTTTTCCGGGGGGCTGGATACCAGCTTCTGCGTGCCGTGGCTCGTGGAGCAGGGCTACCAGGTCACGACTATATTCGTCGACACCGGTGGCGTTGATGCTGAGGAACTGCAATACATCGAGACTCGCGCTTATGCCCTGGGGGCAAAAGATCATCGGGTCGCCGATGCTTCGACCGAGGTCTGGGAGGAAGTGGTGGTGCCACTGCTGTGGGCCGGGCAGTGGTACCAGTATCAATATCCGCTGCTGTGCTCCGACCGTTACATCATCGTACGCAAGGCCCTGGAGCTTTGCGAAGAGCTCGGCACCCGCTTTATCGCCCATGGCTGCACGGGTATGGGCAACGACCAGGTAAGATTTGATCTGACGGTGCGCGCCCTGGGTGATTACCAGATCGTCGCGCCGGTGCGAGAGATTCAAAAAGCACATCGTGAAGTTCGCGAGTATGAACTGCAGTACCTCAGGAAGCGGGGCCACGAGGTGCGTGCCAGGACCTCCACTTATACGATCAACGAGAACCTGCTTGGGGTCACGATCTCGGGCGCCGAAATCGATCGCTGGGATGCGCCTTCGGACGACGCATGGCAGCTGACATCTGACCCGGGCGAATGGCCCCGCCAGCCGCTGCTGCTCACAATCGAGTTTGCCGAGGGGGTGGCCGTCGCGCTGGACGGTCAGCGGCTGTCCGGTCGGGACATGATGGCCCGACTCAATGCAAAACTTGCGCCCTACGGCATTGGTCGGGGTCTGTACACCGGCGATACCACGGTTGGCCTTAAGGGGCGCGTGGCATTTGAAGCGCCTGCCCTGACGGCCCTGAGCGCCGCCCACCGGGCCCTGGAAGAGGCGGTAAGTACCCGGCACCAGAATCGCTTCAAGCCCCTGGCCGGCGCCAAGTGGGTGGAAATGGTGTACGAGGGCTTCTTTTACGAGCCGCTTAAGGCAGACATCGAAGCATATCTAGCCAGTTCTCAGCGCTCGGTTAGCGGCACCGTCACACTAAAGACTGATGGTGGCGCAGTGCAGGCTGCCGCGCTGGACTGTGAAAAAATTCTGACCTCAGGCGCCGCCACCTATGCACAGACCGCGGACTGGTCAGTCGAAGAAGCTACCGGCTTTATCCGGCTTTATGGACAAAGTTCCGCGCTCTGGGGCCAGGTCAATCGCAAGTCCAAGGGCGGCAAAGGATGACGAATCAGGCCGACATCCTGGAACTGCTGCGCGTGCTGGTTGCCAGTGATACGCGCAATCCACCCCGCAATATTTCGCTTAAGGATCCGGTTTTCGATTTCATCATCGGGCAACTGGATGGGTTCAAAATCGATGCTCAAGATCACGGTGCTGGCAGCATTTCTTTGCTGGCGGTACGCGGCGAACCAAGTACAGTATTCAATTTTCACCTGGATACGGTGCCCGATACCGATGGCTGGTCGAGCGATCCCTTTAAGCTGGCGGTTGCCAATGACCGGGCCACGGGCCTGGGCGCCTGCGACATTAAAGGCGCGCTTGCCTGCATGCTGGCCGTGACCCGGCAGACCCGGGGCGACGTGGCAATACTGGTGACGACGGATGAAGAAGCAGGCGTCGGCCAGGCGGTCACGGCTTTTCTTGCCCAGGGGCATGGATTTGCCAATGCCATTGTTGCCGAACCGACCCTGTGCAAGGCTGTGGCCGCTCACCGCGGCATAGTTACAGCACGAGCAGTTTTCCGGGGCGTCGCGGGGCACGCAAGCTCCCAACGGGTATTGACCGACAGTGCCAACCATCGCGCCGTGCGCTGGGCCGCGCGTTGCCTCGCCAAAGCCGAGGCCTGGAATGCGCTTGAGCAGGGGGGTCTGCAGGGCGTGCCATTTAACATTGGTCGCATCGATGGTGGCATCAAACCAAACATGATCGCGGAACGCTGCGAGCTGCGTCTGGGCCTGCGCACGCTGCCCGGCCAATGTGGCGAAACATTGATCACAGAGTTGTTTGCCGAGGCACCGGGCGAACACTTGCTGGAGTGGGAAATTACTTTCGACGCTCCGTCGCTGCCTTCGGATGTGCACGCAGGCGCTGAGGGCGCGACAACGCTGGCAGCGCAGCTTGGACTGGAGCAAGGCCCTGCCGTCGGCTTCTGGTCCGAGGCCGCACTGTTTAGTGCTGCGGGACTCGATGCTTTGGTACTTGGCAGCGGAGATATCGCGCAGGCACACACGGCCGAAGAATGGGTAGCGCTGTCGCAACTTGAGCGACTGGCAAAGATATATACAGGCCTGGTGACACGTGGAAACGAATAAGCAAACACGTCGAATTATCGTACGGCTGCTCAGCAACCTTGGCAGCCGACAAGAAGTTACGCAATACCTCAAGCGTTATTCGGATCTTGAGGAACTGAAATTCGCAGTGGTAAAAGTTGGTGGCGCCATCCTCGATCGCCACTTGAAGGAACTGTGTTCCTCGCTGACTTTCTTACAGCAGGTCGGACTTACACCAATCGTGATTCATGGTGCCGGGCCGCAGTTAAACGAAGAATTGGCAGCCGACCGAATCAAGAGCGAAGTTGTCGATGGCTTGCGTGTAACAAGCCCTGAAATCCTGCGCGTCGCACGGCGTGTGTTCCAGCGCGAAAACTTGCGGCTGACCGACGCGCTGAACAATGCCGGCACTCATGCAACCTCCATAAGCGGCGGCGTTTTTGAAGCAAATATTCTTGATAAGGCGCGCTATGGCATGGTTGGCGAAGTCAGTGCGGTAAATGTTGAACCTCTGCGTTCGGCGGTGCAGGCCCATGTCATACCGGTGATTTCCCCCCTGGCCGAAACAGCCGGTGGGCAGATCCTGAACATCAATGCCGATGTTGCTGCCAACAAGCTGGTACATGCCGTCCAGCCATTCAAAATAATCTTCCTGACCGCAAAGGGCGGGATTCTCGATGCTGACGGTCAGATCATTCCGTCGATAAATCTGACGACCGATTTCAAACGGCTGATGGGTGAAAACTGGTTGCACTCGGGGATGCGCGTCAAGCTGCAACAAGTCAATGATATGTTGCAGAAATTGCCGCTTGATTCCTCTGTGTCCATCACCACGCCGGGACTTTTGGCCAGGGAACTTTTCACGCATCGCGGCTCAGGCACCCTGGTTCGTCTTGGTGAGAGAATCATCACCAGCAGGAAATGGGCAGACATCGATCAAGAGCGCCTTCGCGCGCTGCTCGAAACGAGTTTTGGCAAGTCACTGGCACCAGACTATTTCGACACAACTGCTCTGGAGGTCGCTTATCTGAGCGAGGCATACCGGGCTGCGGCGCTGATTACTCGCGGCGAGGGTGTTGCTTATCTCGACAAATATGCGGTCACAGAAAAAGCGCAGGGCGAGGGGCTCGGTGGCGCGGTATGGCGCTCAGTAAAAGACATGCATCCAGCGCTTTACTGGCGCGCACGCCCGGAGAACCCGGTTAATAATTTTTATTTTCGGCAGGCAGACGGGTTTCTGAAGGCAAATGGCTGGCTGGTGTTCTGGTATGGCGTGAAAGAACTTACTGACATCGAACGGCTTGTCAGCCAGGCTTGTTCGGCGCCGGCAACCATGTGGGAAGCGGGGAGTATTGATGCCTGAGGCCGCGCGCATTGGTGTGATCGGCGCCCGTGGTCACACGGGGCGAGAGTTGCTCGCGCTGATTCTCGGGCACCCGCGTTTCGAGCTTTGCTTTGCCGGGTCGCGAGACCTGGCCGGCCAGCCTTTGTCGGCACTGGAGCCAGGCCTCGGTTCGCGGCTGGAATTTGAAAAAATTGGTGCGCAGAGTCTTGTCGCCCGGAACATGGACGCCCTGATCCTGGCACTGCCTAACGGCATGGCAAAAGAGTATGTGGCGGTCATCGACCGTCATCATACCGACTGCATTGTGCTGGACCTGAGTGCGGACCACCGTTTCGACAGGCAGTGGTATTACGGTTTGCCGGAACTTAACCGCGGTGCAGCACCTGGCAAAAAACGTATTGCCAATCCCGGTTGTTACGCAACGGCGATGCAACTCGCCATCGCGCCTGTGGCCGCGCTGCTCGATACCGCGCCCTGCTGCTTCGGTGTCTCCGGCTACAGCGGAGCCGGCACACAACCCTCGGAGCGTAACGACCCGGCCGTCCTGGCGGGCAACCTGTTGCCTTACCAGCCCACCGGACACCTGCATGAGCGGGAAGTCGGCCACCAGCTTGGCTGCACGGTGCGCTTCATGCCCCATGTCGCGGAGTTTTTTCGCGGCATCAGCATGACGATTGCACTGTCTCTGAAGGATCCGCTTGCGATCGACAAGTTTGCCGGGTGCTACCGCGCGCAATACGCGGATGAGCCACTGGTCCTGTTGAGCGACGCCATACCAAAGGTTGCGGACAACGTTCATCGACACCATGCAGTGGTAGGCGGCTGGCAAGTGGCTAAAGGTGGGCGCCAGGCCGTTGTGTATGCGACCTTGGACAATCTATTAAAGGGCGCGGCGACACAGGCATTGCAAAACCTCAATCTCGCATTTGGTTTTCCCGAACTGGAGGGCATTCCCCATGCCTGAATACCTTTGGCAAAAAGAGAGCACAGTAACCGATGCACAGGTAATGGAATTCCTGGCCGGTGATGACGTCTTACTCGATCGCATATTGCTGCCTTACGATATCCGTGCTTCCCGGGCCCACGCAGGCGGACTGCACAGCATCGGGCTGATTGACGCCCGGGAACTCGCGCAACTCGAAGCAACGCTGGATGCGCTGGACGCAGCGGTCGCAAGCGGTGAGTTTGTACTGGATGCGCGCTTCGAAGATGGCCATTCGGCGATCGAACATTACCTGACCGAAAAACTTGGCGAGACCGGCAAGAAAATTCATACCGGGCGCAGTCGCAATGACCAGGTCCTGGTGGCAACGCGCTTGTATATGCTGGATGCCATGTCACGATTGGTCGCGGTTTGTTGCTCTATAGCTTCGGTGTTCCTGCAGCGCGCCGATGCCGATGCTGCAGTTCCCATGCCCGGCTACACCCATTTACAGCATGCGGTTGTCTCTTCTGCGGGGCTGTGGTTCGCGGCATATGCGGAGGCCTTCATTGACAACGCGGCGCTCGCAGCACAGACGCGTGAGTGGATAGACAGCAACCCGCTGGGTACCGCTGCTGGCTTTGGCGTCAACCTGCCACTTGACCGCGATCACACAACCCGCGAGCTGGGTTTCGCACGAACCCAGATTAACCCCATGTGCGCACAGAACTCCCGCGGTAAATATGAGTTGCAAGTTCTGTCCGGTTTTCTGCAAGCCTCGCTGGACCTGCGGCGGTTCGCCTGGGACCTCAGCCTGTACCTGATGCCGGAATTCGGGTTCATGGACCTGCCCGATCGCTATGCAACAGGATCATCGATCATGCCCAACAAGCGTAATCCGGACCTGGTTGAACTCTTGCGCGGGGAAACTGCCGTCGTGCAGGGCGCGATGGCGGAGCTCAATGCCTTGCTGTCTCTGCCGGGCGGTTACCATCGCGACCTGCAACTGACCAAGGCCCCGGTCCTGCGGGCAGTGGAACACAGTCTCAAAGCGCTGGCGTTGGTGCCTGGACTGGTTGGTGCGCTGACCCTCAACGAAAAGCGCATGCGCAGTGGTATCGGGGCCGAAATGTTCGCGACTGACCGAGCCATGGAATTGGTCGCCGAGGGCGTGGCCTTTCGCGATGCTTATCGGCAGGCGTTGGATGACAAGGACAAGCTTGCCAGGCATACCCCGGATGAGTCGATCAGAAACCGTGTGTCGCCTGGCGCACCCGGGAATCTCTGCCTGGACGCCTTATGGGAGCGTTTGCGAACAGTCGATACCCGTAAGTGATTCGAACTGCAGAATCATTCCTCATGCAAACCGCCTCGCCAATGCCGGCATCGCGATTCGAATCGAGGTTGTCTATACTGAACAATTCCTTAAAAAGCAGGTTGCTGTGGGTCTGCGGGCTCGAATGTACTGCCGCTGTCTTTAACACCTCAAGGATACGCTTGAGTGCCCGGACCCCAATACAAGGTGGAAGAAGAACAGATTGAGGCTCATCTCGAGCTGGCCAGGCGCGAGTTCGACGCTGGTCGTTTCGGTGAGTCCATAAGGTGCTGGCGCCAGATTCTTGGGTTGCAGCCAAACCATCCGATCGCACTGACGGGGCTTGGCGCCGCCTTGCAGCGGGTCGGCCGATTGGGCGACGCTCGGAAATGCTACGAACAGGCAATTGAATGCGATGCGCAAAATGTCGATGCGCATTTCAATCTGGGTTCGGTATTGCAGGGCCTGGGATCGCCCGAGCTCGCGCTGGCGAGTTACCACGAAGCGTTGAGGCTTCAGCCAGGCCACCTGCCTTCGGCAGCCGGTGTTGCCGCGATACTGGACTGGCAAGGACGTTATCAGGAAGCTCTGGAGCTACTGTCGCCAATTGTTGAAAGCGGCCAACGAGACCCGGAGATGTTATTAATTTATGCCAGGATCTTGCGGAGATTTGACCGGCAAAAACAGGCGATTGAACTCCTGCAGGAATTACTGACAACGAATCCCGGTCCTACTTATCGTCAGCGGGCGCAATTTATTCTCGGTGACCTCAATGATGATCTGTCAAACTTCGCAGCTGCATTTCAACATTACGAACAAGGCAATCGCCTGAAGCAAGCATCATTTGACCCGCAGTCATTTACTCGACTGGTGGATCAAATGATCGAGTTTTTTGATACTCAACGCACGCCGTTGTTACCTGGCTCGGCAATACAAAGTGAACAGCCGGTATTTATTGTTGGTATGCCACGATCGGGCACTTCGCTGGTGGAACAGATTCTGGCATCGCATAGCCAGGTGCATGCTGCGGGCGAGCTGACTTTGATCGACAGCATCGCGAGCGAATTGCCGCGCTTCTTGACTTCGACCGAGCCTTACCCTGCCTGCGTGTTAAATGCCAGCGCAGAAATCCTGGCGGCGGCTGCTGGTGAGTACTTACAGCATGCATGCGCCGGCCGGCACGAGGTGCTCAGGGTAACCGACAAGATGCCGCTGAATTTTATGCACCTCGGGCTGATCGAGATGCTGTTTCCGAAAGCTCGGGTAATTCACTGCCGACGCAACGCTTTGGATACCTGTCTGTCCTGCTATTTCCAGAACTTTGGTGCTAACAATATGCCGTTTGCTTATGATCTGCAGCACCTTGGCCGATTTTATCGTGACTATCGGCGAATGATGAACCATTACCCGGAAGTTTTGTCGCTCCCGATACTAAACGTCGACTACGAGCAGCTCGCCGGGCAGCAGGAAAGTGTAAGTCGTGAGATTATTGACTTTGTCGGTCTCGACTGGGAGGCGTCCTGTCTTGAATTTCATAGCCTGGACAGAATGGTGACCACCGCCAGTCATGCCCAGGTTCGTAAACCAATGTACTCCAGCTCAGTCAATCGGCATCGGAACTACAGCGAGCACATTGAGGGTCTGATTGAGGCTTTGGGAAAATATGGTGGCTGATCCTGCGCGCATTAACGAAACGTAATGAGCTAACGGATAACGCTGAATGCGCGGGGAAATTACAGCGATTTTCGTGACGGCAACTGCGGTCAGCACTGGCAGGCTTTCGCCATTTTGGGAAACACCCAGGTGACCCTTATAGATTGCGGGAAATGAAAATCATCGGCGGGGATTCGATATGGTAGTTTCGCAATCTGGTTCCGAGGTTGATCGCAGAGACGGTAATAGCGATAGACTTCCGTTAAGCGTATTCACAATTACCTTGAATGAAGAGGCGAATTTAGCGCGCTTGTTGCGGAGCGTAAGAGCACTGGCAAGCGAAATTCTGGTGGTTGACTGCGGTAGCACTGATGACACGCTAAATATTGCGCGTTCGGCCGGCGTGCGCGTTATTGAACATCCGTGGCAGGGATATGCCAGGCAAAAACAATTTGCTCTCGAAAAATGCAGCAACGACTGGTGCCTGTGTCTGGATGCCGACGAAGCGCTAAGCGACCAACTGGCAGCGGCACTTCCCGCGCTGCTGCAGGCCGAAGACGTGGCGGCTTATCGCTTTGGGCGCAAAGATACTTTTGCCGGTGAAATCGCCCCTCGCGGCTTGCACTCGCAAGGGGGTACGCGGCTTATGCGCAAATCAAGGTGCCGCTTCGATACCTCGCGAACAGTCCATGAAAAGATAATCGTCGATGGCGAAACTCGCAAAGTGGATCTGAATTTCCTGCACTACGGTTATGACGATCTTACGACGCTTACCGACAAGAACAACAAGTATTCAGGTCTTAAGGCGGCAGAGAAAGCCACCGGCCAGCCGCGACCTTCACTGCTACGCCTGGTTTTTTCAGGACCGGTTAAGTTTTTCCAAATGTATGTGGTGCAACGCAATTTTCTCTGGGGCTGGCGCGGTTTCGTGCGCGCTGTGGCAACGGCTTACTATAGTTTCGCAGTAGAAGCCAAGCGATTTGAAATAATGGCGAGCAGAGACCGCCAAGAAAAATAGAGGCAAGTCATGAGTAACGGTCAGGGGCCCGATCTGCATCGACCGGACGTGCATGCGGCGCTGGAGCGTTACTGGCGCGCCAACGTAAAGATAATGGCTGCATTGCTCGTTGTCTGGGCGGGTGTGTCTTTTGGCTGTGGCATCCTGTTCGCAGACTGGCTCAACCAGTTCCGCTTGCCCGGAACCGGCTTCCCACTGGGTTTCTGGTTCGCCCAGCAAGGCAGCATAGTCATATTCGTCGTTTGCATCCTGATCTACTGCCTCATGATGAACCGGCTTGATCGCCGGCACCACGAGGAACTTGAAGCGCTGCGCGACAAACAAGGTTCCAAGTCGTGAGCACCCAGGCCTGGACCTTCATTTTCGTTGGTGCGACTTTCGCGCTTTATCTGGCCATCGCATGGCTGACCCGTGTAAAAGATACCGAGGGTTTTTTCGTTGCCGGGCGTGGTGTGCCCGCCATGGCCAATGGTATGGCAACGGCGTCCGACTGGATGAGCGCAGCGTCGTTCATCTCGATGGCGGGCCTGATATCCATCATGGGGTTTGCCGGCGGCGTGTATCTGATGGGCTGGACTGGCGGCTACGTTTTGCTGGCATTGCTGCTGGCGCCATATCTTCGCAAGTTTGGCCATTTCACGGTGCCGGATTTTGTGGGCGACCGATTTGATTCGGATACGGCGCGCATCGTGGCCGTAATCTGCGCAATTTTCATTAGCTTCACCTATGTTGCGGGGCAGATGCGTGGCGTGGGCGTCGTGTTTAGTCGTTTTCTTGAAGTCGACATCACAATTGGTGTGGTTATCGGCATGGCGATCGTTTTTGTCTACGCGACGTTGGGAGGCATGAAGGGAATCACATGGACCCAGGTCGCTCAATACTGGGTACTGATCACAGCTTTTCTGACAGCGGCAATTGCAATTGCTATCAAGCTGACCGGTATCGCGATTCCCCAGCTTGCTATGGGCGCCGAACTCAAACCCGAGTTTACCGGCGGTGAAATCGTCTATTTTCTCGACAAGCTCAACGCGATTCAGACGGACCTGGGTTTTCATCGTTACACAGATGCCTTTGTCGGTAGCTGGGATAAAGCGAATATCTTCTTCGTGACCCTGGCGTTGATGGCGGGCACCGCCGGCCTGCCACATGTGATTGTTCGTTTCTATACGGTGCCCAGCGTCAAGGCCGCGCGCTGGAGCGCTTTCTGGGCACTGCTCTTCATTTCGATGCTTTATCTGACAGCGCCTGCGACCGCAGCGTTCGCGCGCTACTTCATGATCGAAAGCCTGAACGGACAGACCGAGGAAAGCTTGCCCGATTGGTACCGGAACTGGGAGCAGACCGGCCTCATCCTTTGGCTGGATGACGGTGACGGCCAGGTTCGCTACTCGGCCGGCGATGACAACGAGATTTTTCGTAACGGTAAGCTGAAGGCCACCGAGCTTGCCAATATTCGGATTGCACACCAGCGCTGGATTGACAGCGGTGCAAGGAAAGGCGCCGATGGCAGAGCAATATTGCGTGACCGTGGCCTGGCCGGCCCTGACCGTGACATCATCGTGCTGGCAACACCGGAGATGGCCGAGCTTGCTACGTGGATTATTGCCCTGATCGCGGCGGGTGGCCTGGCCGCGGCACTGTCTACGGCCAGTGGCTTGTTGCTGGTCATTTCCTCGGGGGTCGCTCATGACCTTTACTATCGCCTGCTAAGACCCGATGCCCAGGAGAAGCAACGATTGCTTGTCGCCCGAACAACCATCGGGCTCGCTGTCGTGGTGGCCGGTCTGTTTGGAATTTATCCGCCGGGTTTTGTCAGCCAGGTGGTGGCCTTCGCTTTCGGCCTCGCAGCGTCCAGCTTCTTCCCGATTATCGTGCTGGGGATATTCAGTAAGAGGGTCGGAACCATTCCCGCGATATCAGGCATGCTTGCGGGCCTCTCGTTTACCGGCTTCTACATTATTGCCTCAGTATATGGCGGAATGGATCCGTGGACCTTCGGGGTTTTCGAGCGCGGTATCAGCCCGCAGGGGATTGGAGCCATTGGCATGTTGATCAATTTTGGATTGACCATTGGTCTAACGCCATTTTGCGCGCCGCCGAGCGCGGCTTCTCAAGACATGGTCGATACGGTACGCGAACCCGAAGGCGCCGGGCCGGCTGTACGGATCGAAGCGGCCCATTGATGACGTCGGGTGATTATTGCCGGCGGCACAACAAAACTCTTTGGCCGATTAAATTAGTGGGATCACCGTGTTCAATGCCCGGCCCCGCGACTATTGCATGCCCTCCACCGGGGAGATTTCAGACAGCGCTGCAAACTGCGATCAATCGCTCAGGCGAACAAAATCGACGACCATGTTTGCATCATCGTCTACCAGGGCAATCGTATTGCTCTGCAAATTGGAAAATGAAACCGAAGGAATCAGGAGCACAACGTCGCTGGTACCTGCCGCTGTGACCGTAATATCGTAGTCTTCAGCTGCGAGGCCGCCGACTCCACTGGCAGCGCCGGCCGCGAGATTCGACACAAAGGGGCTTTGTCCGGTAATACTTGCGCCGGGCACAGTCAGGTAGATATCGACGCTACCCGCCAACTCGCTGCTGTTCAGGAATCTTACCAGGCTATTGGTGGCCACCTTCTGCACAAAGTCGGAGAGGAGGGCGCCGGAGATGCCCGTACCGGGGTCAATTACGGCGACGGTATACGCGTTCCCGGGCGAAACCTCTCTATTGTCCTGAAGCAAGGCAGTATCGGAATTACTGGTCAGTGTGACATCGAACTCGATCGCATTGATAGTGTCCGGGGATCCTATTGCGACCGTCGGCGCCGTATTGCCGTTGGTAGTGATATCTACGACCACCGTCGCGGCCCCCGTGAGCCCGCCTGAATCCGCCACACTTGCGGTAATCGCATGCGTTCCCGGAGACAAGGTGGCCGTAAGGCTGCCACCCGTGCCCATCAGGGTTCCATCGATGGACGAAGTCCATACCAGACCAGGGGTAAGGTCGCCGTCCACCGAGTCATTGGCAATAGCTTCGAAAGTCACTGCAGTGCCTGACATCAGTCTTGGCCTGTCGGGGGGTCTCGAGATACTAACGTCCGGAGCCGCATTGTCTTCAGCGAGAATCGATACGGAAATCACTTCGGTTCCAGTGAGACCGCCCGCGTCGGTAACGCTGGCATAGACACTATGTTCGCCAGTGCTCAGAGTGGTGCTTGCCAGCCCTGCGCTGCTGTCGAGCACCCCATCGATACTCGATGCCCAGACAATGCCATCGGTGAGTTCGCCGTCTTCGCTGTCCGAAGCAGAGGCCTCAAAATCGATAGTGACGCTGGCGGTTGATCTGACGGGATCTGGCCGGGTGTCAGAAACTGCACCATAGGCACTGATTGCACCAAAGCCTATGTTGCTGGCGACAGCCGTTAAATAATCGTTTTCCGCATACAGATCCATCGCGCCGGCTCCGGGCGTAAGATGCAGTAGCCGGGCAAATGTGGGTGTCGAATTATCCGCAATTGCCAAGGGCCCGCCCTGGCTGGACCAGCGGCTGAGAAAAACCGGTACCGGCGTCGGGCCAACGGTGCGCCCGATAACGAACATTCGCTGGCCGGATCCAATGCGGGTAATTGTCCCGGAATCATAGATGACGTCGGTCGAACCTGTGGCCGTTATGCGGACCTGGTAATCCGAGAGCGCAACCGGCGCGATCGCGCTGACCTGGCCCTCCGCAAGAGCAGCGAACGTGGGCCCACCGGACAGATCGGCACCGGGAGCGGTCATGTAAACATCTACGCTTCCTGCATCCTTTGCAGCATGCACGAATTGCACCTGGATATTTGCAGGGTCGGCGGTCTCGGGAATCGGAGCAACAACAGTCAAGGAACGAAAATCGGCGATGGTGCCGTAGTTGATTACGGTATATGAGGTCTTGTCTGCAAATTCGACGGTTTCCGCGGCCCTTAGCACCAGCGTATCCTCGAAGGTGTCAGCGGGGCTGGCGCCCGGGACAAATGCACGGACTTCGAATTCCCCGCTTCCGGCAAATGCGCTGGAGTAACCACTGCCGATGCCAAACGTAAGCTGGAAATTCAAATCGCCAATGTCGATCGCCTGGCTTGGAGAATCGGTGACCAGGTTAATCGCTCGCGCGACATAAAACGTTTCCTGGTCGTTGCTTGAGCCGCAGCCTTGCAACAGGCCGCCGCCGATGATCAGCACAGCCAGAATGCGCCAAGCTGCGCGTGCAAAAAACCTCTGCATGATAGTCCTCGTCAGATCTCGGTCCCGGGAGCGCGGCTGAGACCGCACCCGACCCGGAATAATTACTGCCCACCCTGGGCAGGAGGCGGCAATGTTACCACCACCCGCCGCACAGATGGGTCTGCAATCCGGCCCGTAGAGCAAATGTGGTGATCTTTGCCGGATCTCGTCTTCACAGCTCGACGTAACCGATCTTATCGGTGAACCACAGAGGCATCGTATAGCGTTCACCCGCGGTTACAGGCTTTACGCCATGGCGGTAATCGAGGCCCGCACCGAAGGCAATGAGCTTGCCTGTGGCTGGCTGCACCTCGATGTCGAGGTGGGGAAAGTAGGTTGTGCCGCCCTCATAGTCGTCATTGAGGTACAGGACCGCCGAATAGGTCCGCCAGGCGAACAGATTGGGGCTGCCGTCTGCAAACACATTATCTGCGTGCACCTCCATGCCTTTACCGGACGGCCAGAACACGAGGTCGGTATAGTCCGGGTAGACGCGCCTGGCGTCATAAGCCTCCCGAATGACGTCTGCGATTTTCCAGCGGCACTGATTGATCAGATTCTTGATTGGCGCATCGTTCGGGATGCGACCGTAGTTGATCTGTCGGTTTGAGAATGCAGGTGACGCATTGTCAGCGGCCAGCTTGCCAATATTAGCCTTGAAAAAGACGACCAGGTCGGAGCAGGCTGGGGGCGGCAGAAAGTCCTGAATTTCCACAACTCTCGGGCGGCTAACTTCGGTGTGCCTTGCCTGCTTGTCAGCTGTGGAGCCTCGTTTTTCCATTCTCGGATTCTACCAATTCACGGTCTCAGGTGCCCCCCCGAAATGGCCCTGTTTGCAGCCCTGGGCAGGTCGAAAGGAATGTGAGTTTAGTCACGTTTTCGTCACAGGTTCGCGGTATCATTTACAGCTTGAAGCCATTAGCCTGGTCAGGCTTGTATTTTGCCGGTCCGGCTCAATTGTCAGACATGGAGCGCGCCTGATTGCGCGAGCAAAGGAAATTATGAAACGCATCTTGGTCCCGATCGACTTTTCGGCCATCACGGATGAAGTGGTAGTCGCTTCGGCGCGTATGGCGCGCCGCCTGGGATGGCCCATGACCTTGCTCAACGTCGCGCCACGCGAGCCCGACGTGCTGGGTGTGCAACTGGTGCGCCGTGAGGTAAAAGACCCCCCTCCGGAAGACGTGGCAGATGATTTTCGGGCATTGCAAGCGCTGGCGCAGATGGCGCGCGAGAGTGAGGGCATTGAATGTGAAGCCCGAATGGTTCGCGGCACACCGGTCGCCACCATTCTCAAGGAAGCGCGACGTCTCGACGTGGAACTTATCATTATGGGTGCTCATGATCGCAAGAGCTTGTTTAAAAAGCTTATGGGCAGCGTCAGTGCAGGCGTGCTGGAGCAGGCGCCATGCCCGCTGCTCGTGATACCTGCGGGCGGCCGTCGTGAAAGGGAGAAAGGGGGACCGCGCGCCGCTTAAGACCCAGGGCCTGATCTGCAGGCCTCATAAGCGAACCATTTGGGTCGAACCAGGTCTCAAATGCGAAGACGTACTGGCCTGGAGGCAAAAACATGACTCTGCGAGCAGGCCTTTATCTCGCAGTAATGCCAGCTCTGGCCGCTTGCGTTACTTTACCCGGCCGCAATCTCACCACCGTTGGCAACCCGGGTACGCCGCCCGGGGGTGGCAAAAACTGGACCGGGGCCTCGCGCCTGAAGTGCGAGCGAACAGAATAAAGTATCGGTAAAATAGTGTTTATGAAGCACACAGACTGTTCTCTTGCTCTGGCAGTCCTGCTTGTGCTTTTTACTGCTGCGTGCTCGGGTTCTTCGGGATCGGCCAGCGCCCCGCCGACGCCCGGGCCAACCCCACCTCCGAGTCCGCAAATCAGCCTGCAAGAAGCATTCCCGAATCTGTCTTTTACGCAACCTGTTGCAATGGTGCAGGCGCCGGGTGACGCGACACGCTGGTACGTTACGCAACGCGCCGGCAGCATAATTACGTTTGAGAACGATCCTGCTGTGGCTTCCGCGTCTTTTTTCGCCAGCATCCAGGCGCGGGTAGTCTCGTCGGGAGAAGGCGGGTTGCTCAGCATGGCGTTTGCCCCCGATTACGCCAACAACCGTGCTGTCTTCCTGGCGTACACTGGCGGCAGCCCTTTCGAGTCACGTATTGCCAGCTTTCTGGCCAATCCCGACGGACTCACGCTGGACGACGCCAGCGAGACGATAATCCTGAGGCAGAGCGAACCTTTCAGCAATCATAATATCGGTAATCTCGCTTTTGGGCCGGGGCCAGCCGCCGATGACCAGTACCTGTACGCCGGCTTTGGTGATGGTGGCAGCGGCGGTGACCCGAACGACAATGCCCAGAACCCCTTCAATTTTCTTGGCACGATTTTGCGTCTCGATGTCAGCCCGGTTACGGCCTATAGCATTCCGCCTGACAATCCCTTTGCCGACGGCGCGAACGCGGCACCGGAAGTGTTCGCATTCGGATTCAGGAATCCGTGGCGATTCAGCTTCGACAAGACCAACGGCACATTGTGGGCGGCCGACGTGGGTCAGAGCAGCTTTGAAGAAGTCAATATTGTTACTGCCGGCGGCAACTATGGCTGGCGGTGTTACGAAGCTAACAGTGTTTTTAATGGCAGCAATTGCCCGCCGCAAGACGATTTGACGTTCCCGGTTGCTGTTTACTCGCATCCTGTCGGCGGTGCGTCGGTGACAGGTGGCTTCGTTTATCGCGGTGCTGCAGTGAGCGGGCTGCAGGGTGTGTATGTCTTTGGAGATTTTGTCAGTGGCACGATCTGGGGTTTATTTCCGGAGAGTGCCAATCAGTTCCGTATGGAGGTGCTGCTGGAGTCCGGACTCAATATTGTCTCCTTTGCGGAGGATCATTCCGGGGAACTCCTGGTGGTGGATTTTGCCGGCGGCATTTTCCGGATTGTGAATGGCGGTTGATCTCGATGAGGGCGTCGCTGTGCCACAGAGTTAATCAGGCAGCTTAAAGCCCCTTCAATCGCTTTTACTGGCCGTTTTTTCTGATTGGCCGGGCGCCCAGAGAGCAGCTGACGAGACGCCCGAATTCCAGGCCTTTTAGGGGCGCCGCGACAGCACCTAAATAGGTTATGCTTCGATCGGGGGACCTCGGAGACTCATCCTATGACTCGCCTTTCAACGCGCGCTAGCGTGACCATGCGCCGGGTACGGGCGCTGAGCCTGATTTTGTTGCTGCCACTGGTTTCGTTAGCGCGCGAACCGGTGGTGGAAGCACCGATCATTGATCCCGCTGATATCCACCATCCTGTTGCCGGGCGCAGCGGCATGGTTGTCAGCCAAAGCCTGATTGCCAGCGAGGTGGGTGCTGCAGTGCTCGCGCGAGGTGGTAACGCCGTCGACGCGGCGGTAGCGGTCGGTTTTGCACTGGCCGTGGTGCTGCCAAGAGCAGGTAATCTCGGCGGTGGCGGCTTCATGCTGGTTTACGACGCTGAGCAATCCCGGGTCGTCGCACTGGACTATCGCGAGATGGCGCCGGCCGCCGCGTTTCGCGACATGTACCTGGATGAAAACGGGGATGTTGACCAGGGACGTGTTCGCTTCAGTCACAAGGCGTCTGGCGTGCCCGGCACGGTCGCCGGTCTTTATCATGCGCACCAGCGTTTTGGATCGATGAAGTGGTCTGAGGTCATCAGGCCTGCCATAGCGCTTGCGCGCGATGGATTTGTTGTGGGTTACGACTTGTCGGACAGCCTGAAACGCAGACG
The DNA here is from genome assembly GCA_041565075.1 of Gammaproteobacteria bacterium. GTDB lineage: Bacteria > Pseudomonadota > Gammaproteobacteria > Steroidobacterales > JABDLF01 > JABDLF01. Next base: position 44,121 of record JBFGOQ010000014.1, read on the forward strand.
CGAACGTTTGCTCAGAAATCCTGCCACTCGGGAAGCCTTTTTCAAAGCCGGAGGAATGCCCTATGAGGCAGGTGAAAAGTTCGTCCAGAAAGACCTCGCATGGACGCTCAAGCGGATTGCGCGTAATGGCCCCCAGGCGTTTTACGAGGGCGCAATCGCCCGCAAGATCGTCGCCGATATGCAGGCCAATGACGGGCTCATTACCATGCAGGATCTTGCCAGCTACCGAGTCGTCGAGCGTGAACCCGTGCGCGGCAGTTATCGTGGGCATGAAATAGTTTCTATGCCGCCGCCTTCATCGGGCGGCATACACGTCATCCAGATGCTGAATATTCTGGAGAATTTCCCGGTGTCGGAGATGGGCTCCGGTTCGGCCGATCATCTGCATCTGCTCACAGAAGCAATGCGCCTGGCGTATGCTGATCGCAGCGAGCATCTGGGCGATCCGGACTTCTATGACGTACCGGTCGAGTGGCTGACCAGCAAGTCGTATGCGCGTGAACTGGCCAATGGCATCGATATGACGAAGGCGCGCAAGTCAGCAGAGGTGAATCCCGGCACCGCGCCACGGCCGGAGGGCTTCGATACCACGCATTTCTCTGTGATGGATCGTAGCGGCAACGTGGTTGCCAGCACCTACACCCTGAACTTTTCTTACGGTTCCGGAATCACTGTTAACGGTGCGGGCTTTCTGCTCAATAATGAGATGGATGACTTTTCCGCAAAGCCCGGCGTACCCAACGCCTTCGGCCTGTTAGGAGGCGAAGCCAATGCGGTGGAGCCCGGCAAGCGGCCTTTGAGTTCCATGACGCCGACCCTGGTTTTCAAGGACGGTGAACCTTTCCTGGCTACCGGCAGCCCGGGTGGCAGCCGGATAATCACAGCCGTATTACAGCTCCTGGTGAACGTGATCGATCATGGCATGAACATCGCGGACGCCACGCACCAGCCACGCATTCACCACCAATGGTTGCCAGACATCCTGCAGCATGAGGGGGCCGTTAACCCTGATACCCTGAAGTTACTGGCCGCACGTGGTCATGATGTGCGCAGGAGCAGTGCGTTAGGGGCGCTGGAAACATTGTCGTTCAGCAACGGTATTTTCTACGGTTGTGCAGATCCGCGCCGGCCAGATTCCGGGGCCGTGGCGCCGTGAGGCCAGTCCACATTCGCTACGCAGTGCACCTGAGCAGCACAGCGGCTCACCTGTTTGGTCTGTTGCTAATGCTGGCCCTTTCGGTTGTTGGCTGCAGTTCGGACGAAGGCTCATCGGGTTCCCAGCGGGGCCGTGATGGCGGTCCTGTAAAGGTGGTCGCCGTACCCGCGCAATTGCAGGTTTTGGCCGATACCATCGAAGCATTGGGGACGACCCGGGCCAACGAGTCACTGACGCTGACGGCCAAAGTGACGGATACAGTGGGCAAAGTGCACTTCGATGACGGACAATTCGTCGAGGCAGGTACCGTGCTGGTTGAACTCACCAATGAGGAAGAACAGGCGCAATTGGCCGAGGCTCAGGCTAATTTGCGTGACGCTGAAAACCAGCGCAACCGGCTCAAGGACCTGCGTGCCAAAAACGTCGTGTCAGCGTCCAACCTGGATGAGGCAGAGGCGCGAGTAGATGCTGAGCGCGCACGCCTCAACACGATTGTTGCACGCCTCCAGGACAGACTGGTGCGTGCGCCATTTGCGGGTCTGCTTGGTTTCCGACAGGTTAGTGAAGGCACGCTGATAACACCGGGTACGGCGATTGCAACGCTCGATGACATTTCAGTAATTAAACTTGATTTTACCGTGCCCGAAACGGCGCTTGCCGACCTTGCAAAGGGACAGGCAATTGCGGCACGGAGTGCCGCTTATGGTAAGCGCGAGTTTACCGGTGTGGTTAATTCGATTGGTTCGCGCGTAGATCCCGTTACTCGTGCCATTGTGGTGCGTGCCGCAATTGACAATCAGGACCAGGCCTTGCGCCCCGGGATGCTTATGACCGTGAGACTGATAACTCGGCAGCGCGAAGCGCTGGTTGTGCCAGAAGGCTCGGTGGTTCAGGTCGGGAATGAAGCTTACGTGTTCAAAATTGACGGGCAGGGACGCGCTGCACGCCAGGTGGTTTTGACGGGGGCGCGACGCCGTGGCCTGGTGGAAATTCTGGACGGTCTGAGTCCCGGTGTACAAGTAGTCAGCGAAGGCATTATCAAGGTGCGCGACGGCACACCTGTAGAAGTCATCGGTCCTGCAGACCAGGAAGCATCAGCGCCCGGCAAGCGCACTGCTATCCGCAACGACAACTCTGGCTGAGACTATGCTGTTATCGGATATATCCGTAAGGCGCCCGGTTCTGGCAACCGTGATGAGCCTGCTATTACTCGCCTTTGGCGCTTTGTCATTTCTCGAGTTGCCGGTTCGGGAATACCCGGATATCACGCCGCCGGTAATCTCTGTGGACACCAGTTATGCGGGCGCATCGGCAGAAGTTATCGAAAGCCGCGTGACGCAAATGCTGGAAGCTGAAATAAGTGGTATTGCGGGCGTCAAGAGTATGCGCTCGAGCAGCAGCGATGGCCGTTCGAGAATCTCCATCGAGTTCGACCTTGACCGTGACATTGACGATGCAGCGAATGACGTGCGTGACCGCGTCGCACGCGCTACTCGTCGCCTGCCTGATGACGTGGAGCCGCCCAGAGTTTCAAAGCAGGATTCCGACGCGCGCCCGGTTTTATTCCTGAGCCTCAGCAGTGAGTCCATGAGCCCGATGGACCTTTCCGACTATGCCGAGCGTTATATCAGCGATCGCTTTGCAGTGATTTCCGGTGTATCCCGGGTCGGAATCAGCGGTTCGGGCAGGCCGTCGATGCGAATCTGGCTGGATCGCCAGGCGCTGGCTGCACGTAACCTCACTGTGACTGACATCGAAAGCGCGCTGCGCCGGGAGAACATCGAGTTGCCGGCGGGCCGCCTGGATTCTTCGCAGCGTGAATTTCCGGTGCGCGTTGACAGGAATTACCGCAACGCCGAAGACTTTCGCCAACTGGTACTCGGGATAGGAACCGATGGCCACCTCATTCGCCTGGGTGAGGTAGGCAAGGTCGAGATTGCCTCCCGGGACCTGCGCAGCCTGTATCGGGCCAACGCGCAGAACACTGTGGGCATGGGCATTGTCAAAGAATCGACTGCCAATACGGTTGAAGTATTGACTGCTGTAAAGGCGGAAATTACCCGTATTAATCAGGATTTGCCACCGGGCATGCGCTTGATCGCAAGCAGCGATGATTCCCTGTATATCCGCGAGGCAATTGCCGCTGTATATCGCACCATTGCAATAACGACCGTGCTGGTTGGTTTAGTGATCCTGTTATTTCTTGGCACGATTCGGGCGACACTTATCCCGGTGGTGACCATCCCGGTGTGCCTTACCGCCTCATTTATCGTGCTGGCCGCCTTCGGATACAGCGTCAATCTGATCACTTTGCTGGCCCTGGTACTTTGCATCGGCCTGGTTGTGGATGACGCCATAGTGGTACTCGAGAATATACACCGGCGTATCGAGCTTGGAGATTCGCCATTACTGGCTGCAGTCAAGGGTAGCCGCCAGGTTGCTTTTGCGGTAATTGCCACGACCTTGGTGCTGGTTGCCGTATTCGCGCCGGTTATGTTCCTCAAGGACAATATCGGAATGATCTTCTCGGAGCTTGCTGTCACTATCAGTGCAGCAGTTGTTTTCTCAAGCTTCCTTGCTTTATCGCTTACACCGGTAATGTGTTCGCGATTTCTCCAGCCCCGCGAGAAAGAAACGCGAGCAGAGCGCATGCTGGAGAAGTTTTTTGCGCGTGTTTCCGGTGCCTACATGCGCCTGCTTGGCAGGGTACTGCAGTTGCGCTGGCTGGTTGTGGTGGCCACCGCAGGAATTGCTGCCGGCGCCTTTGCGTTGTTCCAGGCACTGCCCCAGGAGTACGCACCGCAGGAAGACCAGGGCACTTTCCTCGCCCGAATCCAGGCACCGGAAGGCACGAGCTATGCGCACATGGTGGAACAAGTCCTGAAACTCGAGCCGCCAATGCAACCGCTGATCGACGCCGGAATCATCCAGCGCGCCGTCGTGCGCGTGCCCGGTTGGGGCTCCAACACGGCAAATGCCGGCATTATTTACGTGACCTTATCGCCCTGGACCGACCGCGAAATGACGACTGAGCAAGTTCGCCGTCAGCTGGAGCAAAGCTGGCGTGAAGTGCCCGACCTGCGCGTATTCACTTTCATGCGTTCCGGCATATCGCGGGGCGGCGGCGGGCAACCCGTACAATTTGTATTGGGCGGGACCAGTTATTCTGAACTGGCCGAGTGGCGGGATATCGTTATTGCGGCGGCTGAAGATCACCCAGGCCTGGTCAGGGTGGATTCCAATCTGCTGGACACGCAGCCCCAGGTCCTGGTGCGCATTAACAAGGATCGCGCCGCCGCGCTGGGTGTTTCCATCCAGAACATCGGTCGCACCCTGCAAGCCATGATGAGTGAGCAGCAAGTAACGACCTATGTGGTAGGTGGCGAGGAGTATGATGTCATCGTGCAGGCGGCTGACGGCCAGCGCGCCAGCCCGGAAGATCTGCAGAACATTTATGTACGCTCTGAACGTAGCGGTGAACTGGTGCCGATCGGCAACCTGACCGATCTTGAAACCCTGGCCGGTCCCGGGACGCTTAATCGTTATAACCGTCTGCGTGCTGTCACCATCAGCGCCAACCTGGCGCCGGGCTTCAGCCTTGGCGAGGCGTTGACGTTTCTGGAAGGCGTGGTGCGTGAACAGCTTCCGGCGTCAGCGCAGATCGGCTACCAGGGTGAGTCGCTGGAATACAAGGAAGCCTCCGGCAAACTGTATTTCCTGTTCGGTCTTGCGCTGCTGGTGGTGTTTCTTGTCATGGCGGCACAGTTCGAGAGCTTTGTACATCCGCTGGTGATTATGATGACAGTGCCGCTCGCGATGGCGGGCGGATTAATTGGCCTCAGCCTGACCGGAAAAGCGGTTAATATCTACAGCCAGATTGGCATAGTGTTGCTCATCGGGATTGCCACCAAGAATGGGATCTTGATCGTGGAATTCATCAATCAGGTGCGCAACGATGGCAAGGCGTTTACGACAGCTATCCTTGAAGGTTCTCGCATACGATTCCGGCCGGTGGTTATGACGGCCATTTCGACCGTAATGGGCTCGATTCCCTTGATGCTGGCAGCAGGCGCCGGATCGGAAGCTAGAACCACTCTTGGTGTCGTGATTTTCTTTGGCGTCAGTTTTGCCACATTACTCACACTTTTTGTCGTGCCGGTGTTTTACAGCCTGCTGGCAAGGCGCACCACCTCGCAGGATGCAATTGCCAGAGAATTGCATACACTAGGGGTGGACTGAAATATAGCTCGCTCCAGGAATAATTGACGAAGAGTTCAATTGGCCAACTCTGACTGACGTTCATGCAGTTTCTTTTAAACCTGTTTTATTCGACATCGGATTTTCTGGAGTCGGGAGGGCCCGTAGTTAAAGTTCTCGTCTGGGTAATCCTGTGCTATTGGCTGCTTGCTTACGAACGCCTGCTGTATTTGAGATTTACGCATCGCCACCTCGCAGGTCTGGCGCTGTCC
>JBFGOQ010000015.1:0-49652 GCA_041565075.1 Gammaproteobacteria bacterium
CGCCTGTTGCGAGCGGTCGACATGGCGCAGCACGTTCGAATCGACAAATCGGCCGACATATAAATAGGCGCTCGGAACGGTGTCGAGACCGATCAAGGCGCGGACTCGGTCTTCGGCATCGCTGGTTAGGATGACGATTTCGCCGCGCTCGGCCTGTTGCACTGCCGATGCCGATGGCCGCTCGAGCTCGAGCGAAACGGTCAAGCCGGCTCGCGCGATTATTTGGCCGGTAGAATCGAAGACGATCGCCTCCGGCAGAGAGCGTAGCGCCGCCTGAACTTCCACCGTCCGTTCGACCGACGGCAGGTCGGCGACGAAGCGCGGCCACGTTCGGTTCAGGTCTTGCGCCATCGCCACCGCATCGGCGGCGATCGCCCGCTTATGTTCGGCCAAATAGGCGTCGGCCACGACGACTGAGTTTTCGACGGCGGTGCGAACCCGGTCGCTGAACCACGCCTGCACCTGGGTGTTGAAGATCAGCGCCGCCAACACGACGACGATGATCGCCGGCACGACAGCCACCAGGGCGAACAGACCAAACGCAAGAAGACGGCGAAGAAAAAGCCGGCGCGGCGCAAGAAGGCGGCCAGGAAGAAGACGAGCACGCGCAGGAAAACGACCAGCAAGAAGACGACGCGGAAAAAACCCGCCAAACGCAAAACCAGGCGCAAGGTAAGCAAGAAGGCGAAAAAGACGACGCGGAAAAAACCCGCTAAACGCAAAACCAGGCGCAAGGTAAGCAAGAAGGCGAAAAAGACGGCGCGCAAGAAGCCGGCCAGGCGCAAGGTAGCGAAAAAGGCGAAAAAAACGACCCGCAGGAAAAAGCGTTAGGCGCAAGCCTGACTAAGTACAAGGGTCAGGGCAACGCCGGGCGCCAGGCCCGGCGTTTGCTTACTGCTCCATGATTCTGAGCTCGACGCGACGATTGCGGGCGCGCCCGGCGGCGCTGGCATCAGCTGCAACAGGTTCGGATTCGCCGTAGCCCCGGGCGGTCAAACGATCAGCTGCGATACCGCGACCCACAAGGTAGTCGCGTACCGTCTGGGCGCGGCGCTGGGAAAGCCATTGGTTATAAGCCGCGTCACCCAGGCTGTCGGTGTGGCCGGCCACCTCGGCACGCAGGCCCGGGTTGGCCTTGAGGATGTCGGCAACATCATTCAGCGTGGCGCGGCTGCTGGCCTTGAGCTGACTCGAGTTGTTGTCAAAAACCACGCCCGGCAAAGCAATGCGTTGGGGGATGGGGCAACCATTGGATGCGACAGGCACTCCGGCAGCGGTATTCGGGCATTGGTCGTCGGTGTCCGGGACGCCATCACCGTCCGCATCGCTAAACAATGGACAACCGCGCTCGTCCACGCCGGTGCCCCAGGGCGTGCCGCGGCAAGCATCCAGGGCATCAATGACGCCATCCCGGTCGCTGTCCGGCGGGCAGCCGCGGCTGTTTACCTTGACGTTTCTGGGGGTGCGCGGGCAGCGATCGAGTCGATTTACGACACCGTCGAGGTCGTTGTCTGCCTCCGGGCAACCGCGTGCGTCTACGACAGTGGCGCTGCTGTCGGGACACAAGTCGAAAGCGTCGGCTACCCCGTCGCCATCGCTGTCGGATCGCGACCCGCCGGATCCGCGGTCGCGCCGTGCACCGAATGACCATTGCAGACCAGAGCTGAGATATATGTCACTCAGCGCAACGTCTTCGAGTACGCGCCGGTAGCGGACTTCGCTGCGCCAGGCAAAAGAGGAATCGCCAAAACCCAGCAGCATACCCAGCGCCCCGGAAGTCATAGGCGACGACTCATCCCGTCCCGCGGTCTTCTTGGTGTCGGCATAGCCGCCGGCAATACCAGCGTACGGGGAAAGGAGTCCGCTGCGGTTAAACCAGCGGATCAAGCCAACGCCGAGGCCGGTTTGTTCCTGGTCGTTGTCGAAGCCGTCGGCATTGAAGTCGTTATACAGTCCGAACAGCTCGATGCTCCACGCATCCCTGAAGGGGATGCCGATGGCGAACTGGCCGCCGGTCAGGCCGTCGTCCACGTTGCGGTCCTGGTCATCGTCGACATAACTTCCCAGCACCGAAAGGTACGACCGATTACCGCTCTCCTGGGCCCAGGCGCCGGACGAGATGATCGTGCAGGCGAAGATCAGGAAAAAGACTGTGATTAAGCGAACCAATTCAACACCTCAGACAGGCTGACAGGCACACCCGACGGGACGGGCAGGCCGGTGATACTTCCAGAACTCGCTCGTCCTGACAAGGCTGGCGCCGGCGCCGGTGGAACCGTCTAAACTTAAATCATGTCGAAAAAAGAACAGCCCACAGGGTTGCGAACTCATCTTAGCGGGGATGCGAGCTTGAAAAACCTCATAACGCGAATGCTGTTAATGCTGGCCCTGGCGCCCTTTACGGTCTGCGCAGCAGCGGCGAGTGGCGAGCAGCCGCCCTGGTCATTCCAGGACGTTAATCGAGTGGTGGCCGTTGGCGATGTTCACGGCGCATTACCGCAGTTGCAGGCTTTACTGCGCGGCACCGGGCTCATGAATGCCGAAGGTCGCTGGATTGGCGGCGACGCCCATTTCGTCAGCGTTGGTGATCTCGTCGATCGTGGCGCGGAATCCCGCAAGATAATGGATCTGCTCATGCGCTTGCAGAACGAGGCGCGTCAGGCGGGTGGACGGGTGCACGTGGTGCCCGGTAATCACGAAGTCATGAACATTACTGACGATCTGCGTTATGTGTCCGCGGAAGAATACGCGGCATTTGCTGCAGAGGAAGACCCCCGCGAGCGGGAGCGGGTGTTTAAGGCCTACCTGGCGAGCCAGCCGGACCCATCTCCGGATGGGGCGGGCGAGGCTGCGCAGGCGGGCACATCGCCTGATGAAGCGGCCGTGCGGGCGATGTTTGCGAAGCGCTATCCACCGGGATACTTCGCCCACCGCAAGGCGTTCTCCATCAGTGGGCCTTACGGCAAGTGGATTGCGCAATTGCCGTTTCTTATCCGCGTCAATGACACCATATTCGTGCACGGTGGTTTACCGCCTGTCACTGCACGCATGCCTGGCGAGCGCCTTAACGCGCAAATGCACAAGGAGTTGCGGGCCTATTTTGAATTGAGCAAGGCGCTGATCAACGCAGGTATCTTTGCCAGCGACGATGATCATGACGCCAGACTGCTGGCCGTGAAGCAAAGGCTGGCAGCGGGTGCGCAAGCATCGGCGCAAATGCAGGCCGCCCGGGAAGCCGGCGCATCGACAGTGACCACACCGTTGCTTGCAGCACCCAAGGGCCAGGTTCTTAGCCCCGAATTGCAAGAGCAACTTGAAAAATTTGCTGGGTTGCAGGCCGCACTGATCTTCAGCGATCAGGGCCCGCTGTGGTATCGGGGCAGCGCCTGGTGCCATCCGCTGTGGGAGTCTCTCCGGGCCGAGGCGGCGCTTGGCAACCTCGGTGCGAGGCGCGTGGCCATAGGTCATACACCGACGGCGACGCGCCGTGTCACGAGCCGACTGGATGGCCGCGTGATCATGATGGATACCGGCATGCTGCCCTACTACGAAGGCCGCCCGTCCGCGCTGGAAATCAGCGGTCAGGGTTTACGGGTCTATTACGCCGACGAAGAGCTGTGGTCGGAGCCGGATGTGGAAAATCGCAGCGTGGGCAAACGACCGGCCGGCATGAGCGACGAGGACATCGAGGCATTTCTTGCCAGTGCCGAAGTCGTCGAGAGCGAAGAGCTCGGCATGGGTGTTACCCGCCCCTTGCGGCTCACGCTGAGCCAGGGTGACACTACCCTGCGCGCAGTTTTCAAGAGCGAGGATACCGACACCAGTGGCGGCACCGGAACGCGGGCAAATTTTCGGCTTAATATCGCCGACAGCTACAAAAATGATATCGCCGCCTATCGCATCGATAAGTTTCTTGGTATCGACATGGTTCCCGTCACCGTGGAGCGCGAGTTTGATGGTCGCCTTGGCGCGTTACAGTTCTGGGTGGAAAACTCCATCAGCGACCTGGAGCGTCGCGAGCAGAATGTGCCCATATACCCCTTGTGCGATATCCAGGAACAATACGACCTGATGCGCATATTAGATATCCTGATTTACAACGAGGATCGCAATCAGACCAATGTGCTGTTTGATCGCGAATGGGGCACCGTGCGTCTTATCGATCATTCCCGTTCGTTTCGCACGCATCGGGGCCGGCCGCCGATTTACAAAGATTCGCGCGTGCGCATGCCAGCGAGGTTGCAGCAGCGACTGCAGGCCCTGGATCGGGAGACTTTGCACAATCTCGTTGGCGACTTGCTGGAGCGCAAGCAGCTCCGGGCATTGCTCAAACGCCGGGATGAAATCCTCAAGCAAGCAGAAGTACTGTCAGGATGGAGTGATGCGGAAGGTGTCGCTGGCTGACAGCCCGTCGATGTCGGTTGCGGTTACTTCAACGACGATCGGCTCTTCCTGTTCCGGTGGGAAAGTGCCCCTGAAAGCAAGTGCCGCGGCGTCGAACTGCAGCCAGTTTGGCAGGTCTGCTCCGCCGGCCAGCCGTGCACGATAGACCAGGATATCGCCGGGGTCGGCATCAATGAAACTGTCTTCGTCCAGCTGGTGCAGGATGGCCTGGCCGGGATAGGCCAGCATATCCGGCAAAGAGCGTTTCAGAAGCGGCGGCGTACTGCTTACGTTGTGCAGCATAAGTTCTTCGTAATGGATGCCTATAAGGTATGCCACGGCCAGCAGAAGCAGCGCCAGGGCCATATTGAAAAACGCGAACTCCGTTTCCGCGAAGCCAAACCAATGAATCCCGGCAAAGATCGCGCCGGCCTGGATCATGTCGCCGAAGCGCCAGAAAAACGTATCTATCGTGGTTTTACCTTCATACTTTCCTGAGCGGGTGGTCGGCAGAAACAAGGCATGGCGGGTCGTATTCTGCAGGGAGTAGTTGGTGCTGATTTCAAATGTACGCACCCACTGAATAATGGTGAAAATCGGAATGAAACCAATGATGCCGTAACTCAGGATGAACAATGCGGGCATGATCATGACCGCAATGCGGATGCCGAAATAGCGAAAAATCCGCGACACGAGGAATAGCTGAATCAGCAGGCTCAGTACCGAAACCCAGGCGAAAAAATTGCCAAAAAAATGGCCGATAAATTCGCCCTTGGTAAGTGTCGCAGCGCCACTGGCTGCTACAACAGCCTCGGCGTGTCTTGTGACCCATGAGCGCAGGATGAAATCACCGGTGGTCATGATCCAGTTGACCAGCACGATAAAGATCGCAATCAGTGTGAGGTAGCGATCCTTGGCGACCACAATGAAGCCACCGAGGGAATGATCAGAGGCGCTATCGTCCTTGTGGCCGCGATCACCGCGTGATTCATCCGGCACCGCACGCTCCGCACGATTACTGAGGATCGGCGGCAGGCAGAGGATTAGCGCAGCCACCAGCATAATTTCGTAGGGACTGATCATCGCCGCCAGCTGGGCCGAGGCAATCGCGCCCAGTGTGGCGCCCAGTGAGACACCCACGGCAATGAGGGCAAACAATCGCTGGCCTGTCTTGGCATTGAAAATGTCTGTGGCAAATGCCCAGAACTGGGCGATGATCATCAGGTTGAATATTGACAGCCAGACGAAGAACACCACGCCAAGAGGTAATCCCCATTTGCCGAGCACATAGAAGATCAGCAGGTTGGCGATAAAAAATATCGTGATGCGCTGGGTCAGGAGGTTACGATTTGTGCGGCGATAAAAAAAACTGTAGATGGGAATGATTGCCAGCAACAGTGTTGCAGAAAGTGCGGACGAATAGCTGCCGATTTCAGCGTTGGCATCCGTAAGTAACAGCGTTTCACGAACCGGCTTCAGCATGTAGTAGGAAAACATCAGCAGGAAGCCCTTCAACACCAGCAGATAAATGCAGTGCCCTTCGCCGGGGCGCACTACCGTAAACAATGTCAGGAAGCGCTCAAAATAGTTTAATTGTTTGGGTTTACCCGGCATGGTTTCTTGTTCTTCTAATGAGCAACTGGCTCATCCTCAAAGCATAGAAGCCAACTGGTGGGCTGTCGACAGCGCTTTGGAAACTCTTACAATCCCTGTACAAAGCGCATCACATGAAAAATATAGTTTTGCTCGTGTACACCACTGAGCAGATGGGCGCCCGGTCCTGATGCGTAAATTGGTACGTCACCCCCAGAGTGGGTCTCGGAGCCCGTCACCACGCCCTGTTTGTCGACACCATAAGTGGGAATGCCCGCTTCCTGCAGATAATCGGGATGGGCCGTATCAATTGACGAAAGATCAGCGCGGCCATTGCTCGCGGGGCGCGCCGATGCGGGTGAGTGGGGCCAGCGCTTGGGGCCCTCGGGCTGGACGTCGCTGGCGCCGTGGTAGCCCGGTCCGTTTTGATAACCCAGCGTTGTGTAAGGCAGGCCCGTCAGGTCGGTCATTGCCTGGGTTGCAGGTTCGCCATCAGCACCGTTCTCCACGACCAGGCCAAGTATGGGGTTGCCGCGCGTGGGGTAACCCGCAATGCGCAAGGTGTGCCCGTGGTCCGATGTGACGATGATCAGGGTGTCCTGCACGCGGGTCGAGCGTTTGGCTGCGCCGACGGCTCTGGCAAAGGCGATGGTGTCCGTCAGCGCCCGATAGGCATTGCCGTCGTGGTGACCATGGTCGATACGCCCTCCTTCAACGAGCAGGAAATAGCCCCGTGGGTTTCGTTGCAGCAGGGAGATTGCCTTGGCAGTCATTTCGCTCAGGGACGGCTCTCCGGCAATGTCCTTCGATCGATCCGCCTCGTACCGCATATGACTTCTCTCGAACAGTCCCAATACTTGTCCCGGCGGATTGCTGGCGAGGGCGTCGAACTGTGCGCGGTTCCAGATATATCGGGCGGAGGCACCAGCGCCTTCGCGCCAGGTCTCGATGAGATCGGCACCGTCCATGCGGTGCCCGCGCCGGTCCTGGTACTCAGGGTCTTTGTGTTCGCCGGGCATGAAGTGACGGCGCCCGCCACCGAAAATGACGTCAATGCCATCGCCCGGCTGGTACTCCACCAACTGCCTGGCGATGTCTTTGCATGAGCGCTGTGCATCAGGAATCTGCGAGTCGACTTCCCATTTCCGTTCCGGCACATGTGCATAAGCCGCCGCCGGTGTCGCATGAGTGATTCTTGCTGTGGTCACAATCCCGGTTGCGAGACCTGCCTGTTCGGCCAGGTCGAAGATTGAATCCACGGCATGTTCGCGTGCCGACGCGCAGCTGCCACGTACAACCCCGTCGGCAAGGCCGATAACACCGGCCTTGGTCTTGACACCGGCAAGCATCGCGGTTGCGGTGCCCGCCGAGTCCGGGGTTTGCTGGTTGGTGTTGTAGGTCTTGGCAAGTCCTGTGTAGGGAAATGACTCGAAGCTCAGAAAATTCTCTTCGCCTGGCTCGCCTCGCTGCTGACCTTCCAGAATTCGTGCGGCGGTGATGGTCGAAATATCCAGTCCATCACCGATAAAAAGAATTACGTTGACAGCACGGTTACCGGGTGGCCTGTGAGCAAGGGCTTGCGCCAGGTCTGCCTGGCCCTGCAAGTACCAGGAATTTTCTGCCTGGGGCAGCAATTGCGGCGGGCTGGCGCAGGCGGCAAGCCAGCATACAGTGATCGCGCACAGGCCGAATTTCCTCATCGCTGTCATGGTCTGTTTATCCGTGTTTGCGAGGGATCGAGAGTAACGGTTCCCCGAACGGCTGCAAAGTAATCCGGCGTTGACTATAGTCGGTCGATGGTAAAACGCGCCAAATTGCTCATTTTGTGCCTGGGTGCCGCCGCATGTGCCGCGCAGGGCCCGGACGGTTTCGAGCGCCATAGTCATAGCCGCCTGGTGGCAGTCGAAGGTTCAGCGAGCGAATACATATTCGAATCCGGTGAAGCGCCGGGTTTCACGTCGACAGACCCGCAGGGAGAGGCTGTGCGCATGCTTTGGTTATCGGAATGGCTTGCTATGCGTGGCGCCTGCTCCAACGGCTACGAAATTGTCGACAAGCGCCCCTTCGGTCCCATGGAGTACAACCCGATGCGGGCAAGTTTTCGTTACCTGGTTCGTTGTCGGGCAGTGAGCGAGCCGACTGCTAAGGAATAAAGACGTGGTTGCGACCCAGGCGAATCCAGCCAGTAATGCACGACTCCTGCGTCTTGCCACACGGGCGTCAGTAACGACTGCGGCGGTACTGATAGTGGTGAAACTCGGTGCATGGTGGATCACCGAGTCGGTCAGCGTCATGGCATCGCTGATTGATTCGATGATGGATGGACTGGCATCGTTACTCAACCTGGCAGCGGTTCGCTATTCATTGCAACCTGCTGATGACGAGCATCGTTTCGGGCACGGCAAGGCCGAACCTCTGGCAGGCCTCGCGCAATCGGCTTTTGTGGCAGGCTCGGCGCTTTTTCTGGTGCTACATGCGGTTGACCGTCTGATCCATCCGCAGCCCGTACTGCGGCCAGATATCGGTATCGGCGTTATGGTGTTCGCCGCGCTGGCCACCCTGGTTCTCATTGCAATTCAGCGACATGCCATCAAAGTTACAGGCTCCACCGCGATTCGCGCAGATTCATTGCACTATGTCGCCGATCTGCTGACCTACCTGAGCATTATCGTGGCGCTCTTTCTGGCTGGCCTTGGCGTACGCGGTGTCGACCCGTTGATAGCCATACTCATAGCAATATTCATTCTGTACAGCGCCTGGCAGATCGGCCGCGATTCCGTCGACATGCTCATGGACCGGGAACTGCCCGAAGAAGAAAAAGCCAATATCGTTGAAATTGCGCGCAAGCACCCGGAGGTAAGCGGTATTCACGAATTGCGTATGCGCCGATCAGGACAGACCCACATCATCCAGCTGCACCTGGAATTGGCAGCCGACATCAGTCTCGCGGCAGCACACAGCATAAGCGATGAGGTAGAAGCCGAAATCATTCGTTTGTACCCGGGTGCAGACGTGCTGATTCACCAGGATCCTGTTGACGCAGACTAACTGGCGTCAGTAGCCCCCGATTGCGCAGGCTCATTCACCACGACCTGGTTGCGGCCCAGGTCCTTGGCGGTCTTGACGGCTTCCTCGGCCCGCTGCAAAAGTTCCTGGGCCTGCATGCCATCGGCGGGGATCGCCGAAGCGATACCAATGCTGACCGTGACGCGCGGCGCATTTTTTTCCAGCGGGTGCGGAATATCCAGTCGCTCAATTTCGTCGCGCACGCGCTCGGCATCCGCCGCCACCGAGCCGGCATCGGTACCCGGCAGGATCAGACCGAACTTGTCGCCCGCCGTGCGTGCGGCCAGGTCCCCCGCATTATGAAAATTTCTGCGCAGTGTCGATGCAATGGCACGTATTGCTTCATCGCCTGCCGTGTGCCCATGTTCGCTGTTGTAGGCACCAAACTCATCGGCATCGACCAGGGCAATGGTGAGCGGTTGATGAAATCGCTGCTCGCGATGCCATTCTTTCTTGAGCTGATTTTCAAAAATCTGCCGGGTCGCCAGGCCAGTGAGTCCATCGACCGGTGAGATGTTACGCAGGCGATCGATCAGCCGGTCACGCTCTGACATGTCGCGCGCCACGGCATAAATGAGCGCCTCTTCGGCTTTGGGATAAGCAATCCACCGCAAGCGCTTGTAGTTGCCGTCGGCGCAGCGATAGCGGTTTTCGAACGCCAGGGTTGGTGCACCTCCGGCAAGGTTTTCCATTTCACGCAGGGTGGGTTCTATGTCGTCGGGATGGACAAACTCCAGGAAAGGCTTGGCCAGGAGTTCGTCCGATGAGTATCCGAGCGTGTCCTCGAACGCGCGGTTCACGAGCTGGAAATACCCGTCCATACTGGCGATACAAAGCATGTCATGCGACAGGTTGAAAAACTGTCCAAGATCGAAGACATCGCGGGAATATAAACGGCGTGAAGGCATGG
This sequence comes from Gammaproteobacteria bacterium, assembly GCA_041565075.1. Taxonomy (GTDB): domain Bacteria; phylum Pseudomonadota; class Gammaproteobacteria; order Steroidobacterales; family JABDLF01; genus JABDLF01. The sequence continues at coordinate 9,953 of JBFGOQ010000015.1, forward strand.
TTAGGGTATGACAGCCGGGCTAGGAGTTATCGTGAAAGGCTTTCTTAAAATGTCGCCTGCACATTGATATATAGCGGTCGTTGCCGCCGATTTCCACTTGCGCTCCTTCTGTCACGGTGTTGCCCTGTGCATCCATGCGAATAACCATTGTGGCTTTCTTACCGCAATGACAGATTGCTTTTAACTCTTTGAGGTTGTCGGCCCAGGCCAGCAGATACTTGCTGCCTTCAAACGGTTCGCCCTGAAAATCAGTACGGATCCCGAAAGCAAGCACGGGAATCTCCATTTGATCGGTAATTTCTCCAAGCTCGAATACCTGTTGGCGGGTCAGAAACTGTGCTTCGTCCACCATCACACAATGCAGGGGTTCGTCCTGCATGTGACGGCGGGTAATTGCCAGGAGATTATCTTCTGCTGAAAAATTGATGGCCGGAGATTCGAGGCCGATTCTCGACTTGACCTTGCCGGCGCCGTAGCGATCATCGATTTTCGGGGCGAACACGAGCGTGTTCATGCCGCGCTCTTTGTAGTTATAGCTAGACTGTAGCAACGCAGTCGACTTGCCTGCGTTCATCGACGAATAATAGAAGTAGAGCTTGGCCATGGCTTGCTAGCAGTAACTGTGCAGGAGCGTCCCGGTAGCGCGGACGGTGCAGTATACTTGAAAGTCCGGGGCGGCTGTCCCTGAACATAATCCAGAATCGATACCATTGTTATGAACGCTGCCGCTGACAAATTGCCCATGCCCCTGCTGCCCGACCTGAGTCGCGTGCCCCGCGTCGACGAGGTGGGTGTTGTCGAGCGTGCGGCCCGTTTTCGCACTCGCAGCATTAAGAAAGACTCCAAGGTCGCGGCACTGAAGATGGTCTTGTCGATGATCGACCTGACGACCCTGGAGGGGCAGGATACGCCAGGAAAAGTTCGCCAGCTATGCGCGAAGGCACTGCATCTGCATGCCGTGCTGCCCGACCTGCCGAAAGTAGCGGCGGTCTGCGTTTACCCGACAATGGTATCGGTGGCACGTGCCGCACTTGGCGGATCCGGCATTCATGTGGCTTCGGTGGCAACCGGGTTTCCCAGCGGCATGACCGACCTGGCTTGCAAGCTCAGCGAGACGCGCCAGGCGGTGGCAGAAGGCGCAGACGAGATAGACATGGTCATTTCCCGAGGCGCGTTTCTGCGCGGCGATTACCAGCATGTTTTTGATGAAATCGTTGCGGTCAAGGAGGCATGTGGAGACGCGCACCTGAAAGTAATTCTTGAAACCGGCGAACTGAACACGCTGGACAACGTGCGCCGTGCCAGCATGCTGGCTATGCATGCCGGTGCTGACTTCATCAAGACGTCGACTGGCAAGATTCAGCCTGCTGCGACCATGGAGGTAACCCTGGTGATGCTGCAGGCGATTCGTGACTACTACCGCGAAACCGGGCGCATGGTGGGTATGAAGCCGGCGGGCGGCATATCGAAGGCCAAGCTGGCCGTGCATTATCTGATTATGCTGCGGGAAACGCTGGGCCAGGCCTGGATGTCACCCGACTGGTTCCGTTTCGGCGCCAGCAGTCTCGCCAACGACGTGCTGATGCAGATCGTCAAGCAGCAAACGGGCGCTTATCAGTCAGCGGATTATTTTTCCCAGGACTAATCATGAGCAATAAAGACCAGGACAGCAGGCTGGAGTTCAACACGGACTGGACCTATTCACCGGCCCCGGAGTCCACGGACCACGTACGCATACTCGATCGTTATGGTCTGTTCATCGGCGGCGAGTTTGTCGAGCCCGATTCCGGCAAGTACTTCGCGACCATCAACCCCGCGTCGGAAGACAAGCTGTCTGAACTGGCAGAGGCAAACCCGGCCGACGTGGATCGGGCCGTCAAGGCGGCGCGCCAGGCCTATCGAAAGCATTGGTCGAAACTATCGGCCGCGACACGCGGCAAATATATTTATCGCATTGCACGCATATTGCAGGAACGGGCGCGCGAGTTTGCCGTCGTCGAGTCGATGGACGGTGGCAAACCCATTCGCGAGTCGCGCGATGTGGACGTGCCCCTGGCCGCGGCGCACTTCTTTTATTATGCGGGCTGGGCGGACAAGGCCGACTACGCATTTCCCGGCCGCACAGCCCGGCCCGTGGGCGTGGCCGGCCAGATTATTCCCTGGAATTTTCCGTTGCTGATGGCTGCCTGGAAGGTGGCGCCGGCGCTCGCCTGCGGCAACACGGTGGTGCTCAAGCCTGCCGAAACCACGCCCCTGACAGCCATGCTGTTGGCCGAGGTCATCCAGGAAGCCCAACTGCCGCCCGGGGTCGTGAACATCGTGACCGGCGCAGGGGCCACAGGTGCAGCGATCGTCGATCATCCCGACATTGACAAGATCGCGTTTACAGGTTCGACGGAGGTCGGGCGCATCATCCAGAAGGCGCTGGCGGGCACCCAGACGCGCTACACACTGGAGCTCGGAGGCAAGGCGGCAAATATCATTTTCGAGGATGCAGCCCTCGACCAGGCTGTCGAAGGCATCGTCAACGGGATATTTTTCAATCAGGGGCATGTATGTTGCGCCGGGTCACGCCTGCTTGTGCAGGAGTCCGTCGCGGATGACGTCCTGGCGCGCCTGAAGGATCGTATGGAGACCCTGATTGTGGGTGATCCGCTGGACAAGAACACCGACATCGGCGCCATCAATTCGAAAATGCAACTCGAGAAGATCAACGAATATCTTGAGATCGGTCAGCAGGAAGGCGCTGCCATGCACCAGTCGTCCTGTCCGGTTCCGGACAAGGGTTACTGGTGCCGCCCGACGGTTTTCACCGGAGTTGCGCAGTCGAATCGTATAGTGCAGGAAGAAATATTTGGCCCCGTTCTCGCGGTGCAGACTTTCAGAACCGTCGACGAAGCCGTGGCCAAAGCCAACAACACGCCTTATGGCCTGTCCGGTGGCATCTGGACCGACAAAGGCGCAAAGATTTTCAAGGTTTCCAACCAGGTTCGCGCAGGCGTGGTGTGGGCGAACACATTCAACAAGTTTGACCCGGGTGCGCCTTTTGGCGGATACAAGGAAAGCGGCATCGGCCGAGAGGGCGGTTTGCACGGACTCAAGCCCTACCTGCAACTGGCCTGAGGAGTGGTGAGCACATGGCAAATGACGAAAAACTGATGGCGCGCGCGGTCCGCCAGGGCAACGCCGCATCCGCGACCGGTGCGGCGCAGAAGCCCCGCAAGCTGGCCCTGGCCAGTGAACCGGAACGTGTCGGCGTGCTGAAAACCTACAAGCTTTATATCGGCGGCAAGTTCCCGCGCACGGAGTCCGGGCGTTTTTACAAGGCAGAAGACCATGAAGGCGAGGCACTGGCCAACATGTGTCGGGCCAGTCGCAAGGACTTTCGCGAGGCGGTAGTGGCGGCACGGGCCGCGTTTGCCGGCTGGTCGTCCGCCAGCGCTTTCCTGCGCGGGCAGATTCTGTATCGGGTTGCGGAAATGCTCGAGGGCCGCAAAGAGCAGTTTATCGCCGAGCTGTCAGCACTGGGTGCGACGCCAGCCAAAGCCAGGGCTGAGGTTGAGGAGGCTATCGATCGACTGGTTTATTTTGCCGGGTGGTGCGACAAGTATCAGCAGGTATTTTCCAGCGTCAATCCGGTGAGTTCATCGCATTTCAATTTCTCTCTGCTGGAGCCGACCGGTGTAGTGGTCATTGTGGCGCCGCAGAAAAACCCGCTGCTGGGCCTGGTTGCCAATCTGGCGCCGGCCATCGCCGGCGGCAATACGACCGTGATCCTGGCCAGCGAGAAGTTGCCGATTGCTGCCGTGAGTTTCGCGGAGGTACTGCACTCTTCAGATGTGCCGGGCGGTGTGGTCAATATTCTGACCGGATTGCGCTCCGAGCTGCTGGAGCATTTTGCTGCGCACATGGATGTAAACGCGCTGGTTTACTGCGGCAACGACCAGAAGCAGATTAAGCAAGTGCAGGAGCTTGCGGCAGATAATATCAAGCGGGTTATCGTGCGTAAGCTGGCGCGCTGGGACGATGAGAAAAGCCGCAATCCCTACCTGCTGGCTGACACGCAGGAAGTCAAAACCACCTGGCATCCCATCGGTAAGTAGCAAGCGCAGCTGGTCGTTGTGGCGCGTGCCGGTCAATGTCCGTAAGAAAGCGCGGTGAAAATGTCAGCTGGCCGTTATCAACGCAGGTCTGAATTCGGCAGGCTGCGCAGCTTTTTGTCGATCACCAGTATCGAGTCATAGAAAGACAATCCGGCGAGATTGGCCGCAAGATAACTCAGTTCCAGTTCCTGCAAGGCATCTGTATGGCCGCGGCGAAACTGAGGTTCCGTGCGGTTCAGGTAAGGCTCGTAGATTATGTCGACCATGCTCTTGCACAGCTCGACAAAGGTTTCTTCGCTGTCCACGTGTTTGACCCAGTAATTGCTGTGCACATCCTCAACCATGTAGCAACCCCCGTCCTTGAGGGCATCTCTAAAAAGCGCCCCGAAGCTCGCTATCTGGTGATGTGTCTTGTGGCTGCCGTCGTCCAGGATGATATCGAAAGGCCCGAATTCCGCATTTACTGCTGCCAGAAAATCCGGGTCGGCCTGGCTGCCTATCCTGACATGGATATTGTCTGCAGGGCTGCCGAGATCCTGGCAGGATTTGTCTACATCGATGCCAACTATGATCGAGTCAGGATGGAAATATTTTTTCCACATGCGCAGGGAACCGCCACGAAAAACCCCGATTTCCAGCATGCGGACCGGTTTACTTCGAAAACCCGCCAGATGTCGCGAATAGATATCGAAATAGTGATGCCATTTATGCAGATTGTCGGTGGCGGCAAAAATTCGATAAAGATCATTATCAGGTTCGTCCGCAGCATCCTTAATTGTCACCCTTGCTGTGAGATCGGCCGGAAAATAGCTTGAGAATTTCATGGTGCCGGTAGCCAGGAATTCCGGTGCCTTGGTAATCAATACGCCAAACTTTATAAGCAATTTGTTAAGCAGTTTTCTCACGAAGCCTCCGACCGGCGTCAGGATGAATGCTCAGAGCATAACTCACCGCTTCTGCCGCCAACCAGCGCGGCTGTTGCCTGCTCCACAGAGATTCTAAACGGCGCACCGGCCGGACGGCCGGTTCCAGGGATAATGCCTGGCTCAGGAAAAGCGCAGATACAAAAAGGTGCCCCAGACGACAGCGGCAAGCACGAGGCTCATAAATACCGCGGCTGAGCCGAGGTCTTTGGCAGCCCCGGACAAAGCATGTATCTCGTTGCCAAATCGATCGACGATGGCTTCAATGGCCGTATTGAGCAATTCGGTAATCAGGACAAGCAACAAGACACCGATGAGCATCAGAATCTCCACCGGAGTGCTGCCCACAAAAAAAGCAGCCGGCACCAGCAGTATTATGGCGAGCACTTCCTGGCGAAATGCGGCTTCGTTATGCCAGGCAAACCGGAGGCCCTTCAGCGTAGAGACAAACGCCCTGGTGATTCGGCCAAGATCCGTGATGGAGGATTGCTTTGTCGTCCCGGGACGGATCTCGCTCATGACGCTGTCAGGCACTGCTTGAGATAAATGCGTCAACGGCCTCCCGACTCGGCATGGCCGGCGCGGTGCCAGGTTTCTCCGTTGATAGCCCCGCTACCACGTTGGCGTACTGAAGTGACTGGTGCAGTTCTCCGCCAAAGCGCACCAGCCCGGCGGCCAGGCCGCCACTGAAAGCGTCACCTGCGCCAGTCGTGTCCCTGGCTGCCACCTTGGCAGCCGGTACGCGGAAGAAGGCCTCCTTGGGTTTGAGATCACCACGCACCCGGCGTGCCCTGTCGTTGTAGGACACGAAGCATCCCTTTTCGCCCAGCGTCAGGATTACAACCTCGACCTCGGCCTGGCAGCAATATCCGTGCAAAGTCGCGTCGTCTTCGGTCCAGTAATCGGCTGGCAGCCTGACGTCAAACAGGTGTTCCATCAGAAACGCAAACTCGGTTTCGTTAGGCGCGAGGATATCCGACATCAGGACCAGATCGCGCGTGAGCTTGTCGTTGATAGGAGCAGGATTAAGCAATGCAATGGCATTGGTTTCTCCGGCCAGGGTCAGGGCCTTTTCGGTCGCAGCGATATTGTTTTCCACCTGGCAGACCACGACTTTTGCGCTCCTGATTGCGTCGGCATGTGACTCGACGTACTGCGCCGACAGGTAGTCGTTGGCGCCCAGTGCTACCACGATCAGATTTTCTGCCTTGGCATTTACCACGATTGAGGCCGCGCCGCTGGCATGCTCTGCAAAAACCTGCAGGTGCGCGCTAAGGCCTTCACTGGCGATGAAATCACGCACGCCATGCCCGAAAAGGTCGTCGCCTACCGCGCCTATAAAGGTCGTCGCAACACCCTGCCTGTTGCAGGCCACGGCCTGGTTAAAACCCTTGCCTCCCGGACCGGTCTTGAATGTTCCTATGCGGGTTTCGCCGACCGCCGGAAAGGTCGGTGTGTTGAAGGCCAGGTCCTGGACATAGCTGCCGATCACACATACATCTGCCATAATTTTTCTCTGCTTTTAGAGTTATGCGCCGGTCAGGGGATCAGGCCCCTGGCGCGTTTACGCGGCAGCAACTTGCTGATGAGTTCGTCACCGCCGGCAAATTCATAAAAACCACTGCCCGGAAATCTCAGCGCCCAGCGATACATGGTCTCGACACGGTTAGGGTTGTGCTCCAGCAGCGGTGGTTCTGCGCGCACAGCATCCAGGGCCTCTACGATCTGAGTTGCGACCTTGCGATACATTTCGGCCAGGGCGTGCTCGACATCGGGGTGGCCCTGGCGAGCGTGTTGATACCAATCCATGCCGTTGAATTGCACGATGCGGGTGCGCGGATAAAACGAGCACATCAGGTTCCAGTCATCTCCCTCACGCCCCTGGTCACCACCGTTGCGAAAATCGCTGCGCACAATTACCGAAGGGATGTCGAGGAATTTTGCCAGCATAAATTCTACGACCGTGCCCGAATCGAGGTCAGCGCCATCGAAATTAAACAGGGCCATATCGCATTGCATGACCTGGCGCAGATCCTGGTTACGCACGTTGATCGCACGCTGGTGCGTCTGTTCCATGTCCTGCGGCAGAATGCAGTGATACCGATCCTGTGATTCGCGCTCGATATGTGCCGCCAGCATTGCATTGCCCGTGAGGTGTTTATGATCAAACAGATCGCCGGCGTAATAAATCGTAAATTTTTCGTCACTCATGCGTGGCAAGCCCCTTGCGTTCCTAAAGCGTATTGAAATAGCGGTCGCCGTAATCGCCAAGACCGGGCACGATATACCAATTGTCATCCAGGTGGCTGTCGATGGCCGCCGTGAATATACGTACTTCCGGATGTTCGTTATTGATGCGCCGGATTCCTTCCGGCGCAGCAACCACGCAGATCGCTGTAATGTCGCGCGCCCCCTGGTGACGCACATGTCGCAGAGTGTCAGACATCGAACCGCCCGTAGCCAGCATGGGATCGAGGACCAACACCGGGTTGCCTGCCAGATCCGGCGGGATCTTCTCGTAATACAGGCGTGCCTTGGCGGTTTCTTCATCGCGCTCAAGACCAATGAAGCCCACCACGGTATCCGGCAGCATGCGTTGGATGGCACCGACCAATGCTATGCCGGAACGCAGCACCGGTACGGCCACCAGCGGGTTGGCCAGTTTCTCGCCGCGGGTGGTTGTCAGGGGGGTTTTCACTTCATATTCGCGGGTGGCGAGATCTCTTGTTGCCTCGGCGATCAGCAGCTCCGCGATCTGGTCGGAATGCCAGCGAAATATTGCTGTCGGCGTGTCAGCGTTGCGCAATACGGCCAGCGCATGCGACGCAAGTGCGTGCCGGATAACAGTGACATTGCGCAATTCTTCGTTGCTCATGAATCGGTCTTTCCAATATCCTCGAACCACACTTCGGGGCGTTCTTTGATAAATGCGGCGAGCATGTTAACGCATTCAGAATTAGCGAGGTCCGTGATTTCCACACCTGCCTTGGCCAACCAACCGGCACCGCCGGGGAAATTTTGCGATTCGCCAACGATGACTCTGGGAATACCGAACTGTCTTACCAGACCGCTGCAATACCAGCACGGTGCCAGCGTCGTCACCATAATAGTTTCGCGATAATCGGACTGGCGCCCGGCGGCCCGGAAAGCCTCGGTTTCGGCATGCGCCGATGGATCGCTGTTCTGTACCCGGCGGTTATGCCCGCGCCCGAGCAGTTCGCCATTGTTGCTGAAAAGCGCAGCACCAATGGGTATTCCGCCTTCCGCAAGGCCCTGCTGCGCTTCCTCGATCGCAACTTTCAGCATGTCATGAGGGTCAATCATATTAATTCGGTCGTCGCCGCCTGCATAAGACCATTCAACCCGGCTCAGGAAAGGTTAGCAGTGTAAGGGGCCGGTTTCAGCATCAAAACGTGAATCAGATGCTTCAAAATGATTGGTGTTTACTGGTAAAGTTCGCTGCGCGCGGCATGGCGGGCCGCCATTGGTGATGAATAATCAGCCCCGCGAAGGAAACCGGGTATGCACACTGACCTCCCAGGGATGAGACCAATGTTAATTTTTCCCCGCGCTGTCACAGCAAGTGCGTACTGTGTCTGAAAGGGGTCGCAGACAGCCCGAGAGGGGGCGTGGCCCCGGTTGGGTCGTTGCTGCGCTGCTGCCCTTGTTGCTTTCCTCATGCGTCGTGCCGCCGGCCTTCGATCGGGAGGCTGTGTGCAGCCGCTCGGTGCTTGCTTGTGCGCCTTACATCCTCGAACCGGGCTACGGTCGCGTCAGGGATCCCCTGCTCGCCGAAATCAGCGGTCTTGCTGTAACGCGTACAAGTGACGATCGACTTTGGGCGATTAACGATAGTGGTGGCGAAGCTGCGCTATACATGATTGACAGGCCTGGCAACTATCTGGGTAAAGTTATGGTCGCCGGGGCCGTCAACCTGGACTGGGAAGAACTGGCGACTTTCTACTTCGAAGGCCGTCCGCACATATTGATTGCGGACGTGGGCGACAACGCTAATCAGCATGCAGGTGAGACCCGTGGCACGCGCTCGCATGTGACGCTTTATATCGTTGAAGAACCCCGGATTGACGGTCCGCGTCCCGCGCTCAACCAGCGTGTCGAGCCCAGCTGGGTACAGAAATTTGTTTACGAAGATGGTCCGCGGGATTGTGAATCTGTGGCCGTCGACCCCGACAGCGGCAAGGTATTGCTTTTGAGCAAACGCACCAATCCACCTGCCCTTTACGAACTGCCACTGGGTCCACAATACGCCGACACACGTCAGGTCGCGCGTCGGGTGGCCGATGTGACCGGGCTGCCCATGCCGCTCGACAAGGAAAAATTACCAAACAATCGTTATGGCAAGTATGCGTTCCAGAATACCGCGATGGATATTTCTTCGGATGGCCGCCAGGCCGTGGTATTGACCTATGGCGCCACATGGTTGTTTGAACGTGCTTTTGACGAATCATGGGCCGAGGCGTTTGCCCGGGACCCGAAGCTGGTGGCAACGCCTTTCCTGAACCAGGCCGAGGCGCTGGCTTTTACGCCCGATGCGCGCAACTTGTATGTCACCAGCGAAGGCATTCCAGCGCCCGTATTGCGCCTGGTTCGAGAGTCGCGCATGCCGATTCCAAAGTGATCGCCAGCCGTTTTGGCCTGGTTTTTCTTGCCCTGCTGGCGGCATGCCAGACAGCGCCGATTGCCGACGACATAACTCGCGTCGCTTTCGGCTCCTGTAATCGCTCAGACCTGCCGCAGCCCTTGTGGTCGCCCATCCTGGAAAATGAGCCGGAGCTGTGGATCTGGACGGGCGATATTGTTTACGGCGACACCACCGATATGACGCTGCTGGAAAGCAAGTATCAACGCCAGCTTGAGAATTCCGGTTACCAGTCTTTGCGTGCCAGCGTACCTGTCACCGGCACCTGGGACGACCACGATTTCGGTGCCAACGATGCCGGCGGTGAATATCCGATGAAGGCCCAGAGCCAGCAGCTCCTGCTGGATTTTCTGGGCGTGCCGGCCGATGATGTGCGCCGGCGACGCGAGGGTGTTTATTCGAGCTACGTCCTGGGCACACCGCCGCGCCAGGTCAAGGTGATACTGCTGGACGTGCGTTACCACAGGGAGCCTCCGGGTCCGCAAGCCGACATCCTGGGCTCGACGCAGTGGCGCTGGCTGGCGCAGGAACTGCGGGACAGCGAGGCACAAGTCAACCTGATCGTATCCGGCACACAGGTCCTGCCCGCCGATCATGGCTGGGAGCGCTGGGCCGCATATCCCGCCGCCCGGCAGCGGCTGATGGAGCTGATTACCAGCAGCCGCAAGAATGGCGTGGTCCTGCTGAGTGGTGACAGGCATTTCGCGGAACTCACGCGTTATGAGCCTAAAGACTTTTATCCGCTATACGAAGTGACCTCAAGCGGGCTCACGCACTACTGGGAAGCGCTGGAAGGGGAGGCCAACCAGGCACGCCTTGGGCGTCTTTACAAAGGCCTCAACTTCGGCCTGATCGAGATCGACTGGGGAGCGAAGCGTGGCCCGTTACTGCGCTTGCAGGTCCGTGATCAGCGCAATCGTGCGCGGGTACGTATCGAGTTTCCGCTTTCGCGGCTGAGCGTGGCAGACTAAGCGAGGCATGAACCAACAAACGGAGCCGCTGGTGCGCCGAATTATATTTCTGTTCCTCGTTTTTTCCTGTGCCTGTGCGCCGATGCCGGGCAATCAGCCGGCGCCCGCGCCGCAAGTCAGCATCATGACCTTCAACGTCGAAAACCTGTTCGACACCGAAGACGACCCGGACAAGAATGATGCGACCTACCTGCCACTCGCGGCCAAGCAAAGTGATGCCCACAAGGCCGGCTGCGCCGCGATCGAAAATGACTACTGGCGCGAGCAATGTCTCCATTGGGACTGGAACGCTGAGGTCGTGCACACCAAGCTTGTGCGTATTGCCGAGGTGATTCGCCAGGTGGATGACGGGCGGGGTGCCGACATTATCGCCTTGCAGGAAGTGGAAAATATCGCTGTCCTGGAACGCCTGCGCACCGAGTATCTGAATGATCTCGGTTATCAGCCGGCAATCCTGATCGAAGGCAAAGACGACCGCGGAATCGATGTTGCGTTCCTGAGCCGATTACCAGTGTCCGCACAGCCGGTCCTGCATGAAATTCCGTTTCGGCAAATTGAGGACCAGAGAAAGAAAGACACCAGGGGCATTCTGCAGGCTGATTTCAAGCTGCCCGATGGCAAGATTCTGACCGGATTTGCCGTGCATTTTCCGGCCCCCTACCATCCGTACCAGTTGCGCATCGATGCCTACCGGTTTCTCGGTAGTCTGCAGGAGGCATTGCCCCCGGGCCGCCTTGCTTTTGCCGCAGGGGACTTCAATACGCCGACACTGGAAGACCAGGCGCATGACATGCTGGCGCAACACGCGCGGCCCTGGTGGTTGGTGGCGCACCAGATTGAATGCGACGACTGCCCGGGTACGAGCTACTACGGTAGAAACGACAGCTGGTCGTTTCTCGACATGATTCTGCTATCGCGCAACTTCCTCGGCGAAGGCGGCTGGGGGCTGGTACGAGGGTCGGTGCGGCTGGCCAACGAAGTTCCGGCCCAAAAGCGCCCCGATGGCACCCCGCGGCGGTTTCGCATGCCCCAGGCGGAGGGCGTCTCCGATCACTGGCCTCTGGTGCTCAAGATTGCCCCCGAATAGTTGCGCACGAGCATGTTGCTGGATTGCAACAGCAGGCCGTTCAGGCGACTTTGTCGAGGCCGCTAATTGCAGATTTCCCTGATCAGTAACATACGCGCAGTATTGGAGATCAGTTGAGAAATTAAATCTATAAAAAGCTGTTTAAAAAGCATTTTTAGTATTTTTTATTTGAACGTTTTTTGATCAAATACGGGCGCCACAATAGCAAAATCCCCCGTATTCCGGTGGCCTCAAGCCGCACCCAATACCGCGCTGCCAAAAGTGTCGCAAAAAATTCACAGCGCAATTGTAGAGTCGCGCCAACGGCTTTATAGTTACGCCGTTCTTTCACTCTAAGAAACGACAGTAAATGACTGTTGATCAACCTGAATTCTTTGGGGACCAAAAATGACGCAGCATAACTACTTTCCGGCCCGCCACGTCGGATCTACGGCCGCTTTTGCGCTGGCGAAGCGTAGCCTGATTTGCCTGATGGCCTTGATGGCCTTTTCTTTGATCGCGCCCTATGCGGCGGCGCAGGAAACCACCGCCACAATGCGCGGCACGGTCCTCAATCCCGATGGCTCTCCGGCCGCGGGAATCAGGGTAACGATCACCGATACTCGCACCGGCGGCCGTCGCACAGCGGTGACCAATGCACGGGGCGTGTTTGCATCCAGCGGTCTGAGCGTGGGTGGTCCGTACACCATCAAAGCCGATTCTGATACCTATGCAGATGCCACGGTAAGCGAGATTTATGTGGCGCTGGGTGAAACTTATACTTTCACGGTTTCCCTGGGCCTGAACGTGACAGAGGAAGTGATAACCACCGCGGCCCGGATCAAGACAGCCGAGGTGGCCGTGGGGCCGTCATCCAGCTATGACATAGACGATCTTGAAGCCGCACCTGCCATTAACCGAGACATCAAGGACCTGATTCGCATTGATCCACGTATCTACGTGGACGAGGCCGATGTAGAAAACGTGCATTGCCTGGGTGCCAGCCCGCGCTTCAACAGCCTGACGGTTGATGGCGTGAAGCTGAATGATAATTTCGGCCTGAATCGAAGCGGTTACCCGACGCAGCGTATGCCCTTCCCGTATGAAGCCATACAGCAGGTGGCCGTGGAACTGGCCCCCTTCGATGTCGAATACGGCGGCTTTACTGCCTGCAACATCAACGCGGTAACAAAATCCGGCGAAAACGAATTCTTTGGCTCGCTGTTCATGGATTACACGGATGATTCAATGATTGGCGATGAGCTCGAGGGCGATCCGATTCCCAGTGGTGACTTCGACGAAAAGCGCTATGGATTCAGCATTGGCGGACCAATCATCAAGGACAAATTGTTTTTCTTTGCGGCCTATCAGAAAGACGAGACCGCAGATACCTACGATTTTTGTGCTGGCGATGAGGTTTGCGGAAGACCTGTCGCAGGTGTTACCCGCGCGCAGCTTGACCGGATTCGCAGCATCGCGATGAATCCAGACAAATACGACTATGATCCCGGTGACATCTTGTTGAGCACCCCGGTAGAGGACGAAAAGTACCTGATAAAGCTGGACTGGAATATCAGCGACAAGCATCGGGCCAATTTTACCTATAACTTTAACGACGGTTTCAACACGGTCCGCTCTGACGGTGATCCGGACGAATACGAGTTTCCGAATCATTTCTACAATCGTGGAGCGCAGCTTGATGCCTATTCGGCGATGCTGTTTTCTGACTGGACCGAGAATTTTTCAACCGAGCTTCGTGCCAGTTATTCGACCCTGGATAACAGCCAGATAACGCGCAATGCGGTCGGCTTTCCAGAAATGCAGATCGAAACTTACGCCGATGTCGATGGAGATGGCACGTTTTCGAGGGCCATTGTTTATGTCGGTGGCGATGATTCCCGGCAATCAAATAAGCTCGATTATGAGACCAACTCCTTCAAACTGGCAGGTACCTATACCAAGGGTAACCACACCTTATCGGGCGGTTTCGAGCGCGACTACTTCGATGTCACCAACTTGTTCCTGCAACATTCCATCGGCGAGTACCGCTTTGATGAGCGTTGTGGTAGCAGCAACCCGGACCTGTGCATCGACAAGTTCGACGACCTGAGTCCTGACGACATCTATTATGGCAATGCTGCGGGAACCAATAACCCGCAGGATGCTGCCGGAGCATTTGACTACTCCATCAATACGGTTTATCTGCAGGATGAGTATGCGTTTGCAGATGATGCCCTGCGCATGGTCTTTGGTCTCCGCTACGACTGGTACAGCAGTAACGACCTGCCCCGGGAGAATGCGAACTTTGTTGCGAGGAACGGTTTCAGCAATGCGACCAACTTCGATGAAGAGGGTCTGTTGCAGCCGCGCTTCGGATTCAGCTGGGATGCCACGGACAATCTGAGCCTGCGGGGTGGCATCGGGCTGTACTCGGGTGGTAACCCGAATGTCTGGTTAACCAACAATGACCAGGTTGACGGTATTACGCAGATTCAGTTGCGCGAATTCAACGTCGGGCTGTCTAATCTGAACTCTACTTGCCGCTTCCTTGGCGGGCCGGACTGCGATGTGGACGGTGATGGAAATCCGGATCCCGGAACGGCGGTGCAACTGTCTGGTGGCGGCCGCCCGGGTTACGACATTCCACAAGCGTATATCGATGCCGTGGCAACCGGTAGCGCGGACAGCTCGGTCAATGCCATGGATCCCAACTTCAAGATCCCGGCCAACTGGAAGTTTGCCCTGGGCGGCACCTGGAGCTTCGATATGCCAGGCAATTTAGGGTCAGGCTACACCTTAAACGCGGATGCGATGTTCACGAAGTCACGGAATTCCGCGATTATCGAAGACGCCACCCTGGCCCGTGTGGGCACCGCGCCTGACGGCCGGCCGATATATCGGCAGGTTGACAAGAGCGACCCGGATTGTGCCACCTCGCCCGCCACCTGCAGCAGCAGGGCGTTTACGCAGGACTTCATCCTGACAAACGTCAAAGGCAGTGATGCGCAGCAGACATCATATTCGCTGGCGCTGAGCAAATCTTATGACTTTGGTCTGGACTGGACGATCGCCTACGCGTACACCGAAGCGGAAGATGTCAACCCAATGACCAGCTCGGTGGCATTTTCGAACTACGTGTCGCCGGCGGTCACGGATCCGAATAACCCGGGTCTTGGGATTTCGAATTATCAGATTCCGAATCGCTTTACGCTGCGCGTTGACTATCAGAAGGCATTCTTCAGCGACTACGAAACGCGCTTTACGCTGTTCGGTAGCCGTAATGAAGGCCGACCCTTCAGTTACACGTTTGATAATGATGACGGGGACATGTTTGGTGACCGGCTCGATCGCCGCCACCTGGTTTACGTGCCAACCGGACCCAGTGATCCGAAGGTAAACTTTGATCCCGGCTTCGACACCAACGCGTTCTTTGCCTTTGTCAGTCAGTCGGGCCTGGCAAAATATGCCGGCAGCATTGCACCGAGAAATGTTTTCGATAGCAACTGGTGGACCAAGTTCGACCTGCGGATATCGCAGGATATTCCGGGCTTCAGGGAAGACCACCGCGCCAAGGCCTATTTCGTTATCGAGAACGTCGGCAACCTTTTGAATGACGACTGGGGCGTGCTGCGCGAGGCAGGTTTCCCGCGCAAGCAGGCGATTGTCGATGCAGAAATTGATTCTCCAACAACCTATCTGTTCGAGAGTTTCAATGCACCGAGTGGCCAAAGCCGTGTTACCAGCCCCTCTTTGTGGGCGATGCGCATCGGTGTGAAGTACAACTTCTGATAATTACTAAGAAGAAACGTCGCTCAAGGGCGGTCCTCGGACCGCCCTTTTTTATTGCGCGATGCCAGTCAACAGGTCTTTGCAGCAACATGAAATGCGGATCCCGGCCGGCGCCATGATCTGCCTGTCATGCGGTTTCAGAGGTCGTAGCGAAAACCGACGGTAAGTGTGCGCGGCATACCGGGGCGCATGCCGGCGGGTCTGCGCGCCACGTTATAGGTCTGGTCAGAAAGATTCTCGACCCGTGAAGTCAGTCGCAGGTGTGGGTTGATTTCCCAGTAAGCGGCAAGGTCGACCACCAGGCGGCTGTCGGCAGACTCGGATACAGGTATGTCACCGCTGCCGGCAACGGTTCGTGTGGTGTCCTGGTAATTCAGGCGGGCAGTGAGGCCAAAGCGCGGGCCTTCCAGGCCGGCGCCAAACTGCAGCTGGTGCTCGGGCACATAAGGCATGCGATCCCCGCGCGTAACATCACCCCAGGGTTCGAAATCGCTGGCAAACGCCGAGTCGAAGCTGGCGGTGGGTGTCCAGGTGTAATTGATCTCGATCGGCACGGCAAAACCATGACCGGTAAGGTCATTTAGGCGGTAACGGCCGCCCAGTTCAATGCCCCTGACGGTAGCTTCGCCTCCATCGAACTGGTCACCGATAACGCAGTCACCACCGGTAGAAGCAGTGCAGGTACCCACCAGGTTGTCGTAATCGCTGATGAAACCAATGGCTTCGATGCCCAGCCCGCCGCGCTGGAAACGTAAGCCGCCTTCCAGGTTCAGGCTTTTTTCTGCCGAGGCAGCGGTGCCGGGAGCAGGCGGGTTGAAGCCCTTGTTGATGCCGCCGATGACCAGCACTGATTCCAGTGCCTTCCAGGTAATGCCAAGTCCGGGCACTACGACCTCCACGTCGTTATCGCGCAGGCGGGTGGGACCGGCCAGCCGGGATGGGTCCGAAGTCGAATAATCTTCCCGCTTGAGCGAAATGCGCTCGTAGCGGACACCGGGCGAAAAGGACCATTTACCGGCCTGGATTCTGTCGCTGATGTGCAAGGCCAGCGCATGGGCACTGCTGACGCGATTGGCCTGGCTGCCTGGCGCCCCGTCGGTGGTGAGCACCATCGCGCCGTTGTCGATGCGATACAGGTCTTCGTCCTGCAAGCGATCTTCCTGGTCCTCATGCACGCGCAGACCGAGCTCGATCTCGTGCCATGCGCGTTCACCGGCAATGTCGGTGTGCAACAAGGCCTGCACGCCTTGCGAGAAATACGCACGGTTATTGTTGCGCAAGTTCAGCGCATCATTCGGACTGTCACTGTCGCCACGCAACCAGGCCAGTTCATTTGAATAAGTCATGGGATCCGCCAGGATCTTGCTGATGGAAGTGCCGGCTACCTTGCCAAGCTTGTACCAGTTGCGATGAAACTCGTTACGATAGGCGCTTAATACCAGGTCCCACCTCCCGCCGGGCGGTGCAAGCGTCCAGGTGGCCTGATACTGGCTGTGATGTGCGTTGAGCCGGTCAAGCCTCGATCCGGCGTAGCGCCGATATGGCGTCGCCGCAAAGTCCGCGTCAGTTAAGCCAAGGTAAGTCTCATTGGCGTCGTGCTCCCAGTAACCCAGCTTTATTTCCAGGGACTGGTCCCACAGGGCATCCCTCGCCGAGCGGACACGCAATTTCGCCACGTAGTCATTGAGGGAGTAGCCGGTGTCCCCGCCGTTATCAAGACGCTTGAACCCGTCGGTTTGCTGGCGGTTGGCTTCGAGCAGCCAGCCGACGCGATCGCCGGAGTCACCAAGCCTCGCAGTACCCTGGAAGGTCTGTTCTTCGCCTGCGCGAAGCTGGATGCTGCCGGCAAGCATTTCCGGTACCGGCGTAGACAGCATATTGAGGGCGCCGCCGGTGGTACGCGGCCCCAGTGCAACCGCGGCCGGTCCCTTGATTACCTCCATGGCATGCATGCGCTGAACGCCGGGAAAATAGTAGGCCGCCGGCGCGGCGTAGGGAGCGGGCGCGATGAGCACGCCGTCTTCCAGCAGCGTTATACGGCTGCTGCGATCCAGGCCGCTGCCGCGAATCCCGATGTTGGGCCTGAGCCCGTAGCCTTCCTCGTCCTGCAGGTAAACGCCAGGTACCTGGCGCAGGACGCGCAGTACATCGCTGTGACCGAATTGTTCGAGGTCTTGCGGCGCTATGAAATGCGCCGAGCCGGCAACCGCCTGGGCAGCCTGGGCGTCGCCCAGAACCGAGAAGCTCTTGAGAGCGACATATTCATCGTCCTGCCCGGGCGAATTCTGCGCCTCACCGCTCACGACGGGGCAAGCCAGGGCGAGGAATCCACAAAGCGTCATTTGGCGCACAAGAGTCTGGTTAATCATCAATATCTCTTAATCTTTAAAAAACAAATAGTTAGAGGAGTCGCTCACTCGCAGCCTCAGCAGCGTGATCCAAATGCTAAAGTAAATGATAATGATTCGCAATAAGGATAAGACGAAGCCCATGCAGCCGGGGCTCCCGGCCTTGCACAGGCGCTCCAGCAGGCAGTTGCGGCAAAAGGTCTGCCCGCCAATTCGGCGAATGGGAAAATTTCAGTGGCGCAATTTCGTGCCGCGGCGCATTGCCAGCTTATTCGGCCTCCAGCACAAGTCTGGCTTGCACCTCGCCGTAGCCGTTGATGAGCTCGAAGCCCAGCTTTTGGCTTGCATCAATACGGATCAGCCCGAAATTGAACCAGTACCGGGCACTGGCGAAATCCGTAATGGCCTCTGCCGACTCGGGGCCATAAAAAAACAATCGCTTTGGTTTCAAGCTCAGATCGTAATCGCGGTGAGGGAACAGGCCCGCGTTCAGGGGCCCGGTCACGAATTCATGGAAGACAAATTCAGGGTGTTCAGCAAATGGGCTATAAACAAAACCTGACGCAAAGTGCACGTCAGCGGAAATAAATACTATGTTACGCACGCCGGCTTTCGCAAAGCTGCGCAGGATTTCGATTAGTTCGTGCTCAAAGCCCGTCTCCTGGTCAAAGTTGGCCCATCCGTCGCGTCCATTTTCAGGCGGCCAGCCAGTGGGAATTGACAATGGCACGCTGCTGACCAGAATTTTCCAGGTGGCCGAGGAACTTGCTACCGCGTTCACAAGCCATGATTTCTGTTGGTCGCCAAGCATGGTCTTGGGCCTGGCCGGGTCATCCTTGCGGGAATTTGCATCGCGATAACTGCGGGTGTCCAGAAAAAACATTTCCAGGCGGTCATCGTAGCGATGGCTGAAGAACAGGCGGTCAGCATCCATATCATGCAGCTCGGCGAACACGCCACGCGCGATCGGCAAGAGGTGTAAATCATCGGTCCCGGCGGCGAGGTCATTATCAGGCCCGAAATCATTGCGGACTTCGTGATCGTCCCATACGGCGAAGTACGGCATTGTGGCGAGCAGGTTTGCAAATGCCGGATCCGCGTGAACATATTGCCAGTGATCGCGAAATTCCCTGGGTGTCGTGGCATGGCCTGTTGCGCGGGGTATCTGCGCGTTGCCGTAAAAGCCGATGTCCTGGCATAGGTTGTCGGCATAAATCATGTCGCCCAGCGCCACAAAGAAATCAGGCTGCATCTGCTGTATGACTGCAAAAACCGGCAAACCGTGTTCACGGTCCCGGCAGACATTCTGGCCCGCGATATCACCGCCAAAGGCAAAGCGAAGTTCCGGGCCTGGGCCATCGCCGGGGATTCGTGTGCTTGCGCAGGCACCAAGCAAGAGCAGGCCAATGCGGCAGGCCCATCGCGACCAACACAGCAGCCCCGACAGCGGGTCTCTAGATGCCACCGACCAGCACTCCGACAAGGTCCCCGAAGCCCCACAAAAGAGTGCCAAACACCAACATATAAACGCCGGAACGCTCATATTCCCAGGTTTCTTCTTCGCGCTGCCGGGCACGACTCAGCGCGCGCATGTCACCCGCCCAGTCATGCATGGATGGATTGGTGTTGCCGGATTCGCGGCCTTGCATACGACGCAGATGATTATCCCAATGGCTGCGCCGATGCCTGAGGCGTCGGGCATTCTCGAGGACCTGGGTCGAGGTCAGGACAATACCGATCACCACAACCGCGGAGCCCGAACGCGCCAGCCATTGCCAGTTACCGCTGAACAGGCTCAGCAGGCAGCCGGCCACAACGGCCAGGCCGGCAAGAACATAGGCGATGCGTGTGTTGCTGGATATATCCTGCATAGATTGTTGTGTGTTCGTGGTTGCGCGGCCGCAAGCAGTATGGCGAGCAGTGTAGAGTAGAACGCTTACCTGGTGAAACATGCGAAACCATACTTCCAATCCAATGCCTGGGCCTGCTGCGGCGGGCGATGAGCCACGGCTCTGGCGATCAGCGGTGGTACGGGACCTTGCCTGGGCGATCGGCAGTCCGCCGCTCGTGGCTTTTCCACAGGCGGCCGATACCTGGGCGGATTCTTCGTGGTACCAGGAACAGCTGGCCGGCTTCTGGCCGGTTTTGAAGCAGCTGGACGAGGACCCGGCGTTTCCGGGCGAGGCGTTTCGCAGCAGGCGCGACAAGCGTCTGGGGGCCTGGTTTGAATCCCTGCTCGGTGAATGGCTGGCCCGTGACGAGCGCTATGACCTGCTGGCACGCAACCTCGCCATTCGACAGCCACGCAAGGGTGGCAGCCGTGAAACCGTTGGCGAGCTTGATTTTGTGGTGCGGGATCTTGCGCGCGACCGCGTGGAGCACTGGGAGGTCGCGGTCAAGTTCTACCTCGGATATCTTCCCGGGACCGGCGACCATGTATGGGTCGGGCCGGGCCTCAAGGATCGCCTGGACATCAAGCTTGATCGTCTTCGCAAGCATCAACTCGCGGTGCCACAATTGCCTGGCGCGCAATCCATACTTAAAGAACGCGGTTTTAAGCTGCAAGGAAGTCGGGCAATCATGAAGGGCAGACTGTTTTATCCGCTTGGCGCTGGATTTGCGCCGCCCGGGCAGGCGGTCCACGACCATTTGCGTGGCTGGTGGACACGAACCGGCAAGTTCGCTGAGTTCTTTGCGGAATACCCCTGGACCTGGCGGCGACTGAATCGCCGCGAATGGCTCGCCCCGGTTAGCGACAGCGACTCTGGCAAAGACGCGCTGCCCGTCGGCGAATTTGCCGCCGGCGACGACCTGAAAAACGCGGCATGGCCGCGCATGGTGGCGGCGTTGGCGGAGGGTGTCGAGGTGAGCCGGGGATTTGTCGTGCCCGACAACTGGGGCGTGCCGGCGCCCGGGAATTCAAAGTAGAGGTGCACCAGTGAATTACGATTTCCTGGCCGATCTCGTGGTACTCGTGCACCTGCTGTTCGTCGTCTTCGCGCTGCTTGGAGGTTTGCTGGTTTTACGCTGGCTGCCGCTGGTTTTCCTGCACATTCCTTGCATGCTGTGGGCGGCGACAGTTGAATTTCTCGGCCTGATTTGCCCCCTTACGCCCCTGGAAATTTCGCTCAGACAGCGTGCCGGGCAGGCCGGCTACGAAGGGGGTTTTGTGGAGGAATACCTGGTGCCCATTCTCTATCCTGGTTCCCTGACCCCGGCTATCCAGATCGTCCTCGGTTTTGTTGTGCTGGCTGTGAACGCCTGGGTTTACGTACTGGTGATCCGCAAATATCGCTGGGGTCAGTCGTTTTCGCGATCCAGCTCGTCCGCCAGCCGCGACAAGGACGAGGAGATTTCCACGGGGTAGGGCTTTGCCGGCGCGAGCTCGCGCAGCGCAGGGGGCAAGCTTGCCAAACCCGCAGCAAGCCGCTCGCGAATTGCCTCGAGAGGCGCGGGACCATTCAGGCGCTTGCCTTTGCGCATGACCTGCTTGAGCAAGGCGTCACCTGTTTCCGGGTGGTCTTCGAGGGTGACGATGTCAGCTTGCATCAGACCGTTGTCGCTGCGGCGGTAAACCTGTTTGCGCCCCGGCCACGTGGCTTTGCCTTGTGAGCGCTTGCGTCGCGGACGACCCGCGTATTCCTGTAATTTGTACACGCAGTCAAGCGAAGGCGCGTCATCGGAAACGTCGAGACTCGTGCCTATGCCGAAACCGTCTATGGGCGTTCTCTCATCGACCAGCTGCTGAACGCGATGCTCGTCTAAGTTGCCACTTACGAATATGCCAATCTCGGGGTGATTGCCGGCGTCCAGTATTTCGCGCACCCTGCGTGCCTCTGCACCCAGGTCGCCGCTGTCGATGCGTACCGCACTAATGGTGATGCCTTGCGCCTTCAGCCGGTCAGCGAGTGCAACCACCTTAGAGCTGGCCGCAGCCGTGTCATAGGTGTCAATGAGCAACACGGCGTTGTCCACAAAAGCGCGCGCGAAGTCTTCGAAGGCCTGCGCTTCGTTCTCGTTAGCCTGGATAAATGAATGCGCCATGGTGCCGAATACCGGGATGTCAAAGTGCGCGCCACTAAGCACTGTTGCTGTGCCCGTGAAACCAGCCAGGTAATTCGCTCGCCCGGACAGCAGGGCAGCTTCCGCCCCGTGAGCGCGCCGCATGCCAAAGTCAATCAGGCTCTTGTTGGGTGCGGCGAGCACGCAGCGCGCTGCCTTGGAGGCGATCATGCACTGGAAGTTAAGCAGGTTAATAATGCGACTTTCCACCAGCTGTGCCTGAGGCAAAGGGGCCGTTACCCGCAAAATGGGCTCCTGCGCAAAAAACACGCTGCCCTCTGGCATGGCATGTACGTCGCCGGTAAAACGCAGTTGCGCGATCTGGTCAAGAAACCGCTCGCTGAATCTATTGCTGTCTCGCAGCCAGTCAAGCTCTGCATCCGAAAACGCCAGGCCTTCGAGAAACCCGAGAACTTGTTCGAGGCCCGCAGCCACCAGGAAATTGCGCTGTTGTGGCAATCGGCGAACGAAAAACTCAAATACGGCGGTAGCCTGCATGTCGCGCTGGAAATACACATCCAGCATGGTGAGCTGATACAGGTCGGTGAGCAGCGGGCTCTTGACAGGATCCATCTAACGCAGGCGTGTGCTGTCAGGCAGCCAGCCGGTCGAGTGCGACGGGCAGGGCGCCTTGCTCGGTCATTTGTGCCCGCGCTTTCGCGCCGTCCTCGGGCTTTAAGTTCACCGCCCGGATAGCGTCTTCCAAAAGCAGCACCTCGAAGCCTTCGCGCAGGCCGTCCAGCACGGTATTCAATACACAATAGTCAGTTGCGAGCCCGCCGATAAACAGCCGTGTAACTTCCAGCTCGTGCAGGCGCGCCGCCAGGTCGGTGCCTTCGAAGCCGGAATAGGCGTCCTTCTCGCGCAAGTCGGCTTTGGACACGATTATCGTGCGTTCCGGCAGAGCAAGATCCTGCGCGAAGCGCGCACCTGCGGACCCTGCCACGCAATGGGGCGGCCATATTCCGCCTTGCTCGACAAACGAACAATGATCGGGCGTATGCCAGTCGCGTGTGGCGATAACCGGCAGTCTGTTTTCGGCAAACAAGGCGATGTAGCGATTTAGTACGGGCACGACCGCATCACCGTCCGCTACCGCAAGACTGCCGCCGGGGAGAAAGTCGTTCTGCACGTCGACGATAACCAGTGCATCACCGTCTCTTGGCGATAATGCTGCTTGTGTGCTCATCTCAAATGGTTACTCCTGTCGCCTTGTCCGGGCAAGCGGTATTCTAGCAGCCGCAATGCATTTACAAGGCTCTGAAATTCCGCATAAGTCACGGTAAGGGCGCGCATGATTCCACGGAATGGCTGTTTCCTCAAATTTTCCGGCCCAATGACACCGGCATGGTTAGTTGCTCTGTGCATGCCCGTCCTGTGGCAACCGCTGATGGCCGAAGAGCAGGAAATTGCCGAACTTGTCGTCAGGGCTGCGCGCATTCCCACGCCGAGGTCCATGCTGGCTGCTTCAGCCGACCGGGTGGAAGTGCCCGAAACCCTGCGGGCATTCCAGGAACTGGATTTTGCTGAGATTCTCGAATCGGTACCTGGTCTGTTCGTACAAAGCCGTCACAACGCGTCGCAGGATTTGCGTATTGACCTGCGAGGTTTTGGGGCCCGCGGCAATTTTGGCATTCGCGGAATTCGGGTGTTCGTCGATGGCATCCCCGCCGGGCTGCCCGACGGACAGGTTCAGGTAGACAGCCTCGATGCGGCTGATATCAGCAGCGTCGAGATTCTGCGCGGGCCGGCCGCGGCGCTGTATGGCAACGGTGCCGGTGGCGTGATCCTCATAGAAACCCGCCCGGTGTCCAAGTCTTCTCCATGGCACTTGTCGCTGGGCCTCGGCGAGAATGGTTTTACGAATCATGCGGGCAGTTTTGCACCGGCTTCAGCAGCTGGCGAGTTAGCGGCGCGCGTTTCGTTGTCCCGGCAACATGTGGAGGGCTACCGCGAGCAGGCAGGCAGCGATCACCGGCGGATTGGTGCAAAAATGTCGGCACGTATGGGTGACCGGGACCGGGTCGAGATTTACGCACGCGCTACCGACGCGCCACTTGCGCAGGATCCCGGGGGGCTCAGCCTGGAAGAATTCCTGCAGCGCCCTCGCGCAGCGGCACGCAACAACCTGCGCTTCGATGCCGGTGAGGTCCTCGATCAACAGAGCATCGGCTGGCGATGGCGCAGGGGTTCGGAGGCTGATCCTTCCGCGTTGGAATTGCGCAACTATTTCACCTGGCGGGACTTCGAAAATCGCCTGCCCTTCAAGACCGGTGGATCGGTGTTGCTGGGCCGGCGACTCGGCGGCGCAGGCTTACTGTATGGCTGGAGAGGGGCCGGCAACAGCGATTGGGTAGCGGGGACCGAGTTTGATCAGCAGCGCGACCGGCGACGACGATTCGACAATGATTTTGGAAAACGCGGGGCACTCCGGCTCGACCAGGATGAAACAGTGACGGCAGCAGGGACATTTGTCGCTGCCAATCTTCCCGCCGGTCCATTTGCGTTGCAGGCGGCTCTGCGATTCGACACCATGGGTTTCGAACTGGAAGACAAATTTCCGGGCGACGGCGACGATTCGGGTAAGCGTCGTTTCAATCAACTTAGTTACGGGCTTGGCTTGCAGACCAGTATTGGCGAACGTGCCGTTGCATACACGCGCTTTGCAACTGCATTCGATACGCCCACTACAACGGAATTAGCAAACCCTGACGGTGCCGGCTTCAGCCCGACGCTGAACCCGCAGCGCTCCCGGGCATGGGAGTTGGGTTGGCGTTACCAGGGACCGCGATTGCGGGCCGAGCTGGCCGTTTACCAGGTGGACTCGCGCGATGAGCTGCTGGCTTTCGAGTTGCCCTCCCAGCCGGGACGGAGCTTTTTCGAAAACACGGGCCGCTCGCGCCGGCAGGGCGCTGAATGGTCTGTTGCGGTAAATAACAACAAAGGCTTTTCCTGGCGAGGGTCGCTCGCCTGGACGGACGCCACGTTTCGCCGATTTATTAGGGGCGGTGAAGATTTTGGTGGTCGCAAGCTGCCCGGCACACCCGGACTGCGTTTTGGCGGCAGCTTCGACTGGATGCCTTCCGACAAGTTGCGGCTGGGCGCAGATGCCGAGCGCGTCTGGCGTGTCTATGCGAACAATGCCAACACGGTGCGCAGCCCGGACTACTTTGACCTCGGAGTACGGATTGCCTATGCCACACGGATCGGTGGGTCGCGGGTGGAATATTATCTTGGCATCAGGAATCTGCTCGACGAGCTGTTTGCTGACAATCTGCGCATCAATGCCTTCGCCGGTCGCTTTTTCGAGCCTGCGCCGGCCCGCTATTTTTACGGCGGCATGCGCCTGGTTGGCGTGAGGTAATCAGGCGGGGCGCTTGTATTTCTTGTAATGCAGCACTTTGGCGTGGCTGATCCATTTATTGGAAAGCAGAGAATCCGGCAAGGGATTGGCGACGTAATTGAGCCATTCGATATCGCTGCGTTTGAAACGGGCAATTTGGCGAAAGTGGAACAAGCCGGCGTCATTCAATAAACCGGCAAGCTTCTCATCCACGCCGGCCAGCTCGGTAAGATCGTCCGGTTCACCCTCGGGCGGATTATTCAGCCAACTCGGGGCATCACCCGACGGCCGTGGCACCGTGCCCGATTCGCTTTCCACCAGCTGCGGATTGATGCCACTGATGTCGGGATCAGTGGGCTTCTCTTCCAGGTCGGCCGATGGCAGCGTGGGCTTTTCGACGGTGACCTCCAGCTCGGCGACCAGCTTGTCCCCTTCAGGCGTTGCGCTGGCGGCCCCATTACCGGACTTCACAACCTGCTTGATGCTCGGGTCGGTTCCTCGCAGCTTGTTTTCCAGCATGGCAGCGCGGCGCTTCCAGCGCAGCACCCGGCGCTTCAATTTTTCGATATTGCGCGAATCGTGCTTGAGTGCCGTGACCAGCGTCGTGATGGATTTATCCTTGTCATCGATGACTGTCTGCAGACTGCGTAACTGCTCAATTTCTTCGCGTTGCTTATCGATAATGCGAGCCTTGGTTTCGAGATCATTCTTGTAAGTTTTGACGGTTGATTGCCACGCCCCAAGTTTACTGTCGACTTCACTGGCCGCTTCCAGTCGCTGCTCAAGTTCCGAGATGCGCTGATCGCGACTCATAATTTCGGTCTTGAGCTGTCCTAGCTGCGCCTCCCGTTCACGGACTTCGAATTTGGCCTTGCGCGCGTCTTCGACCTGCTTTTTCATTTCGCCGAAATGACTTGCGGTCTTGTCTATATCTGCCTTGAGCTCCGCTAATTTCTCGGCACGACTCTCAGCCAGCCGCTCGAATTCGGACAATCGGTCTATTTCCTGATACAGGTCGCGCAGGTTCTTACGCGCTTCATCCAGCTCATTCTCGAGCTGCGCGAGCTTGCTTCCTTGCTTCTCGAGCTTTGGTTCATACAGGTTTTTTGCCTGTTCGAGTTCGCTGAGCTTGCTTTCCAGGTGGCCAATATCTTCATCACGCCGCTTGAGCTTACTCTCGAGCCTGGCGACCGCTTCAGTCTTGTCTGCCAACTCGCCCTGCAGAACATGTAGCTTGCCGACTTGCGCGCCTGCTTCGCTGCTGTCGCGCAGGTCGGCATATTGTTCGGCAAGCTCGCTAAGTGCCCTGTTGCGCTCTTCCAGCTGTGCGCGCAAAGCCTCGTTATCAACCGTTTCCTGCGTGAGCCGACCCTCGAGTTCACTGATGCGTGCTTCCAGCTCCGGCTTGGCTTCTTCCACCCTTTGCAGGCGCATCAGGTCTAACTGCTGGGTATCGATAATGTCGGTGCGACTGTTGAGCTCGCCCTCCAATTCGAGAATTCTTTCGGCGCGACGGGCCGCCGTCTGTTCGAGTTCGGACAGCCCTTGCAGTTCTTTTTCCAGTGATGACTTGAGCGATGCCTGTTCTTGGAGCTCTGCCTTGAGGTCGTCGATTTCCTTACTGCGCTCGCGTAGTTGCTGAATGACTTCTCCGGATTCGGTATTTGCCAGGCGTTCCTGCTGTTCTGCCTCTCGCGCCGCATCCAGGTCCTGCCTGAGCTGCTCGATCTCGGCGTCCCGGGTCTCTATCCGGGCCTGCATGGTCGAGATAGTTTCTTCCCGCGACCTGGCCAGGTTTTCGAAGTCCCGCAAGCGCTCAATGTCGGATTCAAGGTTGTCAATCTTGCTTTGCGCGCCCTGTAGCTTGGAGTCCAGCCGCGCAATGCTGGCGTCCTTGTCCGAGGCCAGTGCCTCGAATTCTGCCAGGCGTTGCTGCACAGCTTCGAGCTCAGACTTGGCTTGCTGGCTGGCGGCCAGCTCGTTTTGCAAGGCCTCATAACTTGCTATCTGCTCGCTGGCGGCAAGCTCAGCGTCAGCCGCTGCCTGCTTCAGGGCCTGCACTTCGTCCTTGAGCTCTACTACCGTTGCATTCTTGGCCGACAGCCGGGTCTGCAGGTCATGGGTTCGGGAATCCTGTCCCTGGCGCAAGGCCTCCAGTTCAGTGTTTGCTGCATCATTGGCATCTTCGAGCTCGCGCAGTCGCTGCTGCATGCTCTCGCGTTCCTGCTCGAGATCGATAATCCTGGCATCGCGATCGGCGGACGCTTCACGCAGCCGTAACTCTTCCCCTTCCAGCTGAGTGTTGAGCGCCGCAACCGCGTTGTCTCGCTCGCGCAGATCGGCCTCGCGACGATCCAGGTCGGCCCGGACCTCGGCGAGCTCACTCGTCGATTGCTGGAGTTCGGCCTGTGCCTGCTGCAGTTTTTCCCGGGTCTGTTCGAGGTCTGCGCGCAAGGCGGCTTCGGCGCCCTGCAGTTGTTCGTTAAGCTCCGCAATGTGCAGGTCCTTTTCTTCGTTTACCTGCTCAAGTTCGCCAATGCGCTCGTAACGCTCGCCAAGTTCACTCTTGAAACGAGCAGCCTCCTCGCGCGCAGTTTCCAGTTCCTGCTCCAGCGCCGCGAGGGCCTGTTCGGCGGTTCTTGCCGTTTCGCTCTGCGCCTCCAGTTCGCCAACCTTGTCGGCCAGCAATTGCTTCTCTGCTTCCAGGTTTTCTACGCTGATCAACGCATTGCGCAGGTTGCCAGCCTGCTCTTCGCTGCCCTTTTGCAGCGCATCGACAAGTTCACGAAGTTGCTTCGTCTCGTCGTTCAGGTATTCGTTCTGTCGCTCCAGCTCAGCGAGCTCGGGTTGTGCGGCAATAAGTTCGGCAAGTTGATCCCGGGCATTGGCTTCGGCGTCATTGGCGGCTGCCACCCGGTCATGCAGTGCGTCTATCAGTGATGACTTCGACTGCACTTCTGACTGCAGGGTGAGCAGCGTGTTTTGCCATTGGTTAAGTTTGTCTTCCTGATTACTGTATCGCTGCAGCGCATGTTCAAGTTGCTGGACCCTGACCGAATCATCCCCTGGCGCATCCGCAAACACAGCAGCAGTGTCCCGCTCGGACTTCAGGCTTTCTATGAGTTCAACTTGTTCATCGTGACCACGCCGCCATTGCTCGGCATCTGCACGTGCCGAGTCGAGTTCTTCGCGCAGCGCTTCGATCACTGCCTCTTGCGCGCCCAGCCGACTGCCCGCGTCGTCACCCTCGGCCAAGCTTGCTGGTAAACCAGGGGTGCTCCTGAAATTCCACGCCAGCCAGGCTCCCAGTGCTCCCGCCAGAAACAGGAACAGGCCACTGAAAAGAACCCGCGGTTCCAGCCGCGAGTTGAGCAACGGGATATTGATTCCGGTTGGCGCTTGTACCGGAGTCACGGCAACGGCTCCCGGACGCGGCTCGGGCACAAAAGACAGAGAGGTGGAGAGGCGCAGATCGAGTGCAGATTCAGCAGCCGCGGTCTGTGCAGGCGTTGCCGGCGCCGAGGCCTGGGCCACGCCGCCTGCCGTTTCTGCGGGGCTGAGCAGCCGCGCCTGGTAAACAAAAAAAGCGAACCCGAGAGCAGCTGTCGCTAGAAGGCCCAGCAGCGCAACTAACAATCTGCTCATGTATGGTCCTCGGCGCCGCCCACGAAACATGGGCTGTACAGACAGGGATTATGACAATTCTGCTCTCGCATACCAAGTAAGCGCTTGATCTTATTGTTGCTGGGTTAATTTTAGCGGTTCATTCTCGCTGTCTGCAGTGTAGAGTGCCGGGCGGGAAGAAAACGGGTGACAGATCACATTTTCCATGGCTTTGCGTCGCTGGTATACGATATCGGCATCGGCCGGGGCCGGCTTTGAACGGGGGTATCATGGCAGCGGGTCGCAGAATCAGCCAAAACGAAGAGACCGCAAAAGCCTTTAAATCCTTTTTTAATCCGCATGTTGCGGCCCTCCGCCAGACTTTGGCGGCATTTGGGTTGGGCGAGGATGCGGGTCCTGAAGGCGAGCAAGGTTTTGCCTTTGAGCTGCATATGGCCCCACTGGACGATGACGATGTCGAGCGCGGCTATGCGTCGGCCGACGTGACCATCGTTGCCAGGAATACCCGGGGTGAGGAGGCTGCGGAAATTCGTATTGTCCTGTGGTTTGTGCGCTTCGGTCATGCCACGCCGTGGCTGCTGATCACGCGCAACGGCTATCTCGACTGGTTGCTGCTGGGCGAAGGTGATCCGACCCAGGGAATACCGCCCGGTTTGCATGTGGCCATAAAGCAGGTGTTTCCCGGCACCCTGGAACATTACGACTGGTATGAAAGCAGGGGCCGGGCGGTGAATTGAGGCCTGCAAGCGGTTGCCTCGAGGAGCTTCTATTGGAAATGACTACTACACGGGAATACACCGACGGCGAGGTGCTGGGCGATCTGCTAAGCCTGATGCGGCTGGAACGGCTGGAAGACAATTTGTTTCGTGGGCAGAGCAGGGACATCGGCAGTTTGCGCGTATTCGGTGGCCAGGTCCTCGGCCAGGCACTGTCCGCGGCAAGCCGGACTGTAGCGGAACGCAGCGCCCATTCCTTGCACGCTTATTTCCTGCGTGCGGGGGATGTCGAGGCGCCTATCGTGTATGAGGTTGATCGCAGTCGCGATGGCAAGAGCTTCACCAATCGTCGCGTTGTCGCCATCCAGCATGGCCGCCCTATCCTGAACCTTGCGGCTTCTTTTCAGCGTCACGAGGAAGGCCTCGAGCACCAGGCTGGCATGCCCGAAGTTCCGCGCCCGCAGACATTATCCGATTCCCGGGACTACCAGCCGGAAGACGTCAGGAAAGTGCCGGAAAAGATGCGGCGTTACATGACCACGCGGCGGCCGTTTGAATTTCGTCATGTCGAGCAACCCGATCTGCTTGAGCCGCGCAAGAGACCGGCGCGGCAACACATCTGGTTTCGCGCCATCGGTGACTTGCCCCACGAGCAAGGCTTGCACAGGGTGCTGCTTGCTTATGTCTCCGATTACAATCTTATCGGCACCGCGACGCTGCCCCATGGTATTTCATTCCTGCAAGGCAACGTGCAGATGGCCAGCCTTGATCATGCAATGTGGTTTCATCGGCCGGTGCGCGTAGATCAATGGCTGTTGTATTCTCTGGACAGTCCCAGCGCATCCGGCGCGCGAGGCCTCGCGCGCGGGCAGATATTTACCGAGGACGGGGTCCTCGTGGCTTCCACGGCCCAGGAAGGCCTGATTCGGCTTTGGTCCGACGCAAACGCAGGCGCCTGATAAGCTTCGCGTCTGCGAAATTTGGCAGTTTAATCCGGATAAACCACCCTTCATCTTGTGATCGGTGTGCGCATCCTTAACAATGCCCGCCGCAAGAGGCATCGCTGAATCATGGCAAACCTGATAACACTAAGTCGGCTGATACTGCTGTTTGTGGTGATTTTTTTCGCCTACCAGCCCGCGTCGTGGTGGCAGATGGCAAATGTTGCCTTGCTGATTTTTGTGTTCGTTTCGGACGGGCTGGACGGGTATGTAGCACGCAAACGCAATGAGACCAGCGTGTTCGGCGCCATGTTCGACATCGCGGTGGATCGGATAGTCGAGCTGACGCTATGGGTGGCATACCTGCCGCTTGGCCTGGTGCCGCTATGGGCACCCCTCGTGTTTATAGTGCGTGGCAGCATCGTCGATGCAATCCGCGCGCGGCAGGCTGGCGAATCCGGCAAGGCACCTTTCGACATGATGCGCAGCCCGTTGGCGAAGTGGCTGGTGGCTGGCCGCTTTATGCGGGGCTTTTACGCAGCGATGAAAGGAATCGCGTTTTGCTGGTTGCTGCTCATTCATCCTTTACCAGAGCTCATCCCTTCTTTCTGGGCACAATGGGGCGAGTGGCTGCGCCTGGCGGGAGACACACTCATCTGGATTATCGTGGTGCTTTGCGTTGCCCGCGGCTTGCCCGTAATACTGGAATTTATGGCCGAACAAAAACTAATTCCCCAAGGCAAATCAGACACTGAATGAAACTCGTACTCGTAGATATCGACGGGACCCTGGTCAGGGGCCCGAGCTCCGAACGACGGTTTGCCCGCTACCTGCGCGAGCAACGTCGCATCGGTGCACGTGAGGCAACGAGTTTTGCCTGGTTCGCCCTGCGTTATTTGCCGATATATGGCTCCGGCGTGCTGCGCAAGAACAAGGCATACCTTGCTGGCATTCCCGAGGCAGAGGCGCGCGATCTCGCTGAGGAGTTCGTAAACGCAAGCCTTGTGCATTCACTGTTCGAGCCGGCCTGCGCCAAAGTGCGCTATCACCTGCAGCATGGTGACGAGGTGTGGCTGCTAAGTGGCACACTGAATTTCATCGCCATGAGCGTGGCCCGCTTGCTGCGCCTTGAACATGTCATTGCCAGCGAATGCCAGCTTGGCAACGGTAAGATCCTGGCCCGGCCGCCTCTAACCCACCCATATGGCAAAGCCAAGTTGCAAATTGCCCGCCAGCTTTGCGAGGAAAAGAGCATTGCTTGGGATCAGGTAGTCGCTTATGCAGATTCCTGGGCAGACCGGCATCTGCTCGAAAAAGTGGGTCAGCCGATTGCGGTATTGCCTGATAAAAAGCTGGCCGCACTGGCTGCCAAGCGTGGCTGGGAGACTATCGATGATGAGATAGTCCTCGCGACCGGACGCCGTGGTATCGGTACCGAATAAACCGGCTCTCAAATGACGTCTTCCAGGAAGTTTGCGTTACTGGCGCTGTTGCTCTTGTCAGTGAGCCTTGGCTGGCTGGTAGTCAACTACCCGGTTACCGAGTGGCTGGTGAGCTACGCGGGCTGGGCCCGGGCAAACCTCGTGTATTCCATTCCGCTTTTCGTGCTGGTTTACGTCACGGTCACAGTGTTGATGGCGCCGGGGTGGATTCTTACTGTGCTGGGTGGATACCTTTACGGTTGGCTGCTGGGTACTGCGGTGGTGTCGCTGGCAAGCCTGGCCGGTGCGGTCGCGGCGTTCCTGGCCGCGCGCACCCTGGTGCGTGACTGGGTGGCCGAGCGAGCGCAGGGCTTTCCGCGTTTCGCGGCGCTGGACAAGGCGATCAAACGCCATGGCTTCGAAGTTGTATTCCTGACGCGCGTGTCCGTCGTATTTCCTTACAATCTGTTGAATTATCTTTACGGAATTACGCGCATCGATCTTGGGCGCTATGTGCTGGCAACCTGGCTCGGCATGATCCCGGTTATCGCTATGTATGTCTTCGCCGGCGCGACCGCCGACGATATTCTGGCGCTTGCGAGAGGCGAAACAGAGACCGGCAACACCGGTATTGTGCTGAGCGTGCTGGCTGTTGTTGCGGTAATTTTGTTGGTGGTCATCCTGACCCGTACCGCCACTCGTATCCTCGAGGAAGACCTGGCGGAAGGTGAGGGCGAAGACACATCTGGCGAGAGCGATTGACTGAAACCGGCCGGTAGCTGGCCGGCCCGTTTCATGACCCGGTGACAATCAGCTTCGCCCGCGCCGCTTGCCTTTACGGTCCAGGCGACGATCGATGCGATCACCTTTCCTGTCCAGGCGCCGGTCTATGCGGTCACCCTTCCTGTCGAGGCGGCGGTCTATGCGATCGCCTTTCCGGTCCAGTTTGCGGGCCAGCTTGTCTTTGCCGGCAGCGCGTGCGCGATGCGCACGTTTATCCAACCTTTTATCTATGTGATCACCTTTCCTGTCCAGCCGCCGGTCGATTCGGTCACCCTTTCTGTCCAGGCGCCGTTCGATGCGATCACCTTTGCGATCAAGCCGCTGCTCGATATTGTCGCCTGCCGTGTCAGACTGTGCTGGCGAGCCCTGATCATTGGCTGCTGCTAGACTCGGGCTCGCCAGCAGGATAGCCAGCGCACCGATACTCGGGATATTCAAGAACTTGGTCATTTCTGCCTCCCTCTTTCACTACTAGTGATTGTCTAGTTCTAAACGCATTGGCTTCGCCTGGGTTGACAGGTGTGGCTTAGCCTGGCGCGCGGCAGCCACTGCGCGCGGTGCTGAGCAATTGTGGAAGAGTCTGACAATCTCTGACAGGGCGTTGTTAGAATGACTTGCTCGGGGGCCTGCTGGGGGATTCATGAAACGCCTTATTGCCGCGGCCGCGCTGATCCTGGTTGTAGCGCTGATCGCCTGGAACGCCATGCGCGAGAAACCTGTGACGGTAGCGCTCGCCGAAGTCACCCATGGTGAGGTGCGCGCAAGCGTGGCGAACACCCGGGCCGGCACGGTCAAAGCCTGCAAGCGTGCCCGGCTGGCGCCACAGATGGGCGGACAGATCGCTGTTCTGCAGGTGCAAGAGGGACAGCAGGTCGCTGCCGGTGAGCTCTTGCTGGAACTCTGGAATGAAGATCTGAAAAACCAGTTTTTGCTGGCCGAAAAAGACCTGGCGGCTACCAAAGCCAGCGCAGAACAGTCATGCATCGTGCGCGATGTTGCCCGCAAGGAGGCCGACCGCTTGCGCCGCTTGCGCAGCCAGGGCCTGGTATCGGAAGAGGCTCTCGACAGGGCTGACGGTGAGGCGCGCTCAAGTGCGGCGGCCTGTCGCGCGGGTCGCAGCCTGGTTCCGGTCAAGGAAGCCGCGCTCGCCGTGGCTCAGGATGCGCTGGAGCGTAGCCGTCTGCGTGCGCCTTTTGCCGGAACAGTGGCAGAAATCAATGGTGAGGTGGGGGAATTCATCACGCCGTCACCGGTGGGCATTCCAACACCGCCGGCCATCGACCTGGTTGACAATACCTGCCTGTATATTGCCGCCCCCATCGATGAAGTGGATGCGCCGCAGATTGAAACGGGCATGCCGGCGCAGATCACCATGGACGCATTCCCCGGGCAGCGCTTCGCGGGACATGTGCGCCGCATCGCGCCTTATGTGCTGGACCTCGAAAAGCAGGCGCGTACGGTGGAGATCGAGGCCGAGTTTGTTAATCCCACCGAGAAGCTGTTGCCGGGTTACAGCGCTGACGTGGAAGTAATCCTGGCGGCGCGTTCCGACGTCTTGCGGGTGCCTACCCAGGCGATCATTAAAGGTAATTCCGTACTGGTTTATGACGCCCCCAGCAGGACACTAAAGGCGCGCGATATCTCTGTCGGCATTCGCAACTGGGAATTCACGGAGGTAACCCAAGGGCTGCGCGACAAAGAGCAGGTCGTATTGTCGGTGGATCGTGAGGGCGTCGCTGACGGCGCAACCGTGGAACCAGAGCGCAGACGCTGAGGCCAACGCCGTTGCTGACCCTGCGAAATATTCATCGAATCTTCGAGGTAGGCGATGAAAAGGTTCACGCCCTCGATGACGTGGACCTGCTGATCGAGCAGGGAGAGTATCTCAGCCTTATGGGCCCTTCGGGGTCAGGCAAGTCCACGCTGCTGAATATTCTGGGCTTGCTGGACAAGCCGACGGCCGGCCAGTACATGCTGGACGATCGTGATACAACCAGCATGTCGGATGACGAGCAGGCGCGCACTCGCGGCGAGCATATTGGTTTTGTGTTCCAGTTTTTTCACCTGGTGTCGCGCCTTACTGCCTTTGAGAACATTGAGCTGCCGCTGGTACTGGCGGGCGTTTCGGCCCGGGAACGGCGGGGCCGCGTGTTACGCGTGCTCGACGAAATGGGTTTGGCTGATCGCGCCCGGCACCGCCCCTCGCAGTTATCCGGCGGTCAGCGCCAGCGAGTGGCAATCGGGCGGGCAACCATAATGGACCCACAGGTTTTGCTTGCCGACGAACCGACCGGCAACCTCGACAGCAAGTCCGGCCTGGATGTGATTGCAGCTCTGGAGCGTCTGAATGCGCGCGGCATCACGCTGGTGGTTGTGACACATGATCCCGAAGTGGGCAAGCGAGCCTCGCGTCGCCTGCACATGGTGGACGGCAAAATTGTCGACGACCGGCGCGACACCTGACATGGCCCTGTTTGACATAATCCGATTCGCCGCGGGCTCACTGACGCGCAGCGGCATACGCAGCATGCTGATGCTGCTGGCCATGGCGATCGGTGTGGCGGCAGTGGTGGTTCTTACTTCTCTGGGCGAGGGTGCGCGTCGCTTCGTCACCGGCGAATTCAGTTCGCTGGGCACCAACCTGCTTATCGTAATTCCGGGCCGGGCCGAAACATCCGGTGGCGCGCCGACCGTCATCGTCGGGCAAACGCCGCGTGATCTGACGCTCGATGATGCCGTGTCACTCTTGCGCAGCAGTGAAATTACCCGAATCGCACCGGTTATCGTCGGTTCAGCCCCGGTTTCCTATGGCGGGCTGCAACGCGAGGTACCCATCATGGGATCCAACGCCGACTTGCTGGAGGTGCGCCGCTGGCGCATGGATCGAGGCCAGTTCCTGCCGGCGGGAGATATGGACCGTGCCAGTTCCGTTTGCGTGATAGGCGAGGTATTGCGCAAGGAATTGTTTGGCGATCAGCCCGCTATCGGACAATGGCTACGGGTTGGGGACCGGCGCTTTCGCGTAATAGGCATCCTTGCCTCCGAGGGCCGCTCGATCGGCATCGATGTGCAGGAACTGGTCATTATTCCCGTCGCTTCTGCACAGGCGCTGTTCAATACTTCTTCCCTGTTTCGCATCCTGGTAGAGGCGCGCAGCCGCCAGAGTGTTGCGGCCGCGCGCGAGATGGTGCGAGACACGATCACCCGCCGACACCAGGGCGAGGAAGACGTGACGGTCGTCACCCAGGATGCGGTGCTTGCCACTTTCGATCGCATCTTTCTGGCGCTGACAATGGCGCTTGCCGGGATCGCGGCCATCAGCCTGCTGGTTGCCGGCGTGCTGATCATGAATGTCATGCTCGTCGCCGTCAGTCAGCGCACCGCAGAAATTGGCCTGCTCAAGGCGCTTGGCGCGCCCGAGCGCCAGGTGGTGCGCCTTTTTCTGACCGAGGCGCTGCTCCTGTCGCTGGCCGGTGCCATGGCCGGGCTGGCGGTCGGGCAGGCCGGCAGCTACCTGATCGGCAAAGTTTATCCGGCCATACCCATGGGTCCGCCGCTGTGGGCCATCGTTGCGTCCGTGCTGGTCGCGCTTGGATGTGGTCTGGTGTTCGGGCTCTTGCCGGCCCGGCGCGCGGCCAGGCTGGACCCCGTCATGGCACTGGCCGGCACATGATCGCAAGCGATGTCATTCGCCTGACCGGCAGGGCCGTTTTTGCCCACCGGCTGCGCAGCGGCCTGACCACGCTGGGCATCGCGATCGGCATCATGGCCGTGGTCCTGCTCACTTCGATCGGCGAGGGCGTCAACCGTTTTGTCATGTCTGAATTTACCCAGTTCGGCACGAACCTCATCGGTATCAACCCGGGGCGCGTCACGACCCTGGGCGCGTCCATCGGCGTCTTCGGCACGGTGCGGCCGTTGTCACTGGAAGATGCAGATGCCCTCAAGCGGGTCCCGTACGCCGAGTCCGTGGTGGTCTTCACACAAGGCAACGCGGAAGTCGAGGGTAACGGACGCCAGCGACGCACAACCGTTTATGGTACCGACTCGCAGATGCCGCGAACCTTTCGTTTTGCAATCGCCCAGGGCGAGTTTCTGCCGCCTGATGACCCACGCGCGCCGCGTGCGCTGGCCGTGCTGGGCAGCAAGGTCAAAGAGGAACTGTTCGGTATAGAAAATCCCCTGGGGGAACTGATCCGGGTCGGCGGCGAGCGCTACCGGGTCATCGGAGTGATGCAAGCCAAAGGGCAGATGCTGGGTTTCGACCTGGATGACACCGTGTACATTCCGGCGGGACGTGCGCTCGATATGTTCAATCGGGAAAGCCTGATGGAAATTGACGTGCTGTATGCAGAAGGCGCGCCCGTGGAGGAAGTGGTGGCGGGCATCAAGCGCATCCTCATCGCCCGCCATGGCGGCGAAGACTTCACGATAACGACACAACAGCAAATGATGGATGTGCTGGGCTCGATTCTTGGTGTCCTGACTTTTGCGGTTGGCGCCCTGGGCAGCATATCGTTGCTGGTCGGCGGGGTGGGCATTTTTACTATCATGACGATCGCTGTTCGCGAGCGGCGCAACGAAATTGGTCTGCTGCGTGCGTTGGGCGGCAGCCGATCCCAGGTGTTGTCACTGTTTCTCGCCGAGGCGGTAATTCTGTCCGCGCTTGGTGGACTGCTGGGTCTTATGGCGGGGATTGGCGGTGCGTTCCTCTTGCATGCAGCGATGCCGGCGCTACCGGTGCACGTCAGCAGTGGGTATATATTGGCCGCTGAATTGGTGGCCGTGGGTATCGGCCTGGTGGCGGGCGTCCTCCCGGCACGCGGCGCGGCACGTCTCGAGCCGGTCGATGCCCTGCGCGCGGAGTAGCCATAACCCATTGAAAAACAGTTTGAGAAGCGAAATCTTTGCGGTGCGCACCGAGCGGGATTATGCTGGTTGGCGAGGCCAAGCAGGAATTTTCGTGCCGTGCCGCGGTCTCAGTGTAAGACCCAAACTGGGGAGCCAAGTCATGACAGGGCAAACTTTCAAACGCTTATTCGGTCTCGGATTTGCTGCTTTCATGCTCGCAGCGTGCACCGCTTCGCCTTATATTCCGGAAGAGAAATTTGTCGAGGCCTCCGAGGCCAGGCTTGTGATCGTCACCGGTTCAAGGGTTCCACAGATGGTGAATCTGAATGCGAGCAACCCGGGGATTGCGACGCCAACCAGCGTCATCACGATGGACGACATTGATAAGACCGGCGAGACTTCTTTGTGCCGCGCATTGCGACGCATAGTGCCCAACATGGTCGGCGGGCCAACCAGCCAAACGACTTCAACGGGCAGCCGAATGATCCTGGCCGCTCGCTGCTGATCTGAAGCCGCTGCAGCAGCTACGGGCAGTTTATGACTATGCAACCATCCCGGATTCTCGCGACCGCCGTGCTTGGCCTGGTAGTGCTGGCAGGATGCGGGACCTCACCTTATGTCCCCGAGAAAAAATTTACGGCCGCATCAGAAAAACGCCTGGTGCGTCTGGCCGGATCTCGCATTTATCAGATGGTCGATCTGCGCGACAGCAGTCCTGCGACCAAATCGCCGGTAACGGTTATTACGCGCGACCAGATAGATTCGCAAGGTGCCAACAGCATTACCGATTTGCTTGGTTTTTTCAGTTACGATTATTCTGGCGCGCCACCGGGAAATTAACGCCGCGCAGCAACCCTCCCCCACCGTTTAAGATTTAATTTGGGTTGGCCAGGAGTTGGGCGGCCACTTCGTCGTGGCCGGCCCGGCGGGCGAGTGCTGCCGGCGTATAACCACCGCGATTTTCCGTGCCAGCGCGGGCGCCCGCCTCAAGCAGCCGGGTAATCATGCTGCCATGCCCGTAATAGGCCGCATAATGCAGCGGCGTATCGCCGTCGTTATCCGCAAGGTTTGGATCGAGGCCCAAATCTATAAACAATTCCAGCATCGGGTAGCTGCCGGCAACCACTGCCCGGTGCAGCATATTGATCCCGCCCCGGCGGACCCGGTTAATGTCCGCGCCGGCAGCAATCAGCGCTCTCGCAGCGGCAACGTTGCGGTGGTCGATGGCGCGCGTCAGGGGGCTGTCACCGTCGATGGCAAGCGCATGCAAGTCTGCCCCCGCAGCAAGCAACAGCTTTATCAGCTCTTCATTACCGCTGATGGCCGCAGCATGCAGTGGTGTGTCGCGCGACTCCGCGAGGGGGTTTATTTTGGCCCCCCGCTCAATCAACAGCCTGGCCGTCTCGATATGGCCGCCAAGTGCCGCCCAGTGCAGCGGCATGGTGCGATTGGCATGGCGCAGGTTTACCTTGATGCCCCGGTCCAGCAAACCGCGAACTAAATCTGTGTTGCCCGTCGCGGCTGCAACATGTATCAACGATGCTCCGGTGGAGGCTTCGGCTGCAACATCGGCGCCTCGCGATATCAGAAAATTCACCGTGTCCCTGTGATCACCATTGGCGGCCAGCAGCAGAGGCGTATTGCCGTCGGCATCCAGGCGATCGAGCTGGGCACCGCTATCAAGCAGCAAGACAGCGATATCGGTGGCGCCTGCAGCGGCCGCAATATGCAGCGCAGTTCGCCGGGTGTTGTTGGTGGTGGCATCAACCGGGCTTGCTGCCTGCAACAGTAAGCGGGCGACCTCAGTGTTGCCGCGGCTGGCCGCGATGTGCAAGGCATTCTGGCCTGTGGCCATGGTGCGGCGTATGCGCGCCCCGTTTTCCAACAGCAATGACACAGTTGCGGGGTCACCACCGGCAGCGGCAAGCATCAGCGGCGTCTCTTCCCGAGGTCCGCGTTTGTTGGTTCCGGCACCGGCCTCTATGAGCAAGCGTGCGATTGTGCTGTCACCCAGGGTCGCGGCCCAATGCAGTGCCGTGAAGCCATCGCCATCGCTGTCGTCGACCCTGGCACCCGACGCGAGAATTCGCGTGACGGCA
>JBFGOQ010000016.1:0-45077 GCA_041565075.1 Gammaproteobacteria bacterium
AGCGGTTGCGATGGCTTTCCAGCGTCACGATTCCAAGTAAGTCATTGAATGGATAGCGTACATAAGCACCTTCGCTCGAGGGTCGCCCGGCCGGTGTCCACCACAGCCGCATGAGCTGCATAACATGGTCGAGGCGCAATGCACCGCAATGCCGCATGTTGTCGCGCAGGTCGGTGATAAAGGTCTCGTAGGCCTCTGCCCTCATGTTGCGTGGTTCCATCGGCGGCAGCCCCCAGTCCTGCCCCTGCAGGGCGATCGAATCCGGGGGTGCGCCTACGGAAGCACCGACACAATAGAGATCCTGGTTTCGCCAGTTATCCGCGCCATTGGCGTCAATACCGACCGCAAGATCACGATAAAGTCCGGTCCGCATGCCTGTCGACAAGGCCGCTGCGTGTGCTTTGGCCAACTGCTCATCCGCCAGCCATTGCAGATACATGTAAAAGCGCACCGTGTCTGCGTGGTTTTCTGCAAACTGAGCGACCGCCTCGGAGTCCGGGTCTTTAAACTGGTCTGGCCAGTTGCGCCAGCCGCCGTGGCGAGATGCTTTGCGGTGGTCTGCGTACAGTGCGTAAAACAGACATAACTGTTCCAACGCCGCACCGCCCTCCTCCACAAACTCATGGAAACGCGCCGCGCGTTCAGAATCCTGCCTGAGAGCAGTGATTACGAAATGCTCATAAAGATGGCGGAGTATGACCAGCTTGAGAAATGCCACGCCCGAATAATCGACATGGCTGCATTCGCGCAGCATGGTCAGTCGCGACTGAAAATATTCGCTGGCAACTTTGTCCTGTGCTGCGGGGCAACTGGCGAACTCGGGCACTGCTTCGACATCAATGTACAAGTAGTTGATAAAAGCCCTGGAGGCCGGGCTGTAAGGGCTCGCGTGTTCCGGGTTAGAAGGATAAAGTGCATGCAAGGGGTTGATGCCCAGAAAATCAGCGCCGGCCTCGGCGAGTTCCTGGGCCAGCCAGGCCAGGTCGGTGAAATCGCCAATCCCCCAGTTGCGTCTGGATCTCAGTGCATAAAGTTGTACCGAAACACCCCACTCCCTGGCTTCGTTTTCGCCATTCCCGTAGGCTGATTGCGGCGCAACGATAACCCGGACCCGATGCTCGCTGGCATCTCGCGAGTTCGCAACATTCAACCAGTGATAGCCCGGCTCCAGTGAACTGCCTATTTCGAATTCACAAACGGCATACGCATCGTGCTCGCGCAATACATGCTCGGCCGGCGTCAGCGCGCCCTTCACAATACTTCCGTCCTCCTTTAGCAAGCGCCAGGTCAGCTCTTGTTCGAGTCCGGTCAAGGGAACCTGCAGGGAAACCATGGGTTGCTCGTCCTGGCGCAGCACGATAACCGGCGGCACTCGAAATTCGCCAGCCTTGTTGGTCAGTTCCGCGATGCCGTTGCGCAGTGCCTGTTCGCTTTCCGTGTCAAAACCGCGCGCCGCCAGCAGCGCCGCAAGGGATTCATCACTGATGGCACGGGGTTGGTTGAGGTGGTCCCGGTAGGCATCCGCGATGCCAGTCAGTGTGCAAAGTTTCCTTATTAATCTTATGTTATTCATGATCTTCTGAAACTTTATTAATGCGAATGCTATACGAATACGGCAGCGAATTTCCCCGCTTCCGGTGCCTAGTTTAGTGGCTCCGAGAATGCCGCACATGCCCGGGCGCCCAAGCGGTAGCTCTGGGAGCGAAACGGCAGCTCGGGGCGCTTCGCAGCGGTATCGAATAAACGGGTCCAGGCACTGTCGGCGGGACATTCGGGCACAGCAAACTCGACCGCCTCGAGCCCCGAGTTAAATAGCACCAGATGAGCAAAGCGGCGCTCGCGGCCTGCCTCCGGTTGCTCATGTTCGGTCAGCAACATTCCGAGGCAATGGAGATGCGGATCGTGCCAGTCGGAGACGTTCATCTCCCGACCTGACGGATGCAGCCAGGTAACGTCCTTGATTGCTGAAACAGCTGCTTGCCCGCCGGCCTGCTCACCGGTAAGAAAATGTCGTCGACGGAAACCGCGACAGTTCTTGCGAATTTGCAATACCGAGCGGACAAATTCGACGAGCGCCGATTGCGCCGGGTCTCGATCCCAATTTAACCAGGATGTTTCATTATCCTGGCAGTAAGCATTGTTATTGCCCTGCTGGCTATGCCCGAATTCGTCGCCAGCGAGTAAATGCGGCACGCCCTGCGACAGGGCCAGCGTCGCGAGGAAATTACGCTGCTGCCGATCGCGCAGGGCCAGAATTTCCGGGTCCTCAGTCGGTCCTTCGGCGCCGTGATTGGCGGACAGGTTGAAATTGTTACCGTCCTGGTTGTCCTCACCGTTGGCTTGATTGTGCTTGTTATCATAGCTGACGAGGTCTCGCAGGCTGAAGCCGTCATGGCAGGTTACAAAGTTGACGCTGGCTGTAGGCGCGCGGCCGCTGCTCTTATAAAGGTCGCTGGAGCCGGCAATGCGTTCGGCAAATGCGCCGACGTTGACGCTGCGGTGGTTCCAGAAGCCGCGCACTTCATCGCGATAGTCCCCGTTGCACTCACGCCATGGTTCAGGAAAATGGCCAAGCTGATACCCGTGGTGCCCGACATCCCAGGGTTCGGCAATGAGCTTGGCTTGCGACAAGACCGGATCTGCTGCGACCCTTCTGAAAAATTCACCTTGCGGGTTGAATTGGTTGGTCGAGTCGCGTCCCAGACTGGCAGCAAGATCGAAACGAAAGCCATCCACATGCATCTGATCGATCCAATATCGCATACAGGCAAGCGTAAATTCGAGCGTGCGCGGGTGCGCGGTGTTCACGGAATTACCGCAACCGCTGAAATTTTCATAATAAAATGGTTTACCGGGCACCAGCCTGTACCAGGCGGAATTATCCAGTCCGCGCATGCATAATACCGGGCCGGAATGATCTGCCTCCGCCGTATGGTTGAGCACGATGTCGATTATGACTTCTATATTGGCCTTATGCAGACCGTGCACCATGCGTTTGAACTCTTGCACGGGGTCGTCCACGGCATAGGCCGGATGCGGTGCGAACATGGCAATCGGATTGTAGCCCCAGTAATTCACCAGGCCTTTTTGTGTCAGATGATGCTCACTGAGAAAAGCTGCTGTCGGTAATAACTGTACGCTGGTGATGCCCAGTGACTGAAGGTACTCAAGTACTGCGGGTTGAATAAGACCGAGATACTTGCCGCGCAAGTTGTCAGGAACCTCAGGGTGCAGCTGGGTGAAGCCCTTCACATGCAGTTCATAAAGCACCGTGTCGCTCCATGGAATCCGTGGTGCCTGGTCGTGCTGCCAGTCAAAATGCTCGTCGACTACTATGCTGCGCGGAACGAAGGGGGCCGAATCGATGCTGCAG
The DNA here is from genome assembly GCA_041565075.1 of Gammaproteobacteria bacterium. Classification (GTDB taxonomy): domain Bacteria; phylum Pseudomonadota; class Gammaproteobacteria; order Steroidobacterales; family JABDLF01; genus JABDLF01. Next base: position 3,374 of record JBFGOQ010000016.1, read on the forward strand.
GGGACGGGGATCGTTGCCTCGGCCTGGCTCTCAAACACAGCCTGATGCCAGCTGAGGTGCCCTTCTATGCGTCTTGCGTATGGATCGAGCAGTAGTTTTGACGGGTTGAACCAGTGGCCCGCCTGAGGTGCAAACCTGCCGTCGGCCCGGAAGCCATAGCGGGTACCCGCCGGGCAGTCAGTTCGTGCCAGCGTCCACTGCCCGGAGGCATCTCTTTGCATCGCGTGGCGGCTTTCACAGTTGTGATCGTCAAACAGACAAAGCCAGAGCGCGCTCGCATCCGGCGCGGCTACACTAAACCTTGTTACGGTGTCGCCATCTTCCCGGTCCAGACGGACACCGGGGGCGTGTCGCTTAGCCATTCCGTCGGCATCGTTCATTGGACGAGTTTCAGTGCCACGCCTGCAAGTGGCGGCAAGTCAATGACAAGTTGGGCAGGAAAGCCGTGTAAATCCCCCTGCTCTGCCTGCCATTGCATTTGCCTGAGGCACGCCGAACCCCCGTAGTTTTCAGCATCACTGTTAAATATGACTTGATAGCGCCCTGCTGCGGGAACGCCAAGCCCATAAGCGGCCCGTGGAACGGGAGTGAAATTAAAAGCCCAGATTAGCCACTCGCGAGCTTGTGCAGAGCACCGCACAAAAGCGTAGACGCTCTGATCATGATCTTCGCATGTGACCCATCTGAAACCTTCTGGTGAACAGTCGAGTTCATGCATGGCAGATTCTTGCCTGACCAGATCATTAAGGTGCTTGCAACAAAGCTGGATACCACGATGTTCCGCCATCTCCAACAAATGCCAGTCCAGCCCCCGTTGCTCACTCCACTCCCGGCGCTGGCCGAATTCCTGACCCATGAACAGCAACTTCTTGCCAGGATGCGCGTACATGAACGCAAGGTATAATCTGAGTCCGGCACGCTTTTGCCAGTCATCACCGGGCATTTTTTCCAGCAAGCTGCGCTTGCCGTGTACGACTTCATCGTGCGAAATCGGCAACACAAAATTCTCGCTCCAGGCATATACCATGCCGAAAGTAAGCAAGGCATGCTCATGCTTGCGAAATATCGGATCAGTCTGGATGAATCGTAAAGTGTCGTTCATCCAGCCCATATTCCATTTAAAATGGAATCCCAGACCACCCTGGTCCACCGGCGCCGTCACCTTCGGAAAAGCAGTGGATTCCTCGGCGAACATCAGGGCACCGGGAAATTGCTGCGCAATGGTGTGATTACAAATGCTCATGAACTCAATCGCATCAAGATTTTCTCTGCCGCCAAAACGATTCGGCACCCACTGGCCGGGCTCGCGGCTGTAATCCAGATACAGCATGGAGGCGACGGCATCGACACGCAGCCCGTCCAGGTGATAACGATCCAGCCAGAACAAGGCGTTGGCGATGAGAAAATTTCGTACCTCTTTGCGCCCGTAATTAAAAATATTGGTACCCCAGTCCATGTGCTCGCCCTGGCGTGGATCCTCATGCTCATACAGACAGGTGCCGTCAAATCTGGCCAGACCATGCTCGTCTTTCGGAAAATGTGCGGGCACCCAGTCCATCAGAACGCCGATACCGGCCTGGTGACATTGATCGATAAACGCCATCAGATCCTGCGGTGAACCATGCCGTGCCGTCGCCGCAAAGTACGCCGTGACCTGGTATCCCCAGGAACCATCATAAGGATGCTCTGCTAGTCCCATAAGTTCGATATGCGTGTAACCCATGCCCTTCACATAAGGGATCAGCTGCTCGCTCAACTGCTGCCAGCTCAGAAAACCAGGTTCGTCGCTGTCATTGCGTCGCCAGGAGCCGGGATGAACTTCGTAAATGTTCATCGCTGATTTGTGAAAATCCGTTTTTGCTCGCTGGGCCAGCCATTGGTCGTCACACCAGTTGAAACCATCGATATCCGTGACTACCGAGCAGTTGTCAGGGCGCAGCTGGGCAGCGAATGCATAGGGGTCGGCCTTCAATACCGGCCGACCATCCTGGGTTTTGATTTCAAACTTGTACGGCGTACCCGGTATTACGCCGGGAACAAATAACTCCCAGATACCCGACTGGCCCATGCTTTGCATGGCATGACGCCGCCCATCCCACTGGTTGAAAGGCCCGACCACGGATACGCGCCTTGCAGACGGCGCCCAAACTCCGAAACGCGTACCGGCAACGCCATGTTCCCTGGTCGGGTGGGCGCCAAGCTTTTCATAAATTCGGTGATGATTACCTTCCCCGAAGAGGTAAAGATCGAAGTCCGTAAATCTTGGAGAAAAAAAATAGGGATCGTACTTGGAAATCTGATTGCCGCCCGGAAAGCTGACCCGCAACCGATACGGGTGCAAGGCCTCTCGCGGCCTGAATACCGCTTCAAACAGGCCGCCGTCGTGAAGTCTGCGCAGGGTACGCGGCCGGGGACGGCGTGGCTCCTGCCATATTAGCTGAACGCTGTCGGCGCCAGGCTCGAGAACCCGGACAACCCATGCCCGTGCCCCGTTCTTTCTGGCGACTTCGTGAAATCCCAGGGCTGACCGCGGCGCCGGGTGATTGGCGCTTACCAGCGCCTCGATTTCCTCGTTACTGAGTTCCAGCGTGGCCATGGCAAGCAGGCCTCTTAATCCCCTGCCCCATTTGCGGGGGCCACATGCCAGATTTTTCTCGCATATTCCAGGACCGAGCGGTCACTCGAAAATTTACCCATGCGTGCGATATTGAGAATTGCAGACCGATACCAGTGTTCGGGTTCTGCGTACAACTCGTCGACGCGCTCCTGGGCTGCGGCGTAAGCACGATAATCGGCCAGCACCAGGAAATGATCGCCATGAGATAGCAGCGCATTAACGATCGGCTTGAATTCGTCGCGGTTGTAAGGCGAGAACTCACCCGCGGCAATCATGTCAAGCACCCCACGCAACTCATCATTTTCTTCGACAATATTGGCCGGCTGATAACCGGCTGCACGCTGAGCAAGAACTTCCTCGGCAGTAAGTCCGAAGATAAACATATGGTCTGCACCGATCTCCTCAAGCATTTCGACGTTGGCTCCGTCCAGTGTTCCGATCGTGAGCGCGCCATTCATGGCAAATTTCATGTTGCCAGTGCCCGATGCCTCCATTCCGGCCGTCGAAATTTGTTCCGACAGATCAGCGGCAGGAATAATTTGCTGCGCCAGGCTCACTCCGTAATTTGGAATAAAGGTCATTTTAAGCATGTTATTTGTGCGGCGGTCGTTGTTTATGACATGCGCGACGTTGTTTATGAGCTTAATTATGTGCTTTGCCATCAAATATCCTGGTGCCGCCTTTCCGGCAAACACCACTGTACGTGCCAATTGCACGCTGGCCGGGTTGGCCAGCAGCCTGCGGTAGCGCGCTACCACGTAAAGCAAATTGAGCAATTGCCGCTTGTATTCATGGATACGCTTGACCTGCACATCGAAAAGTGAGGCTGGATCTGTCTGCACCTGCAACTGTTGACTGACCAGCGTGGCCAGCCGGCGCTTGTTGGCGAGCTTTATTTCTGCGAAAGCGCTGCGGAAGGCAGCATCGTCTGCGGCCTCTTCGAGATGACGTAGCTGGCCAAGATCATTGCGCCAGCCATTACCAATCCGCTCACTGATCAGCAGCGCCAGCTCCGGATTAGCCAGTTCTATCCAGCGTCGCGGCGTGACACCGTTTGTGACATTGGTAAAGCGCTCCGGATAAAGATCGTGGTAATCGCGGAATATCGTTTTGGTCATTAATTGTGAGTGCAATTCAGCTACACCATTGACCTTGTGGCTGCCTGCAATGGCAAGAAAAGCCATGCGCACACGGCGACCATCATGCTCGTCGATGAGGGACATCCGGCTTACTTTCTGCAGGTCATCAGGAAAGTGCGCGCGGCAGGTCTCCAACATTTGCTTGTTGATGCCATAAATGATGTCGAGGATACGTGGCAGCAGGGTCTCGAACATGGGCAGTGGCCATACCTCTAAGGCTTCAGGGAGCAAAGTATGGTTGGTGTAAGCGAACACCTGTTGCGTCAGTTCCCAGGCTTTCTCCCATTCGAGCCCCCGCTCGTCGAGGAGGATACGCATGAGTTCCGGAATCGCCAAAGCGGGGTGCGTATCGTTAAGCTGGATCGCAATCTTGGATGGCAACAAATCCAGGTTTCCGTGCTCCTCATCGAAATCTCTGAGGATGTCCTGCAGGCTCGCGCTGACGAAAAAGTACTGCTGCGCGAGGCGCAGTTCCTTGCCCTGAGGGGTGGTATCGTCAGGATAAAGAATTCGCGACAGGTTTTTCGCCTTGATCTGGTCCTCGACGGCCTCAGCGTAATTCCCGGCATTAAATGCCGACAGTTTGAAGGGGTCTTTGGCACGCGCAGCCCACAGTCGCAAGTGGTTTACTGTGTGGCCGTCATTGCCCGGTATCGGTGTGTCATATGCGAGCGCAACAACGTCGTCTGTGTCTACCCATCTGCGTGCACCAAATTCACTTTGGCTCTCAGAAGCGTCAACCTTGCCGCCGAAGTGCACGGTGTACTTTCGCGACATGCGTCGAACTTCCCAGATGTTCTGATAGTGCAGCCACTTATTCGCCTCTTCCAGTTGCGCACCCTGGTGGTCAAATCTTTGCGTAAAGATCCCGTAGTCATAGCGAATTCCATAACCGAAGCCTGCAAGGCCAAGGGTCGCCATCGAATCGAGATAGCAGGCGGCGAGGCGGCCGAGTCCGCCATTGCCCAACCCGGCATCGACTTCCTGGCTGGCGATTTCTTCAAGGTCCAGTCCCAGAGTGCCAATCGCTTTGCGGGTTGCTTCGCCCATGTCGAGGTTGAGGACAGCGTTGCCAAGGCTGCGACCGATCAGAAATTCCAGCGACAGGTAATAGACTTTCTTGCGTTGCTCGCGTCGGTAACGATCCTGGCAGTCGATCCAGCGGCGCGACAAATAATCACGAATGGCCCAGCCGCTCGCCCTGTACCACTGGCGAAGGTCGGCCGCACTGGCGTCTGCTCCAACCTCAAGGGCAAGCTTGTCGACGATACGTTGTGTCAGTGCCGCATGATCTGCGTGCAGATCACTAGGCTTTGGAATTTCCCGGTTTGAATCTGACATCTATGCTCGGTGATATTGTTGGTTCAGAATTGCCCGCTTAACTGTGCGCATCGCTAAACAGGGCGGCGCATCCTATCAGGCCCGGGGACGGTTCGGTAACCACCAGAGTAGGCATGTTTGCAACGTACTGGCTGAATCTGCCCTTGGATTCGAAGCGCGCACGAAAATCGCTGGCCCTGATTTCATCGAGCATTTGTGGAACGATGCCGCCAGCAATATAAACACCGCCTTCGGCGCCCACGGCCAGCGCCAGGTCTCCCGCGACACTGCCGAGAATCCCAAAGAACCGATTGAGCGCCTCGACACAAATCTTGCAGGTTCCGGCAAGCGCACGTTCGGAAACTTGCTCCGGCCGCAGGGGCGTGATGCTGCTCTTGCTGATCGCCGCGAGCGCTTCATAAAGATTAACCAGGCCCGGCCCGGAAACCACGCGCTCTACCGAAACCCGGTCGTATTTATCCCATAAGCGTTTGAGGACTCTCATCTCGATTGGATCAGATGGGGCAAAGCCGATGTGGCCGCCCTCTGTCTGGATAGCAATGGGTTTGTCACCGGCAAATACCAGGGCGGATACGCCCAGCCCTGTGCCAGGACCGAGGACCACGGCGGGGGCATGCGATTTTCGTTGGCCACCGCCAATTGCCTGCAATTTGTCTCCTGTTAATTCCGGGATTGCGCGTGCGACCGCTTTGAAGTCATTCACGACCAGCAACCGGTCCAGTCCCAGAGATTCCTGCAGAGCATCGATCGAAAAAGACCACGACAGGTTAGTCATGGTGATGCGGTCACCATCTACCGGGGCAGCGATAGCAAGACAGGCTGAACGAGGCGGCGTGTAATCAGCAGGCAGTCGACTGAAGTACTCTGCAATTGCTGTATCCAGACTGGCGAAATCGTGCCCATTGAGCTTTTCTACGTGGTCGAAATGCAGCGTGCCTCTTTGCCCCAAAGCAAAGCGCGCATTGGTGCCACCGATATCACCGAGGAGTACATTTTCAGACATTACAAGATTCTTCCGGTTGGAAGCATGCAAGTATACCGAAGCGCTGAGATCGAGGCCCACACAAGAAAAATGTCCTATTGGACAATTCGGGAAAGTCGACCAAAAGCTGTGGCTGGCTAGTCGACGCGCTGATCTATGGTGAGGGCGATTGTCGTGTTGTCAGCCTGCGATTCGAGCTTCGCCTGACCATAAAGATCGCCACTGCGCGCTTCGGGAGAACCGCCCAGGGCAATCCTTGCGATCAACTCGACAACTCTGCTGTTGCTGATATTCCGGCCCGCCATCATGGCGTCCTTGTCCGATAGACTTATTTCGAAAGGCAGGTCACCGACGCGCATTCGCCGCACGGCCAGAGGAGGACCGGGCAGTTCGCCTCTTGCGAGGACAAACAGCGGAGTATCGTTTGCAATGCCGTTCAGCAAGCCGGGTTTTGCAGTAACGCTCAGTCTGATTGTGCCGGTGTCTGACTCCGTCACCTGAGCCTGCGCCGGTGCGCTCTCTCGCCCGCCCGCCTCGGCGATGCGTTCATGCAGTACCTGGCGCAACTCATCCGGCGGATTTTGCCCGAGCAGCGTCTGCCAGCGCTCGATGGCCAGAGCATTTTCGCCACGGCCGAGCGCCGCCATTCCGCCATACCAAAGCGCGCGCGGTTCCAGCGGCTGCTGTGCAAGGACTTGCTCGAACAATCGACCCGCCTCGCCGGCCAGTTGATTGCCGTCTGCCAGCACCAGGGCTTCGGCAAATTGCGCAGTAAGCTCGACGTCGTTACCGCCTTCGAGCTGGCGCGCCTTGCCGTATGCGGATACCGCATCAGCATAGCGACCGGTAACCATGTACGAGCGGCCCAGCATACGCCACTCTTCGAAAGTGCCACCCTGTTGCTGCAGGCGACCGGCAAGTTGCGCGACCATCGCCTCGACATTGGCGGGCTGTTCTGCAATGACGTCGGTGGCCTGCCAGTGACCGGTTGCCAGGTACATGCCCAGAGCAAACCCGGGCAGGCCGGCACCGGTAGCGAGCACGGTAAGATAGCGGGGCCGTGCCGATGGCGTTTTGATTATTGGCACCAGCAAAACAGCGACAACAGCGACAAGAAGTGCGCCGGCCAGGATCCAGAACATCGTCATGGGGAGGGTTCCTCGCCGGCAATGTCGTCATCGTCAGTCACGCGCACTGATTGTGCCCGCACGATGCGTACCAGCAACAGGACGCCACCGCCAAGCAGTAAGAGCGGCGCGCCCCAAAGTAACCAGTTCTTGGGCGTAAAGCGCGGCCGGTACAGCACAAAATCGCCGTAACGATCAGTCATGTAGTCGAGAATTTCCTTGTCTGTGTTGCCGGCAAGTAACATTTCACGTACCTGGCCTCGCAGATCCTGTGCCAGGCCCGCATTGGAGTCCGCGATATTCTGATTCTGGCACACCAGGCAGCGAAGCTCCCAGGTGAGGCGTTCGTATCTTGCCTGCAGCACCGGGTCTTCCAGCGCTTCCTGGGTGTCGATCGCCCAGCTGGCACCGCCAAGCACAAGCAAGCAGAAAATCATGGGAACGCGCATCAGTTGAGCCCTTGATATTCGCGGATCATCGGCAAGATTCGCGATCTGAAATAAGAAATGTCGAGCGGGCCAAGATGCTTGAAACGAACCACGCCGTCGGCATCGACCAGGAAAGTCTCGGGTGCGCCATAAACGCCCCAGTCAATGGCAACCCGGCCGTCTGCGTCAAACGCAGAAATGACATAGGGATCGCCCAGCCGGTCGAGCCATGCAAGCGCCGCCGTGCGGTCATCTTTGTAGTTCAGCCCGATGATCGGCACGGCGCCCGACTCCGCGATCGCCAGTAAGGCATCGTGTTCCTGCCGGCAACCAACACACCAGGTAGCCCAGACATTTACCAGACTGACCTGCCCTTTCAATGCGGCATGCCTGACCATCTGTGTCGGGTCGTGCAGCGCCGGCAGTTCGAAGGCAGGCACAGGCTTGCCGATCAATGGCGATGGAACCTCGGAGGGATCAAGTTGCAGGCCCCGTAAGAACACGAGCACCAACAGGCCGAAGACGGCCAGCGGAAGCACAAACTTCATGGCTATGCAGCCCCAGGCAGCGCTGCCGCTTCGCCTTGCGCCTCGGCAGCCGCCACCCGATACCGGCGGTCGGATGCCGCGAGCAACCCACCGAGCGCCATAAGCAGGGTGCCAAGCCAGATAAGTCGGATCAGCGGCTTGTATTGCAAGCGCATGCTCCAGCTGTCATTGCCCAGCGGTTCACCCAGCGCCACAAAGAGATCACGTCCCAGACCGGCGTCAATAGCGGCCTCTGTCATTGGGCTGGTCTGCACGCGGTAAATGCGCTTTTGAGGCAACAATGTGGCGATGGTGTGATCACCCTTACGGGCAATTACGCGTCCTTCGGTGGCCGCATAATTCGGCCCGTCAAACCGCCGCGTGCCTTCAAACTGGAATTGGTAACCGGCAACCTCAGCGGAGTCTCCCGGTGACATACTGATGTCCTGCTCGATGCTGAAACTGCTGGTCACGGTAACGCCAATTACGAAGAGGCCAACCCCAAAATGGGCAAGACTCATGCCGAGCACACTACGAGGAATCAAGCGCGTGCTGCGCTTGCCTGCCAGGATCATTGCGGGCTCCATGATGGACGACGCGATAATCCAGACGCCCGCAAACAGGCCCACATAAGTGAGCGCGCTGGTGGCGCCGTAAACAAAAGCCCCCAACAGCACCATTCCCAGCAAACCCGCCACGAGTGGCCAGCGCAATTTGCTGGTGAGGCGTTCGATAGCATCGTTTTGCCAGCGCACATGCGGGCCAACACCAAGCAGGATTGCCAGCGGCAGCATGGGTACCATGAACACGAGAGAGAAATAGGGTTCGCCAACGCTGATTTTACCAAGCCCCAACGCGTCCAGGATCAGTGGATAGAGTGTGCCAAGCAGGATCAGGGCCGCCGCTACGACTAACAGGAGGTTGTTCAGTAACAAAAATGTTTCCCGTGCAAAGGGCCTGAATCCCTTGCCTGGAGTAAGTTGGGGTGCGCGCCACGCATACAGGGCAAGGGCGCTACCGATGACTATGGTGAGAAAAATCAAAATGAAAACGCCCCTCGCCGGATCGCTGGCGAAGGCGTGCACGGAGACCAGCACCCCGGAACGAACCAGAAAAGTGCCGAGCAGGCTTAAAGAGAAAGCGGCTATTGCCAGGAACAAAGTCCAGCCGGGAAATGCACTGCGCTTTTCGGTGACTGCAAGGCTGTGGATCAAGGCGGTGCCGACAAGCCAGGGCATGAATGAGGCGTTTTCCACCGGATCCCAAAACCACCAGCCGCCCCAGCCAAGTTCGTAATAGGCCCACCAGCTGCCGAGGGCTATGCCAATGGTCAGAAATAACCAGGCGAGCGTGGTCCAACGACGCGTCCAGCGTGCCCAGGCACGATCCAGGCGGCCCTCCAGCATAGCAGCGACCGCGAAGGCGAAAGCGACCGAGAACCCGACGTAGCCCATGTAGAGCATCGGCGGATGAATTACCAGTGCAGGGTCCTGCAAGATGGGGTTGAGATCGCGGCCGTCGAGCGCGGCCGGCAGCAGTCGTTCAAAGGGATTGGAGGTCAGCAGGGTAAACAGCAGGAATCCCACGCTGATCAGGGCCATGACACCGAGAACTCGGGATGCAAAACGTCGATCCAGACCGGCCGAGAATTTCGCCACCGCCAGGGTCCAGCCTGACAACACCAGGATCCAGAGCAACAGCGATCCCTCGTGTGCGCCCCATACCGCCGCGATCCGGTAGCCAAGCGGTAGCGCGGAATTGGAATTCTGCGTCACATAGGCGACGGAAAAGTCATTGACCACAAACGACCAGGTGAGACACCCGAAAGCCAGCGCGGTAAGCAGGAACTGGCTGACGACGGCCAGGCGACCGGCAGACATCAGCGCCGCGTCACCTCGCCATGCGCCATAGAGGTTGTACCAGGCCTGCCCAATGCACAGCCCAAGGACAAGAATAAGACTGAAATGCCCAAGCTCGGCAATCATCTGCTTGGCCTAGCGCTCACTTGCCGTATGAATTGCGTCAGCCACTTCCGGTGGCATGTAATTCTCATCGTGCTTGGCCAGCACTTCACTGGCAACAAATTTGTCGCCCCCCATGCGTCCACGCGCAACCACGCCCTGCCCGTCTTTAAAAAGGTCGGGCAGAATGCCCGTATACTCGACCGGGACAGTTTCTTTTGTGTCAGTCACGAGAAAATTGACGGTCAGCGAGCCTTCTGCCCGTTCAATACTCCCGGGAATCACCAGGCCCCCAATGCGGATCGTCTTGTCTGTCGGAACCTCGCCCGCCAGAACCTGGCTGGGCGAATAGAAATAGAAAAGGTTTTCGCGGAATGCCTGCGTGGCCAGCGCGACACTCAGCGCTACGCCGGCTACTACCAGTCCGGCCCACATCATGCGTTTGCGTCTTGGCGTCATGTTCCAGCTCCTGCCTGGCTCTGAATTCGGCGTTTTGCCTGTAAACGGGCACGGTTAAAATGCCGGCGCGCGGCATGGACATTCCATGCCAGTACTACGAAGGTCAGGCCGAAAGCGCTCCACACGTAGGCGCCGTAGCCACCCATTTCAATAAATTCCTGCATCGTTCAGTTCAACTCCAGTTCAAGCCAGCGCGCGCGGCGTTCGCGCAAGAGAATCTCGCCCCGGGTCCGCTGCATCACCAGGGCTGCGAAATAAAACGTGCAGCCGATGGCGGTGACCAGCAGCGGCCATAGCATGCTGGTGGAAATCGACGGTGCACTCAGTTTCGTCACAGTGGCGCCCTGGTGCAAGGTATTCCACCAGTTTACCGAGTAATGAATGATAGGAACATTCACGATGCCCACCAGGGCCAGCACAGCACTGGCGCGATCGGCCTTGGAAATGTCATCGAAAGCATTACGCAAGGCGATATAGCCCAGGAACAGGAACAGCAAAATCAGCTCCGAGGTAAGGCGCGCGTCCCACTCCCACCATGTTCCCCACATCGGTTTGCCCCAGATGGAACCTGTGGCCAGTGCCAGAAAGGTAAACGAGGCACCGGGCACGGCACAGCTCGCTGCAACCGCATGCGCCAGCTTGATTCTCCAGACCAGGCCTATACCTGCCGCGATGGCCATTAGGGAATATGAGAACAGCGACAGCCATGCGGCCGGGACATGGACATAAATAATGCGAAAGCCGTCACCCTGCTGGTAATCAGCGGGGGCCAGGACCAGGCCACCGAATATGCCAATCGTTATCATCGACAGGGCAACGCCCATTACCCAGGGGGTCAACATACCGGCGATCCGGAAGAAGTGCGGGGGCGAAGCGAGTTTGTAAAACCAAGTCCACATCGTTGCCAATCCAAAACCTCAGCTAAGCTTTCAATCCAGGCTGATTCTTATCGCCGCAGCAGTCGCGAAAGGCACCAGGCTAACGGCGAGCGCCAGCAGGGAAGCCAACAACAGCAGCGGCCCGTTTACAGGTGCACCCTGCACGGCCAGGTCGATAGCCCGTGCCCCGAATACCAGTACCGGCACCATCAGGGGCAGGACCAGGAGGGATAATAATACACCGCCCCGCCGCAGACTGACTGTCAGGGCGGCACCCACCGTACCCAACAGGATTAAAACGGGCGTTCCCAGCAGCAGGCTCAACATCAGGGCGGCCAGGGCGTCGACAGGCACGAAAAACATGCGCGCGATCAGGGGCGCGACGATAACAAGAGGCAAGCCAGCCATCAACCAGTGGGCGCAGACTCTTGCCAGCATCAGCAAGGGCAAGGGATGCGGACTCACCGCCAGCTGTTCGAGGCTGCCGTCCTCGAAATCAGTCTTGAACAAGCCTTCCATGGAAAGGAGAGTGGCCAGCAGCGCGGCCACCCAGATTACCCCCGGAGCGATTTCTGTCAGCAAGGCCGGCCGCGGGCTCAAAGCGAGTGGGAACAGACTGCAGACGATGACAAAAAAGAACAGTGGTTGCAGCAGTTCGCCAAAACGACGTATGGCCACCTGCAGATCGCGCGATATCTGCAGCAGGAATCCGCTTTTCGTCATGGCGCTCACAGGCTTACGTGCAGGTCCGCGGCGCGGGGCAACAACGATTCTTCGTGAGTTGTCAGGATGACCACGCCAAGGTCGGCAAGATGGTCCTCGATTTGGCCGTTAAGCATATGGCGGCCCTGCGCGTCCAGATGTGTATAAGGCTCGTCCAGCAGCCATGTTGTGGCGCCGCTCAAGAATATGCGTGCCAGAGAAGTACGCCGCCGCTGGCCCGCTGACAAGACCTTGGCAGGCAGCCCGCCTATCTCCTGAATATTCAGGCCATCGAGTATTTCTTCTACTTGCCCGTCTGCCGGTGCTCTGCCAGCCAGGCCGAGGCCATACGCCAGGTTTTCGCGGACTGTCAGCGCGTCGTCCAGTCCGTCCTTATGGCCGAGAAAGGCCAGGCTGCTGTGGGAATTGCTTGCCGGGTTGGCCCGGTCGGCCTGCGGCCAGCGGGCGCTGCCCTCTTCCGCTTGCGCAAGGCCGGCAAGGACGCGCAGCAGCGTCGTCTTGCCGGCTCCATTTGGCCCCGTCACGTGAACGAGCTCTCCGGGCCGGGCGCAAAAGCTCACGCCTTGCAATACATGGCGCTCGCCTCGCCAGAGGTGCAGATGTTCGACTTCCAGGGTAGGACTCACGGACATTTCTTGGCCAGTCGGAATTCAGGGCCGGGCATTATCGCAAACCAGGCCGCCAATGTATGCGGCCTGCCATGATCACGATCGTAAGCAAAACGATCACTTGATTGGAATGCAATGGTGCCCAGGGCCGGACTCGAACCGGCACGGCCAATAATGGCCAGCGGATTTTAAGTCCGCTGCGTCTACCAATTCCGCCACCCGGGCATGCACGGGTATATCGTAAAGAAAATGGAGGCTAGGGTCGGAATCGAACCGGCGTACACGGCTTTGCAGGCCGCTGCATAACCACTCTGCCACCTAGCCAGATCCGGTTTATTTCTTCTGGCAGTCTTTGCTCAGCCGAGACTTTAGCACAGGGTGTGCGGCTCGGCAGGCGCGCCCGGATGAAGCAAAAACCCCGGCCTGAGGCCGGGGTTTGCTGAACCTGGAGCGGGAAACGAGATTCGAACTCGCGACCCCAACCTTGGCAAGGTTGTGCTCTACCACTGAGCTATTCCCGCTTGCGCCGAAAGGCCGACAATTCTAGCCCGTGACCGGTGGCTGTCAAGCTCAGGCATCTCCTTTCAGAACGGGCCAGGCGCCGCGGATATACCGAAACATGGACCATAGGGTCAAGCCGGCTGAGAATACCAACAGGAACAGGCCGATTTCGTAAATCGGGATTTCCCGGAACGGTTGCCTGTAAATGAGAAGGATAATTGCGACGATCTGGAAAGTCGTTTTGGATTTTCCGACCCAGCTCACTTTCACCCGGCCATGCTCGCCTATCTTGGCCATCCATTCTCTCAGCGCCGAAACTGTAATTTCCCGGCCGATTATGATGGCGGCAGAAATGGCGAGCGCCAGCCGGTATGGTCCGGGCTCCGCGGCGACAAGAAGGGCCAGTGCCGTGCTGACCATGAGCTTATCCGCAACCGGATCAAGAAACTCGCCGAAGGCAGACATCATGCCCAGTTTCCTCGCCAGGTAGCCGTCCAGCCAGTCGGTTATTCCGGCCAGCATGAAAATACCGGCGGCAGTCGGACCGGACCAGGGCGCCGGAAAAATAAATACGACTACAAACAGCGGAATCAGCGCGATGCGAAGCCAAGTGATGCTGGTGGGCAAATTAAAGTGATCAGCCACCGTGTTTGCCCTCCGCATGAAAGAATTCGTAAATAGTGCGAGCCAGCTTGCGGCTCACGCCCTTGACCCGCATCAGGTCTTCGACACCCGCGCGCTTAAGCGACTGCAGTCCGCCGAACTGGCGTAATAACGCGCGTCTGCGTTTTGGACCCAGCCCGGGGATCGATTCCAGCACGGAGACCCGCCGTTTCTTCGCTCTTCTCGCTCGATGCCCGACAATGGCGAAACGATGCGCTTCGTCCCTCACCTGCTGGATCAGATGCAGGGCCTGCGAGTCCGGCGGCAGTATAAGTGCCCCACTGTGACCCGACAAGAACAGCTTTTCCTGACCCGGCTTGCGTGCAGCGCCTTTGGCAACGCCGAGGACAGTGATGCCGGTAATCTGCAGCTCCTCGAGAATCTTTTCAGCTTCTGAGATCTGACCCTTGCCGCCGTCGACAATGAGCAGATCCGGCATGGGCGCCTCACCTTTTTTCAGCCGCGTATAGCGCCGCTTCAAAACCTGGCGCATGGCGCCGTAATCATCCCCGCTGGCCACGTCGCTGATATTGAATTTTCGATAATCCGATTTAATGGGCCCGTCCAAGCCAAACACCACGCAGGAAGCGACCGTGGATTCGCCGCTGGTGTGGCTGATATCGAAGCATTCGATACGCTGTGGCGGGTCTTCCAGACGGAGCGCACGCGCGACTTCTTCGAGCCTTTTCAGGCTACCGGCGTTTCGGTTAAGGCGCGTGCGCGCGGCCTGACGGGCATTTGCACGGGTCAGTTCCAGCCATTGCGCGCGCGTACCGCGCACGTGTTCCTTGATCCGGATACGACGGTGTCCTTTTTCGCTCAGGGTGGCTTCAAGCAGGTCGTGAGCTTCGAGCGAGTGGCTGACAATTATCTCCGCCGGCGCTTCGCGCCCCAGATAATACTGCGCAGCAAATGCCGATAGCACGGCTGCGCTTTCGTCCTGGCTGCTGGCGCGCGGGAAGAATGCCCGGTGTCCGAGTGAGCGCCCGCCGCGAATAAACATCACGCTGACACAATGGATATCGTTTTCGGAAACTGCGGCAAGCACGTCACAATTTATTCCGCGCCGGCCGACCACGAACTGGCTTTCCTTGGCCTGATTCAGCAGTGCGATCTGGTCCCGCAATTGTGCTGCACGCTCGTAGTCGAGCGAGTTCGCTGCTGTCTCCATATGGACGGCCAGATCTTCGATCACTTCGTCGTTGCGACCCTCCAGAAATTTTACCGCGCTTTGGACATCGCGATGGTATTCCTCAGGCTTGATGAAACCGACGCACGGCGCGGAACAGCGTTTGATCTGGTATTGCAGGCACGGGCGTGACCGATTGGCGTAAAAACTGTCCTCGCACTGGCGCAGCTTGAACAGCTTTTGTAAATGGTGCAGCGATTCACGGACAGCTCGCGTGCCTGGAAACGGGCCAAAATAGCGGCCAGGCCCTGAGCGTGCGCCCCGATAAAATGATAGTCGGGGGGCTTCATGGTCTGTCGACAGGTAGATGTATGGGTAGCTCTTGTCGTCTCGCAGGAGCACATTGTAGCGAGGTTTATTTGCCTTGATCAGATTATTCTCGAGGATGAGTGCCTCGGTTTCGGTATTGGTCACAGTGATTTCCACGTCACTGACATGCTTGAGCATCAGCCGTGTTTTCGGTGTGAGTGCCTCGTCGTTACGTCTGAAGTAACTGGCAACGCGTTTGCGCAAATTGCGGGCCTTGCCGACGTAAATGATGGCGCCTTGGCCGTCAAGCATACGGTAGACACCGGGACGGGACGTCAGGCCGGCGAGCAACGGCGCTGGATTAAATTGCTGCTTACTGACCATCCTGCTCGATTGCAACCAACGGTACCAGCTGGCGAATTCGTGTAAAAACCTGATCGAACATATCCTGGGTAAGCCTGCCTGTATTGGTGTTGTAACGACTGCAGTGATAAGAATCGATCATCACCCTGCCGCCCGGCAGATCGTGCTCACTCGCGTGGCCAAACTTCCAGTGACTGAGTGTCAGCCCCAGTCCACGCAGTATCGCGTTATGTGCGATGGTGCCCAATGCGAGCAGGACTGAACCCGGCGGCAGTTGCCGCATCTCGGCTGCCAGGAAACGGTTACAGGTCTTGATCTCGTTGCCCACAGGCTTATTTTGCGGTGGCAGGCACTTCACCGCATTGGTGATACGGCAGTTTGTCAGCAGCAGGCCATCGTCGCGATGCATCGAGATTTGGGCGCTTGCAAATCCGAAGCGGTGCAGCGTCTCGTAAAGCATCCCACCGGCAAAATCGCCGGTAAACGGTCGGCCCGTTGCATTCGCTCCATGCATGCCAGGAGCCAGTCCAACGATAAGCAGATCAGCATCAACATCGCCAAAGGGCTGGACCGGAGCATTGTGGTAGTCGGGAAAAGTTTTTCTCAGCCCGGCCAGAAAACTCGCGAGTCTCGGGCAATCCCGACAATTCGCGTCATACATGATTCGTTTGCTCATTGCCGGTTGGGCTCGCGGGCCGCGCTGCTTGCGGGACTCAAGTTTGCCACCAAACGCCACACTCCGGATGATGGGCGTGAATTGTCATCAGGCGCGGTCAATCGTGATGCATGAATGTCCTGCGACGGTAGCGCTGAAAAAGCGACCATCTCGTCCCTGGCGCGCGAATTCTAGCAGATCACAGCACAGGGTCAGTCGTTCGGGGGCGGGGCCTGGATATGCGCAGGATACCGGCTCGTACTACGCGATTTATCTTCCGATACAATAAGTTATAATATATATCTAGATTTCATATTAGTTTTCATGACGACACCAGAAACGCGTCTTGTCCTGTTCAACAAGCCCTACGGGGTGCTTTGCCAGTTTAGCGGCGGCAACGGCCGGCCAACTCTTGGCGATTTTATCCCCGTGAAAGGGGTTTACCCCGCGGGGCGGCTGGACCTGGATAGCGAGGGCTTGCTGCTCCTGACCAACGACGGCGCTTTGCAGGCTCGTATCAGTTCGCCCAGGTTCAAGTTGCCCAAGCTCTATCTCGCTCAGGTCGAAGGCGAACCCGATAGCGCTGCCCTGGCGAGGTTGAGCGCGGGCGTTGTGCTGAAGACCGGGCGCACCAGGCATGCCAGCGTCAGGCAGGTCGAGGCGCCTGCATGGTTATGGGCGCGGGAGCCGCCTGTTCGTTATCGAAAATCGATCCCGACAAGTTGGCTCGCTATCAAGATCTGCGAAGGAAAGAACCGCCAGGTGCGCAGGATGACGGCCGCTGTTGGCCATCCGACGCTGCGCTTGATTCGGGTTGCAATCGGGCCCTGGGAGCTCGGCACTCTGCGGCCCGGAGTATGGATAGAGGGCGACCCGGGACTGCTGAACACGGCCTAGCTTCTCTTATTACTCGCCTTGCCGATCATGCGTAGCGTCAGTTCTAGCGCTTGCTCATAATTGAGGCGGGGGTCGACCTGAGAGCGATAAGCCCGCGCCAGATCCCCTTCCGTGAGGCCCCGCGCCCCACCGATACATTCGGTTACATTCTCGCCGGTCAGCTCGAAATGCACACCGCCAAGGCGGCTGCCCAGTTCCTGGTGAATGCGAAAGGCCTGTTCGAGTTCGCTTGCTATATTCTCGAAGCGCCGCGTCTTGCGGCCGTCAGAGGTGTGTTCAGTGTTGCCGTGCATAGGGTCGCAGGTCCACAGCACGGTTGCTCCGGCGGACCTTACAGCCTCGATGAGCGGCGGGAGGCCATCGGCAATCTGGCGCGCGCCGAAACGGTGGATCAGGGTAATGCGGCCCGGTTGATTGGCAGGGTTCAGGACCCTCAGCAGGCCCTGCAACCATTCCGGCGTCATGCTGGCGCTGACTTTTATACCAATGGGATTGCGGATACCACGGAAGTACTCCACGTGGGCACCATCGAGATTAGCGGTGCGCATGCCAATCCACGGAAAATGAGTGGTGAGGTTGTACCAGCCGTCCTGGTGCGGCAGGAAACGTGTCTGCGCTTGCTCGTACAACAAGTGCAACCCCTCATGAGAGGCAAAAAAATCGACCCGCCCTGCTTCGTGTACCGGCTGGCCACTGACCGTCTCCATGAAATCCACCGATTCCGAAATCGCATTGACAATGCGGTGATACTCATCGGCCAGTGGAGAATGCCGAACAAAGTCCAGATCCCAATACTCCGGGTGATGCAGGTCGGCAAAGCCGCCGTCAATCAATGCCCTGATAAAGTTCAGCGTCATGGCGGCATGCTTGTAGCCGCGCAGCATGAGTTCCGGATCCGGCGTGCGTCCTGATTCGTTGAACGGGGCCCGGTTGATCAGATCACCGCGGTAGCTGGGCAGGGTTACCCCGTCCTTGCTCTCGGTGTCGGCGGAACGGGGCTTGGCATACTGCCCCGCCATGCGCCCTACCCTTATGATTGGCTTCTTGTAGCCATAAAGCAGCACCAGACTCATTTGCAACAAGATCTTGAGCGTGTTGGCAATCTTGTCGGAATTGACATCATTGAAGCTTTCGGCGCAATCGCCGCCTTGCAGCAGGAATGCGTCACCACGCTGGGCCGCCGCGATATGGGAGCGAAGATTCTCCACTTCCCAGGAGGTCACCAGGGGCGGAAATCGGCTCAGCACCGCCACGACCTGATCGACCCTGTCCTTGTCCGGATAGATGGGCTGCTGGCTGACCACGCATGACTGCCAGCTGGCGGGGTGCCATTCGGATTTTTGTACGGGCCTGGTCATCCACGCCATGCTACCCGTATCGAGAACGATTCTAAAGCCAGGGCCTGTGGCATCCGGGCAGCTCTCTTGGCACAATGCTCGCCCGTTTATCGCGGGCCGGCCATAGCCGTTGCGGGATATTCCTAAATGACAGGTTCTCCGGCCACATCTCCGGCCCGGCTCTTCGAGGGACACAATGCACGATTTATTAAAGAAACTGGGTTTAAAAGAAGTTAACTCGGGCGCGTGGTCGGCCGATAGCGGCTGGTCGAAAACCACCGACCAGGGGGTGGTTCGCTCGGTCAATCCCGCCACCGGCGAATTGATTGCTGAAGTATGTGCTGCCGGTCCGCAAGATTATGAGCGCGTGGTTACCGAGTCCCGGGCAGTATTCAAAGAGTGGCGCATGGTGCCGGCGCCGAGGCGCGGTGAGGCCGTGCGTCTCGTAAACGAGGTCCTGCGCGAGCACAAGGATGCCCTCGGCAGCCTGGTTGCAATGGAAATGGGCAAGATCAAGGCAGAGGGTGACGGCGAAGTTCAGGAAATGATCGACATTGGTGACTTCGCGGTGGGCCAGTCCCGCATGCTATATGGCAATACCATGCATTCGGAGCGGCCACTGCACCGTATGTATGAGCAATGGCATCCCCTGGGGCTGGTCGGGGTAATCAGCGCTTTTAATTTCCCGGTAGCAGTCTGGTCGTGGAATGCATTTATTTCTGCAATCTGTGGCAACGTCACCATCTGGAAACCATCACCCAAGACACCGCTCTGCGCTATCGCTGTCCAGCATCTCTGCAATCAGGCCCTGAAGGCCGGTGGATTTCCCGGCATATTCCAGTTGTTTATCGACGGCGAGGACAACAAGCTGGCGGCTGAATTTGTCAGCGACCGTCGCGTGGAACTGATCTCGTTCACGGGCTCCTGCGCGGTCGGCAGCAAGGTCGGCCAGCAGGTCGCGGCCCGCAGCGGCAAGAGCCTGTTAGAGCTCGGGGGTAACAATGCGCTGATCGTTGACGAGTATGCCAACCTCGAACTTGCAGTGCCCGCTATCGTATTCGGTGCTGTCGGCACGGCCGGGCAGCGCTGCACATCGACGCGGCGATTGTTCGTGCACCAGACGCACATGGCAACATTACCAGCCACCCTGGTGAATGCTTATCGTCAGGTGCGGATCGGTGACCCGCTGGACCCGGCAACCCTGATGGGTCCGCTAATCGATGCAAGGTCGGTAAAGCACTATGAAGAAACGATCGCTGCTATCGAGGAGCAAGGGGGCGAGATTCTCTGTGGCGGCAAGGCCATTGACAGGCCTGGAAACTTTGTCGAGCCGACCCTGGTCGTTGCGCGCAACGAGTGGGATATCGTGCAGCGGGAAACCTTTGCGCCCATCCTCTATATCATTCCTTTTGACAATCTGGATGAAGTCATCGCAATGCACAACGGTGTCGTGCAGGGCCTTTCGTCGGCAATTTTTACCGATAATGTGCAGCACGCTGAACGCTTTCTGTCGGCGGCCGGCAGCGACTGTGGTATTGCCAATGTAAACATCGGCACCTCCGGCGCCGAGATCGGTGGTGCCTTCGGCGGTGAAAAAGAAACCGGGGGCGGTCGCGAGGCAGGGTCAGACAGCTGGAAGGCCTACATGCGTCGCCAGACCAATACAATTAACTGGGGCACTGAATTGCCGCTGGCCCAGGGCATCAAGTTCGACCTGGGCGATTCCTAGCCGGCCGCCTGGCACATCCAAAGTCAGAAAGCGCGTGACCCCACGCGCTTTTTTTTGTCTCCCGTTTAAACCTTCTGGGGCCGGGCCGACATCAAAGATATAAAATCACTGGCATTCAATTGGGAATTGGGCGTGAAAATGGCGACCGCAACCGCCGGCAGTGACCCAGGGCAAGTGGAGCCTGATCACCGCCAACTTATTGAAAAAGCTAAAGGCGGCGACTCGCGGGCCTTTGAAACGCTTTACCAGCATTGCGCCGGCAAGGTTTATGCGCTCTGCCTGCGCATGACCGGGGACTGCGGTCTGGCCGAGGATTGCACGCAGGAGACCTTTGTTAAGGCCTGGCGCAAACTCGCCAGCTTTCGCGGCCAGAGTGCAATTGGCACCTGGCTGCATCGCATCGCCGTCAACGAAGTCTTGACCCTGCAGCGGCGTGCCGGTCGTGAAGTCCGTTACCTGGAGGCGGTGGGTAGTGACGTCCCGGCGGTACGTACCGGCGAGCAAGTTGGCGAGACACTGGATATCGAGAGTGCGATTCTCAAGCTACCCGAAGGCGCACGTAACGTATTTGTACTGTGCGGCATTCACGGCTACCAACATGCGGAGGCGGCAGAATTTCTGGGCCTGGCACCTGGCACCTGCAAGGCGCAGCTGCATCGTGCCAGGCGCTTACTGAAGATGAGACTGGCAACATGAACATGCAAGATGAAACTCAAGAAGATTTTTCGAAGCTCGAGCGGGTGGTCGCAGATCTGCCGCGCGAGATTCAACCGGGCCGGGACCTTTGGCCGGAGATCGAGGCGCGAATCACCATCAACGAGCGCGGTAGCTCAGCACAGTTGCGCTGGTGGCAGAGCCCTGTAGTGTCGGCCGCGAGCCTGTTGATTGCAGCCGCAGCGCTGGCGTTTACTTTGTCGCGACCAGGCGTTGTGAGCGACACCGGTGTAACGATGGCCGAGGCCAACCTCAGAATTGTGCCGATGCTCGATGCCGGGTTTCTCGCCGATCGCAAGCGCCTGGCAAACAGGCTCGAAGGCCGCCTGGCCGAGCTATCGCCGGAAATGCAAAACCTGGTGCGCCAGAATCTGGATTCGATCCGCGGCAGTCTGAATGCGATCAATATGGCCCTGGCCGAGGATCCCGAAAACGCGGATTTACAGGATCTGCTGCTCAGCACCTATGACCAGGAACTGCAGGTCATGACCGAAATAACCATGATGCCTGAGGCATCCGTCCGGAGGATAGATTTATGACACGCTTAATGACAGCAATGATCTTTATGAGCCTCGCCCAGGCGGGCATAGCGGGCGGTGCGATTGAGGAACGTGTGCCATTCAAGAAGGATGGCAACCTCATGGTCATCAATGTATCCGGCTCAGTGATAATCGAAGGCTGGCGCAAGAACGAGGTCGAGGTGACCGGCGAACTGGGCGAGGACGTTGAGGAATTGTTAGTCGAATTTGAGGACGATGATCTCCTGGTTAAGGTAGTCCAGAAAAAGGACAAACGCGGTGACGATTATAAATACCGAAAATCGGGAACCCACCTCATGATTCAGGCGCCCTATTCCACTAATCTCAAAGTAAAAACAGTAAGCGCAGATGTCAGTATCGAGGGCATTCGCGGCAACCAGCGGGTGCGCACGGTGAGCGGCGACTTGAACACCAGCGTCGAGGGTCAGGAGGCAGAGCTGCGTACCGTCAGTGGCGATCTCAATGTCAGGGGAAATGGCAAGTCCACGAAGGTCAAACTCTATTCGGTTAGCGGCACTCTGGTCGCCAGTGGCATCGCCGGTGATGTCTGGGCAGAAGCGGTATCGGGCGACATCGAACTGGCCGCAGTGGATGTAGATGAAGCACATCTGAAAACTGTTTCCGGCGACGTTGAAGCCAGCTTGAAACTGGTTCGGGACGCGAGCGTACACATGGAGTCAGTCAGCGGGGACATTGAGGCCAGCCTGCCGAAAAATTATGCGGCTGATTACGAGCTGACCAGCTTCAGCGGCGACATCTCGGATATTTTCGGTAAGGAAGCTAAACGCAAGAGCAAGTATTCGCCCGGTTCGGAGCTGATGTACAAGCACGGCAACGGCAAGGCCACCGTACGTGCCAATTCACTGAGCGGTGATATCGAAATCGACCACAGCTTGTAGGTGGCGTCAATCAATCCGGATCGTCAATCGATTGCTTCGAACCGATTGGCGGCCCGGTTTTTTCTGACTTTTCCTGCCGCGAATATTCTGCCGTTCATGGCTATGTAGACACCTTCAGGCATGGCCTGCACTGCCCCTACCGCCAATCCAATATTGAAAATCGCGTCACTGGAGCGAAACCGTGCCGGATTCAGTGCCCCCACCAGCACGATGGTTTTGTTCCCGATACTGCGTAGCGATTCGGCGGTGTCGGCCATGGTGTCAGTACCATGAGTAATGATGATGCGATCTTCTTCGGCAGTCTGCACTGCCTTGTAAATTGTCTGCCGATCCTGTTCGGTTATTTCCAGGCTGTCTTTACGCATCAGTGAGACGACTTCAAATTCGAAGCCGACCTGCGCCTCGGCGAGGATTGCACCGATTAACGGATCGCCGACTTCAAATTCGCTGCGTGCGTCAAAATATACCTTGTCGATGGTACCGCCAGTAGTCAGTATGCGGATTGGCTGAGTGGGTTTCATGGCTTTCACGTCTCGCCGACCTTATCCACCCGGTGACCCGAATCAGCACCGTGCGGCCAGGCCAAGCTTCCTGCCGGATGATCGCAATGCCTGGTCAGCCTATGCCGTGCCCCATCGCGGTTCACAACGGCGCGGCTTTCCTGCGAGACCGGTTCCATCGCTGCGATGGAGGCCGCCCGGGCAAGTAAAAGCAGGCTGGGCGCCGTCGCCGCACATTTCAATGGTTTCAATGCGTTGCTCCGGATTCGGAATTATTTTCCGCGCTGTGATGTCTCAATAGGTCAGGCCGCAGTATAGCGAAAACCCTGCCGGGCACGTCGACCGTGTTCGGCCGGACAGGCAGGTGGTAACATCAAGCGTAGAAAGACGGGGGATCGATGAAAGCACTAATGCCCAAATTGTTGCTGCTCCTGGGCGCAGTCGCGTTGCTTGCCCACGCGCAAGAAGAAAAGACTGCTCCCTCAAGTACAAACAAGACGGCCACGCTGGTCGAAGTGCAGGATGCAATCGGGCCTGCGACCAGCCATTTCATTCGCCAGGGCATCGACCTCGCGGCTGAACGCGGTGATGCCTTGATCGTACTGGCGCTGGACACGCCCGGTGGACTCGATTCGGCGATGCGCGAGATTATCCAGGCCATTCTGGCGTCGCCCGTGCCGGTAGTGACTTATATCTGGCCGCGCGGGGCAAGAGCGGCAAGTGCAGGCACTTATATCCTTTATGCCAGTCATGTTGCTGCCATGGCACCGGCCACCAATTTAGGTTCGGCGACACCGGTTCCTATCGGCAGTCCGGCCCCAGCCACGCCGAAGCCTGAGGAAGACGAAAAATCCGGTGAAAAGCCAAGTGCCGCGGACGATGCTGTTGAAGCCGCCACCGCGATGGAGCGCAAGACCAAAAACGACGCGGTGTCTTACATTCGAGGTTTGGCGGAAACTCACGGGCGCAATGCTGATTGGGCTGAGCAGGCTGTCAGGGAGGCGGCCAACCTGACATCCGATCAGGCGCTGGAAATGAATGTAATCGATGTCATTGCTACAGATACCTCTGATCTGCTAAAGCAGATAGATGGCCGTGTCGTGCAGATGGCCTACGGAGAGCAAACGCTTGCCACCAGTGGCCTGGTTCTCGATCGCCTGGAACCTGACTGGCGTACCCGTTTGCTGGCGGTGATTACCAATCCCACTGTTGCATACTTGCTGATGCTGATTGGTATTTATGGTCTGGTCTTCGAAGGCTATAACCCGGGCGCAATAGTGCCGGGTGTGGTTGGCGCCATCTGCCTGCTGCTGGCGCTGTATGCATTTCAGGTCCTGCCGGTTAACTATGCGGGGCTGGCGTTGATCGTGCTTGGCATTGTGCTGATGGCAGCGGAAGCATTTGTCCCGAGTTTCGGTGCGCTGGGCATTGGCGGCATCCTCGCGTTTGTATTTGGCTCCATAATCCTGATTGATAGTGAAGCCCCCGGCTATGCTGTCTCCCGGCCGCTTGTTGGTGGGCTCGCGTTGTTCAGCAGTGCGCTGGTTATGAGCATCATATATTTCGCCATGAAAGGACACCGCCGGCCGATCGAAACCGGAGTAGAAGGCATGATCGGTGCCCTGGCGGTAGCGCGCGAGGATTTCGATGCGAACGGGCAGGTATTTATCCACGGCGAATCATGGAGCGCCCAAAGCACGGGCCCGGTGCACAGCGGCCAGAAAGTCCGTGTCAAAGCGGTTGAGGGCCTGGTTCTGAAAGTTGAACCTGAGCAGTCGAAGGAGAACAGCTGATGTTTGAGGGATTAGGTATTTTCGGGATCGTAGCGGTCCTGTTCGTGGTCGGTGTGATTGTTAACGCATTCAGAATTATGCGGGAATATGAGCGTGCCGTGGTCTTTTTGCTGGGCCGCTTTTACAGGGTCAAGGGCCCCGGCCTGATCCTGATAATCCCCATCATCCAGAAAATGGTTAAGGTGGATCTGCGGGTAATTGTGCTTGATGTGCCAACCCAGGATGTCATTTCCCGGGACAATGTCTCGGTCAAGGTCAACGCGGTCATTTATTTCCGCATCGTGGATCCCAAAAAGGCGATCATTGAGGTCGCCAACCCGTACGAAGCCACCAGCCAGCTTGCACAGACTACTTTGCGATCCGTTCTGGGCAAACACGACCTGGATGAGATGCTGTCCGAACGCGACAAGCTGAACGCGGATATCCAGAAAATACTTGACCCCCACACGGACGCCTGGGGTATCAAGATCGCCAATGTAGAGATCAAGCATATCGATCTCAATGAAAGCATGATTCGGGCCATTGCTGCCCAGGCCGAGGCTGAGCGGGCGCGGCGTGCAAAAGTCATTCACGCCGAGGGCGAACAGCAGGCGTCGGAACGACTGGTGGCGGCAGCAGAACGACTGGCGACCCAGCCGCAGGCCATTCAGCTACGCTATCTGCAGACGCTGACCGAAGTGGCCGGAGAACAGAGCTCAACCATTGTGTTCCCGCTGCCCATGGACCTGCTGGAACCACTGCTGGCCAAGAAATTGCCTGGCAACAAAGATAGTCAGACTGCGTAAGCCAGAGAGAATGCGCCGGGACCGACGTTGATACCGGAGGTGGCGCTCATTACGGCCAGCATCAATTCAACACCCTGCCCCTGGGCAAAGGCCGCGAAGGACTTGTAGGCGGCCTTTTGGTTGATTTCGGCGGGCTCGCCGGCGTAACTCATCGCCACCAGTGGTTTGGCGAGACCAGTGCTGATAGCTTCCCGCGCTTCGTCAAAAACGTAATTCAGTGCGCTGTCAAAACCTTGCGGTCTTGCCGCCACGCGAGAGTCGCCATGCTGCATTTTTACGACTGGTTTGAGATCGAACATACGTGCGAGCGAATAGCCAACGGGTCCGACACTTTTCTCGCCTTTAGTGCGTGCGCGGTGGCGAAGATAAAACGGGTCCTGGGGTAACAGGAAAGTCGTTACTTTCTCGCCCAGCGCTTCGAGGGCTGTACGCATGGATTCGAGTTTTACCTCGTCCTCATCGGCAAGTCTGACCGCTTCGTGAGCGACTATCGCTTCGCCGGCATACATGCTTTTGCTGTCGATGACGCGCAATGCAAAGCTGCCGGGCAGCCCCGCCGCCTGCCTGCGATGGCGCTGTAATTTCAGTAAGGCATATGATGCCTGGGTTGCATTCTTGAACAGCCGACTGCGCGACGACGAGCAGGCGATTACGATCACCTTGCTGTATCTGAGTACCAGTCGGTCGAGAAACAACTCACTGATAGCCGCGACATCCAGAGCGCGTGTCCTGAATTCTGTGTTCTTTTCTCCCAGGTATTTGCGGTAAAAGGCCTTGGTTGCTTCAGGGTCGCGGGTATCCTCGAAAACCTGGTCGCCGAAGTGCAGGCTGACTGGCAGTATTTCGATATCAAAGCGATCGACAAATGCTCGCGGCAGATCGCAGACCGAATCGATGACAATTCCTGGGTTCACTTTTTGCTTTCCTGGCCGATTTACAGAACCTGATGTCCCTTCCGACTTTACTCAATCACCTGCCGTGAAGCCAGCCTCGGCCAGCGGGCCGGCGATTTTTTCCTGCCAGAATTTTTCCAGGCGTTTGGCTGAAACTTTGCGCACTGTTCGCAACTTCTGGGCAAATAAAGAAACGCGAAATTCTTCCAACAACCAGCGAAATTCATGAATATGCGGCCACATTGCCCAGTCAGGATGCGTCGCCCGCAAGGTTCGCCACCGCCCGACCAGTGGGGCCAGCTGCTCCATGGCGGCTTTTTCCGCGGCCGCCTCCCGAGGCAGCCGCTCCAGTCTGAGTTTGAGCGCCTGCAAATAGACCGGCAGCCTGGCCAGCCACTGTGGCTCGGTTTCGCGCAAAAATGCAGGGTGCAAGAGCTCGTCGACCTGGGCCCGGATATCCGCCAGCGACGGTGATTCGTCAGCGGAATCGATTTGTGATCGCACAGCGGAGTCGAGTTGCAGAATGTTGCTCAGGCTTTCGAGGAGTGCTGTAGAGCGCGGTACAAGGTCGGGACGCAGATCATTCAGACGTTTTGCAAAGCTGGCCTGGTTACGCGGCAGACGGGTACTGCAAAGAACGGGAATTGCCAGATGCTCGAAAATCTGCTCAACCAGCGATGCTTCGTCACCGTAGCGTCGCCAGCCCAGCAGCGCGGTACGTTGACTGTGCACTGATTGTCGAACAAGTTTGATCTGTTGCGGAAGAGCCAGCCAGCCAAGACGCACCAGCCCCTTTGCAGTCAGCTGATTCGCCTGCTCCTGATCATCACAGTACACCAGGCTCACCGAGTCTCCGTTGTCCCTTATCGCAGGATAAAGCATGATCTGAGTGCCCAGGCGTTGCTCGCTTATGGCTTCAGGAAGTTCTCCGAAATCCCAGGTTTTCAGGTTTTCGTACTGGCTCGACGATGCTGCTTTTTGCGTGACCACGGTTCGTGCCTGGGCGCCAAGTTCGTCGCGCAGTTGCTCGAGCAGACGGGCTTCGGCCAGCGTCGCACCGTCGTCGTCCACAATCCTGAAGTTCATCCGCAGGTATTCCGGCAAATCGACCATTGCAAAATCGTGTGCCGTGATTTCTGCCCCGGTCATGCTGTGCATCTTCCTGGCCATCCAGGTGTTGAGTTTTAGCGACTCCTCCGGCAAATCCTCGAGCAGTGCGTCTACGAATTGTGGTACCGGCACAAAGCGCCTGCGCAATCTTTTTGGCAGACCCCTGATAAGGGCCTCGAGTTTTTCTCTGAGCAAGCCGGGCACCAGGAAATCGAATTGCTCATCTGTCAATTGGTTCAACAAGGCCAGGGGCACGATCGCAGTCACGCCGTCATTTGTCTCTTGATGTTCGAAATGGTACTCGAGCTCGATACTGTTTTCGCCGACCTGCAGCCTGTCCGGATACTGTTTTACCGCTTGTGCGCTGTGTTGCATGAGCATGTCACGATCAAAATACAATGCCGAAATTTCCTGCGCTGTCGCTGTGCGCCGCCAGCGCAGCAGGCCCCGGCGATCGCAGATTTCTTGCGGGAGTTGTTGGGCATAGAATGCCGCTCGGGTTTCAGCACCGACCAGCACGTCATGGCGACGCAACCTTGCCTCGATATTGCGAATCTCGTCGACGAGTGCCTGGTTGTGTTCCAGAAAATCAGTTGTTGCGCCCAGTTGCCCGGCCACGAGTGCTTCGAGAATAAAAATTTCGCGTGCACGACCGGAATTCACATTGCCGTAATCGGCCGCACGGCCTGTCGCCAGCACCAGGCCATACAAGCTAACGGTCTCATCGGCCATGACCTTGCCGCTCGCAGAGTCCCAGCGCGGCTCATGGTATTCACGTTTCAGCAGATGCCCGGCCGCTTTTTCTATCCATGTGCGCTTCACGCGGGCTACGTTGTGGGCAAACAGCCGGGTCGTTTCGATCAGTTGCGCAGCGACTATCCATTGCGATTTGGTTTTGCGCAGCCCCGAGCCGGGGAAGACATAAATCGTGCGGCCTCGAGTGCCCTGATAACTGCCCTCCTCGTTGCGGCGGGCGACATGGCCGAGCAAGCCCGGCAGGAGCGCGCGATGCAGCGCTTCGAAGCGCTCAGGATCAGGCGCCCGGTCAGGTCCCGGTGTCCGCGTCAGACTGTGCAGCTGGTGGACGAGATCCTGCCATTCCCGCATGCGCGGGTAGGACAGGTAACGGGTCTTGCACCACTTGCGCAGGGCCGCAGCGGTCGATGTGGCCTGGGCGGTGCGCCAGGCCAGCCATAAGTTGAGAATGCCGACAAAATCAGATGCCGGGTCTGTAAAGGCGGCATGGGCCTCGTCTGCCGCCTCGCGGCTATCCGCCGGACGCTGCCGGGGATCCGGAATACTCAGCGCAGCAGCCACCACCTGTACTTCAGCCAGGGCATCAAATTCTTTCGCTGCAAGCAGCATTCTTGCGATTCGAGGATCTACCGGCAGGCGGGCCATGTCATGTCCCAGTCGGGAGACCTTGCCGTTAGCGTCCAGGGCCTGCAATTCTTCCAACAACCGGTAACCGTCCCGCACGAAGCGGCCGTCAGGTTTATCGACGAATGGAAACTTCTCGATATCGCCGAGCTTGAGTGTTGCCATCTCCAGAATGACCCTGGCGAGACTGGTGCGTAGTATTTCCGGATCGGTATGCTCGGGCCGCGCGAGAAAGTCCTCTTCACTAAACAAGTGCAGACAAAGGCCGTTCTCGAGCCGACCGCAGCGCCCGGCCCGCTGCCGCGCGCTGGCCTGGGAAATTTTTTCGATCGGCAACTGCTGAACTTTGTTGCGCACGCTGTAACGACTGATCCGTGCCAGGCCTGTGTCCACCACGTAACGAATGCCCGGTAACGTCAAGGACGTCTCGGCAATATTGGTAGCGAGAATGCAGCGCACGCGCTTACCACGCGCAAACACGCGGTCCTGCTCGTGGCTGCTCAGGCGGCCGAACAGAGGCAGGACTTCCAGTTGTTCAGAAAACTGTTTTCTCAGCAGGTCGCGGCATTCGCTGATCTGCCTTTCGCCCGGGAGAAACACCAGGATGTCGCCGCGACCCCGCGCGCCCTGCGCAGCCAGCACCGTTGCAACTGCTCCGGCAACCTGCTCCCCAAGCTCAGCTTGCTCACCTGAGCGGGCGGCCAGATATTCGATGTCGACCGGCCACGTTCGCCCCGAAATTTCCAACACGGGCGCCTTGTGGAAATGCTGCGAGAATTTGTCAGTTTCCAGGGTTGCCGACGTAATAATGAGCTTGAGATCCGGGCGTTTCGCCAGCAGTGTATGCAGGTAGCCCAGTAGAAAATCGATGTTGAGGCTGCGTTCGTGGGCCTCGTCAATGATTATCGTGTCGTAATGATTCAGCCACCGGTCATGTCGCAACTCGCTGAGCAGGATGCCGTCGGTCATGACCTTGACCCGGCTGGCATCCCCGACTTTCTTGTCAAACCGTGTTTGATAGCCGATAACGTCACCCGCCTCGCCACCTGTCTCGGTTGCTATTCTGCGGGCAACGCTGCGGGCGGCGATTCGTCGCGGCTGTGTGTGGCCTATCTGGCCAAATACACCACGGCCCAGTTCCAGGCAGAGCTTGGGTAGCTGCGTGGTCTTGCCGGAACCGGTTTCTCCACACAGCACCAGCACCTGGTTTTGTTCTATGGCAGTGGCGATTTCCTGGCGCGCCGCAGCGACCGGCAGCCTGTCATCGAAACTGATTCTTAAGCGCGCTTTTTGGCGGGCGGCGACGATTGCCCGGGATTGTGCTACGCGCGCCTCGAGGCGATTGACAAGCGCGTCATAGTCCTGGCTTTTCCTGCCATGCCTGGCCAGCTTCTTGACCTGGCGTCCGAGCCAGGGCCGGTCACGCAGCAGGCACTCGTTGATGGCTTTGCTGAGGTTGCGTAATTGCCGCGATGGACTTACGGCACGGGACATGCTCTCGCCCTGTTAAGCAGTGTTGTTGGATTATGCCACTCCCGCACTGATCGCTTAGCGTGCCGGCAAAGCCAGGGCGATTCTTGCGCCGCCAAGTGATGAGCGACCGATTTCCAGAGTGCCGCCAAGCAGCTTAATGGTCTCCAGGGTGACGGACAGGCCTATGCCATGACCATCAACCTGTTCATCCGTGCGTGCGCCACGGGCCAGCACGAACTCGCGTTGCTCATCGGGAATTCCCGGTCCATCGTCTTCCACCGTAAGCAGCATCGCCTTGCCGTGACCGATTTTACCTGTGCTGTGTCTGGCGCTCACCCGGATGCGGCTGCGTGACCATTTGAAAGCGTTATCCAGCACGTTACCCAGAATCTCAAGGAAATCACCACGGTCCCCGAGAAACTGCAGCTCCTCCTGGATATCGGTTTCGACCTTCAATGCCGGTTTATCGTGCACTTTTCGCAATGTCGCCAGCAGCTCGTCCAATGCATCGCGCACGTCTATGGCGCGCACCGAGAGGCTGCCCTGAGATGCCGCGGCGCGCTTTAACTGGTAGTCCAGTATGGTCTGAATGCGCGATACCTGGATGTCTATCAGGGGCGCTTGCCCGCCTTCGTTCGGGTGCTCAAATATGGCATTTCGAATAACCGCCAGAGGCGTCTTTATACTGTGAGCGAGATTGCCAAGCGTATCCTTGTAACGCTCCGCTCGTGCTCTTTCCGTGTCGAGCAGAATATTTGTGTGCCGAGTCAGCCCCTGCAGTTCTCGAGGGTAGTTGTCGCCCAGAGTGCTGCGCTGGCCCTGCTCGATTGCCCGAACTTCCGACTCGGCGCGTCGCAGAGGCGCCAGCACCCAGCCAAGCAGCAGGGCCTGGGCAGCCAGGAGCAGAACCATCAGTCCGGCAAACCAGCTCAATAACTGCCGGCGAAAGCGCTGCACCTGCGCATTGAAGGCGCTCATGGATTCAGCAACATTGACTACCAGCGGGAGATTATCGCTGCCATCAAGCTGCCACTCGATACCGAGGCTCAAGGCGAAAACCTCGACACCATCATCGGCCATCTTGCGGGCAAACAAACGTTCTCCGGTTTTCACCGTCAAGGGAAAAGCAATGTCGTTGCCGATGAGCGACGGCGAACGCCAGATCGCTTCACCCCCCTGCCTTGTAATACTGCCGAACAGTCCGGAACCGGGATTTTGAAAATGCGATTCCGGTATCGGCTCGGGCAATGTCAAGCTGCTGTCGCTGTCGAGTTCCGCTGCCGACAGCAGCGCCAAAGCATGCACATCCAGGCGTTCTCTGACCGCTTCCCGGGCGGCACTGCCAAAGCTGACATCCAGCACGTATACCGTGACACCGAAAAACACGAGCAGTAGCAGGCTCACTGCCAACATCAGGCGTGCGCTAAGAGATTGCATCAGGCGGCGCTGCGCTCCAGGGCCAGGCGATAACCACGGCCCCTGAGGGTTTCTATCGGCTTGAGATTCCGGGCAGGGTCCAGCTTGCGGCGCAGCCTGCCGACGAAAACCTCAATGGTGTTGCTGTCCCTGTCGAAGTCCTGTTCGTACAGAGCTTCTGTCAGTTCCGTCTTGGAAATTACTTCACCGGCATGCAGCATGAGATATTCGAGTAACTTGTATTCAAATGAGGTGAGGTCCACCGCACGCTCGTCGACGGTGACCGCCTGACTGCGTGTGTCCAGCTTGATTGGCCCGCAGTGCAGGGTAGCCTGCGACCAGCCAGCCGAACGCCGTAACAGTGCATTCGCCCGGGCGAAGATTTCTTCCATGTGAAAGGGCTTGGTTACGTAGTCATCAGCGCCCGCTTGCAGCCCCTCTACCTTGTCCTGCCAGCGATCGCGTGCGGTCAGAATCAGCACAGGAAAATCCCGGCCTTCTTCTCGCAGGCGACGAATCATGTCCATGCCGCTCAATTGCGGCAGTCCGAGATCAACCACCGCAAGGTCTACCGGAAACTCCCTACCGAGATACAGGCCTTCTTCACCGTCCCCGGCGGCATCCACCACGAAGCCTTCGTTCCTGAAGCGTCGAACCAGCGCTTCACGAAGCTCGGTTTCGTCTTCGACGATCAGGACGCGCATGCCACTGCCTCAGAGCACCCGGCCGCTGGCCGCGTCGACGCGCACGGTGAACACCCTGCCGTCCCTGGTCAGAACGCGAATGTAGTGAACCGTGCGGCCATTGGAACGTCGAGATGAAGCCTTGATAATGCGACCACCGGTTTGGCGGCGTACCATCGCCGCAGCCTGATCGAGGCTCACGCCATCGCGGGCGAGAATCATGGCCTGCACCCCCTCCGGCGCGACGACGTCACCAGCGGGCAGGGCTGCGGGCAAGGCACGCGGCGACGCCCAGGCTTGCCCCGCCAGCATCAAGAGCGCTGACAGGGCAAACATTACGGTGGCGCGTTTCGGCTTCATATCGGTCCTCTGTTGCCGGCCATGGTAGTGCAATTGATACGGGCTTCCTACCAGGTCTCAGCCGCGACTCACCGGCTCTACCAGCACGCGCACCTTGATGCGCTCGCCCGGGTGGCTGCGCATACGCGTGCGGTATTGTGTTCCGCGAAAGACATAAGTGACATGATAACCGTCGACCCGCTCTTCTTCATGAGTCTCATAGCTGATATCACATTGCCGAACCGGTTTTTTTACGCGCCGCGCGGTGCGTGAAGAACTCGCGCGTGCGCTGTCTGCAGCGATGGAACTGCCGATAATAAAACCTGCGGCCGTTGCGGCATCACGACCGCTGCCACTGCCGAACTGATTGCCAATAACGCCGCCAATTATGCCGCCAGCGATGGCTGCTCCAGCCACATTGGAACTGCGGTCTCGCCTGCGCTTCTTGACTACCCGGTCCACCTGGTAGCACTCGCGCACCGGCGTTTCCACGGTCACAACCCTGACGATTGGCTGGACATCAACGACTCGTGCGTAGTCATACTGATAGGGATCGTCGCGTTCATGATCCGCAGTGGCGGGCAATGCCCACGCCAGTGTCATTGCGCCGGCCACCGCTATCCACTTGCGGGGAGATCTGATGTTCATGCCTGTTCTCCTGTAGGCTGCCTTTTCGGCAGAAATGCGGGATACAGCACCCCGCTTTACAGGCCCATCCTATGGATAAACGGCTGAATGCAGCCTGAATACAGGCGCTAACTCAAAGCCCCGGCCTTGGCGGCATTCCACAGCTCATCCAGCTCCTCGAGACTCGCTTCTTCCAGGCTTCGACCCGTCGCCAATACGTGCTGCTCTACAGCGGCAAATCTGCGCTCGAATTTTGCATTGCTATGCCGCAGCGCCGCCTCCGTGTCGAAGCCCAGTTTGCGGCCCAGATTTGTGGCCGCAAACAGCAGGTCTCCCAGTTCCTCGAACAGGCGTGCGGCGTCCTGGGCCTCGGCCTGCAATTCGCTGTCCAGCTCCGCCAGCTCCTCACCAATCTTGGCCCGCGCGCCAACTGCGTCCGGCCAGTCAAATCCCACCGACGCGGCCCGCTTCTGCAGCTTTTGCGCCCTCTTCAGGGCCGGCAGTGCCAGAGGGATGTCTGCCAGCAGCGGCTGCCCCTCGCGTTCAACAGCCTTGTCCCGTTCCCAGGCCATTTGCTGCGCGAGCGCATCCTGCCGCGAAGCTAAGTCCCCGAATACATGCGGATGGCGACGTTCGAGCTTGTCGCAGATGGCAGTGACGACGTCTGCGAACCGGAAATGACCGGCCTCCTCCGCCATACGTGCGTGAAATACAACTTGCAACAGCAGGTCGCCCAATTCGTCTCTGAGCGCCCCGAAGGCGCCACGCTCGATCGCATCTGCAACTTCGTAGGCTTCCTCGATGGTGTAAGGCGCAATGCTGGCGAAATCCTGCGCCACATCCCAGGGGCAGCCGGACTCCGGGTGTCGCAGGTCAGCCATAATTTCAAGTAATTTCTCTATATTATTCATAAACTCTTATAATATATATCATTTTTATTTCAATTTATTGGCAAGGTTGACCAGCATTCCGGCCGTCGCTCCCCAAATATTCCTGCCTTCATAAGGGATCGAGTAATACTGCACCCGCAGTTCGCCGCGCTGGCCCACATGCCGTCGGACATTGGCCGGGTCCAGCAGGTGGCCAAGAGGCACTTCGAACAGTTCAGCGACTTCTGTCGGGTCGGCGCACAGCGGTTTGCCTGGCGGTACCCGTGCGACCACGGGCGTGATGGCGAAACTGGTTATCGTCAGGTAGGTGTCCAGAAAACCGAGAATCTCGATGTCATCGGTGTCCATGCCCGTTTCTTCCCGGGTCTCGCGAAGTGCCGCTTCGACCGGCCCGGCATCGCCCTCTTCCAGCGCCCCGCCCGGAAAGCTGATCTGGCCTGCGTGGTGTCGAAGCTTGTCGGTTCGTCGGGTAAACAGCACCCTGGTCGCTTCATCATAGGCGACCAGGGGCACGAGCACCGCAGCTTTCTTCAAGGGCAATTTCAGTAAGCTGCGAAGGTCGGCCGGCAAGTCGCCCGGGACAGCCAGGTTTTCAAGTGCGCCCTCCAGCGGCCCGGGCGTCGTGTCGCAAAGGACGTCTGAAACTTGCTGCAGCAAGCTGCCGGCGACGCCCATTGGGGTGTCAGCCCTTGATCCCACCGTGCGTCAGAGCCCTGGGGTCCAGCAAGCGATCGAGTTCTTCCTCGCCGAGCTCGGTGGTTTCCCTGGCAACGTCCTTGATAGGCCGGCCTTCGGCATAAGCTCTCTTGGCGGTAGCTGCCCCCAACTCGTAGCCAATCACCGGATTGAGCGCCGTTACGAGGATCGGGTTTTTATCGAGGGCTTCCTTGAGGCGCTCTGCGTTGACGCTAAAGCCAGCGATTGCCGAGTCGGCCAGAACACGCGCACCATTGGCGAGGATCACGCCGCTTTGAACCAGGTTATGGGCTATGACCGGTAGCATCACGTTGAGCTGAAAATTACCGGCCTGACCGGCAATGGTGATAGTCGCATCATTGCCGATCACCTGTGCCGCCAGCA
The DNA here is from genome assembly GCA_041565075.1 of Gammaproteobacteria bacterium. Classification (GTDB taxonomy): domain Bacteria; phylum Pseudomonadota; class Gammaproteobacteria; order Steroidobacterales; family JABDLF01; genus JABDLF01. The sequence continues at coordinate 38,868 of JBFGOQ010000016.1, forward strand.
TGGTGACCGCCTCCGGCACCACCGGGTTTACCTTGCCCGGCATGATGCTGCTGCCGGGCTGCAATGGGGGCAATGCAATCTCGGCAATACCCGCAAGCGGCCCGCTGTTCATCCAGCGCAGATCGTTGGCTATCTTCATGAGACTCACTGCCAGCACTTTGAACTGGCCGGACATCTCCACGGCGCTGTCCTGGCAGCTCATGCTTTCGAAGAAATCGTCATTGATGCGAAACGCAATGCCGGTGCTTCTGCAAAGCGCTTCGCTCACGCCCGTGCCAAAATCAGGATGCGCATTGATGCCGGTGCCAACCGCGGTGCCACCCTGAGCAAGCGCCAGCAATCTTGGCAAGCTGGCCGCAACGCGCTTGCGACCGCTGCTTATCTGACTGGCCCAGCCACCTATTTCCTGATCCATGCGAACGGGCATCGCATCCATCAGGTGGGTGCGGCCCGTTTTTACAATATCGGCCAGCTGGCTCGCCTTCTTGCGCAGCGTTTTTTCGAGGTGTTCGAGGGCGGGGTCGAGTTGCTCGTGGATGACCAGCGCGGCACTGACGTGAATTGCTGTGGGAATGACGTCATTGCTGCTCTGGCACATATTGACGTGGTCATTGGGGTGCACCGCCCGGCCCAGCAGCTGGCTGGCGATATGCGCGATCACTTCATTGGCATTCATGTTGCTGCTGGTGCCCGAACCCGTCTGAAATACGTCGATTGGAAAATGTGCGTCATGTCGGCCGTCAGCCACCTGAGCCGCCGCATTTTCGATGGCTACGGCAATATCCGCCTCCAGCAGTCCCAGTTGCTTGTTGGTGGCAGCAGCTGCCGCCTTGATCAGACCGAGCGCACGGATAAATTCCCGTGGCATCCGCAGGCCGCTGATCGGAAAATTGTCGATTGCGCGCTGCGTTTGTGCGCCCCACAGGGCATCGGCGGGTACTCTCAATTCGCCCATGCTGTCGTGCTCCACGCGATATTTGTCGGCTGACATGACTTCCCCCTGGTCAATTTCCTGCCGGGTCCCATGGCCCGGAAGTAAACCTGGTTGCTAGCTAAAAGTGCGAGAATCACGAGACCTTTGTCCCCTGATGTATCATTGCGAATTCTATCATTACTGCCCGGCTGTCACGCATGAGTCTCAATCCGCTCACCGCCATTTCGCCCATTGACGGACGCTACGCGTCGCGGGCCAATCCGCTGCGCGAATATGTCAGCGAATACGGCCTGATAAAGGCGCGCGTATTGGTTGAGATTCGCTGGCTTGAGCACCTTGCAAGCATGGCGGAAATTAAGGAAGTAGGTCCTTTTTCGGAGGTGGCCAGGACCCGCCTGACAGAAATTGCAGAACGACTGGAAGTCAGTGATGCCGAACGCGTCAAGGAGATCGAGGCCAATACCAACCATGACGTCAAGGCCGTGGAGTATTACCTGACGGAACGGTTCGGGGAGACGCCTGAACTTTCAGCGGCGCGGGAATTCCTGCACTTCGCCTGCACGTCCGAGGACATTAACAACCTCGCATACGCGCTCATGTTAAAAGGCGCTCGCGATGAGGTTATGTTGCCGGCCCTGGATACCGTGATTTCCGACCTGCGCAAGCTGGCGCATCGCCATGCAGACAAGGCGATGCTATCGCGCACCCATGGGCAAGCCGCATCCCCTACGACTCTTGGTAAGGAGTTCGCCAACATTGCCGCCCGCCTGATGCGGCAACGCGCATGCATAGCAGATGTGCAATTGATAGGAAAAATGAATGGGGCTGTAGGCAATTACAACGCCCATAAGGTGGCCTATCCTGATCTCGACTGGCCCGGCATCTGCGGGCGCTTTGTCGAGCAACTCGGGCTTGAGTTTAATCCTTACACAACTCAGATAGAGCCCCATGATGGCCTGGCACAATTGTGCGATGCTTTTGCACGTTCGAATACTATTCTCATTGATGCCAGCAGAGATCTTTGGGCCTACATTGCATTGGGCTATTTCCGGCAGCGGTCTGTCGCGAGTGAAGTTGGTTCATCGACCATGCCACACAAGATCAACCCGATAGACTTCGAAAATGCCGAAGGTAATCTTGGGGTAGCCAATGCCTTGCTGCGGTTCTTCAGCGAGAAACTGCCCGTGTCGCGCTGGCAGCGCGATCTCACCGACTCGACGGTCTTGCGTAACCAGGGCGCGGCCCTTGCCCACACCCTGATAGCCTGCCAGTCGTTTTGCAAAGGCCTGGAAAAACTGGAAGTCAATGAGCATCGTCTTGCCGAGGACCTGGCGGCCAATTGGGAAGTGCTTGGCGAAGCCGTGCAAACTGTCATGCGACGCTACGGTATCGAACAGCCCTACGAAAAGCTCAAGGCTTTGACCCGGGGGCAGGCAGTCACCCGGGAGGTGCTGGCTGCCTTTATCAAGCAACTGGACATACCTGACGAAGCCCGGGAATTATTGTTGGCGATGACACCGGCCGACTATATCGGGGAGGCCGAAAAACTGGCACGGGACATCTAGTCCACGTGAGAGACCTGAATTTTCCAGGCCATATGGATGCTGCGGCCTTCCTGACACAGCATTGGCAGAAACGCCCACTGCTCATGCGCGGTGCCTTCCGGCCGGCAGCATTTCAACTCGACGCCGACGAGCTTGCCGGTCTTGCGCTGGAGCCCGACGTTGAAGGTAGGCTGGTAATCGGCGGCGATAATAGCCAATTGCGCCTTGAAGAGTCCCCGTTTGATGCTGACGATCTTACCAGCTTGCCCTGTGAAAACTGGACCTTGCTGGTGCAGGATGTGGAAAAACACCTGCCGGATATTGCGGGGTTTCTTGAGCCATTCAGTTTTCTCCCGTCATGGCGTTTCGATGACCTGATGATCAGCGTTGCCACTGCGGGCGGTGGGGTGGGTCCGCATGTTGACCAATACGATGTGTTTCTATGCCAGGTTGCCGGGCAGCGGCGCTGGCAGATCGGTGCGCCGGGCGAGCATCTGGAACGATCAAATTCGCCGTTGCGCCAGATCGAGAGTTTTACCCCTACTGAAACCATGATTCTCGGCCCCGGTGACATCCTCTATTTACCGCCAGGCATACCGCACAACGGAATCGCCAGAGATTTCTGCAGCACCTGGTCGGTAGGATTTCGTGCGCCAACGCAAGCAGAACTGGTGGCGGCTATCGCTCCGGACCAGCTAGCAAGCGCGTCGCAGTCCTTGCGCTACACAGATGCGGATCTCAAGTCCACTGCAGCATCTCACGCCCTTATCGACAAAGATGCCTTGTCCCGCTTCCGCAAGTTGCTTGGCGGCTTGGTCGATAGTGACGACGCCGCGCTGCTGCGGCAGCTTGGCGAATTCCTGACAGTGCCAAAACCCTGGCTGGTCCCGGAATCGCCTGAAAATCTCATTGACGCCGCGGGCTTGAGGGTCAGACTGGCTGCAGGCGAAACTCTTTATCGTCATGGCATGGCGCTTTTTGCACGAGCAAGCCTTGAGAATCGGTGCTGGTTGTTTACCAGCGGCACCGCTCGCTCGCTGACGCAGGCACAATGGCCGCTCGCGACCTTACTGTGCTCGGCCCGGTCATTTACCGCGGCAGCATTGGTGGAGCATGCTGATAAGCAAATCGATTTCGATTTGCTGGTTGCGCTTTATAATGACGGTCAACTCATGCTTGCAGACGATTACGATGAAATATGAAATCCGCCCGGCGTCATGGGAGCGCGATCACTATGCGATCCGCAGAGTGCGTGAGACGGTGTTCGTCGTCGAGCAGGCTGTTGATCCCGAACTGGAATGGGACGGGCTGGACGAGAGCTGTGATCATGCCGTCGTAGAATTGCCCGACGGCAGCATAATTGGCACAGGGCGCCTGGTATGCGTTGGCGCAGATGGCAAAATAGGCCGCATGGCAGTATTGCAGGAACACAGAGGTAAAGGCGTGGGGATGGCCATATTGCAGTTTCTGGTCGAGGCGGCAAAAGAGCGCGGTATGCACAGGGCGCGACTTAACGCTCAGACGCATGCTTTAGCCTTTTATGCACGGGCTGGCTTTGTCGCGGAGGGCCCGGAATTTGAAGAGGCCGATATACCCCACCGTCACATGACCATGGAGTTATAAGATGGAAGACGATCGCGAGGCTTATTCGGCTGATGCCACCACGGTTCTCGATCGGCGGGTCATTACAACGCGCGATGAAGCGATAGCCGGCGCAATCGAGATTGCCGGTATGGCCAGGAAGGAACTCGCCATTTTCTCCCATGAACTGGATGGCAGGGTATTTGGGAATCCTGACTTCCTGGAGGCTGTCAGGCAACTGGCAATTTCCGGTCCCCACGCCCGGGTCAGGGTGCTTGTTTCCCATCCAACGGCGGCGGCGCGCAATGCCTCACAATTCCTCACCCTGATCAGGCATCTGAACAGTCACATAGCAATTCGTGGTGTCAGTCCACAGCATCGCAACAGGAATGTCACGTTCATCATTGCCGATGATCGGGCGCTGATTTATCACCCGGTGGATGACGGCATCGAGACGCTGCTCGAAAAGATTCCGGGTACAGCACTTCACTACCTGAACATCTTTAACGAGATGTGGGAGCATGGCGGCAGCCATCCGGATTTGCGCAGTCTAAATATCTGAAGACGGTTGCGCGTTTGCCGCGCTGTGAAATCTTCTATATCTGCCGGTTTATCTTTGTTGAGAGAGTTTTGGGGTGCTCATGGTACGACGCTGATGGAAACGGTGCCGAGAGAGACGCCGTTGCTGGTCACCGCGAGGTCCAGGGTGCCGGGTCCCGCAGCGCTGGTGTCAACCAGCACCTGGTAGTGGCCGGCGCCCAGATCGGTGGCTACTGCGCTGCCCGCACCATTCGGCTCCAGGTTGGCGACCGGGACCAGCACGAGACCGGCAGGGGCGGCAACGACCGTAAAAAACACTTCCTGGCCTGCGCGCATGCTTTCTGATCCGGTCAGCGGGTCGACCACCACCGCTTGCGGTGTGGCTGCACCGGCCGTCAGGCCCCCTGGCGCCGCCGGTTCGATCACGGCTACGCCATCAGGTATGCCTGCGGAGCGCCGCAGGTAATGATAGCCCCTGTCGAGCGTATCAGCATCTACAGCACCATTGATACTGGTCGTTTTCTTATCTAAATCCAGGCCCACGAATCCAGGAACCGGATCACTGCCGGAATCAAATGCGGGCGAGATGACAGGGCTGAAAACCTGCACAAGATAAAATCCATGCTCGAAGCCCGGACTGGCCCCTGTGATATCAATGTCATCCTTGCCCAGGTTTGCGTCCGGAGATTCCATTACGTTGAAGGATGACCAGCCGGGCGCAACCACATTAAGCGTATCACCCGCCTTGGGCAGCACTGCGAGCAGGTCATTGTTACTGCGATTGCGCCAGAAGATGGAATCCTGCAGGTTGGCGTTATCGTCGGAGCTTACTGCACCGCCCGTCATGCCGGCCTGGTTATAAACACCGGTGAGATTACGGAATTCGGAGCCACCCGATGCAATCAGCCCGACTGCCCCACCATCACCGGAGGCATAATTGTTGATCAGCAGCATATTCAGCACTTCGCTGGAAGAGTCTGCACTGTTCATGTAGATGCCGCCGCCGCTGTCGCTGGCGCGGTTGCCGGAGACGATGCTGTCTTTGATCAGGAATGTGGCGCTACCGAGGAGGTAGACACCCCCGCCGTCACTGCCCGCGCCGATAGCGGTATTCCCGGAAATCACAGCATTTTGAACTGTCACTGTGGAACCGGGATCCGCATACAGCCCGCCGCCGCCAATCGAATTGACGACATTGTTCAGCAAGCGGCTGTCACTCAGGTCGAGCGTGGCACCGTTGCCTACCCATACGCCGCCGCCGCCCTTCCCAGCCGTCACCTGGTTGTTTCGAAAAACGCTGTTGCGAACCGTGGCCACGGTGCTGGCATTCGAAACGCCAAGACCGCCACCCTGGTCGGTCACGCTGCCATTGCTCATCCAGACGCCGTCATAGAGCACGACCGAGGCTCCGGAGGCGCGCATGCCGCCTCCGCCGGTGCCGGCGCCGGCCGGCACTCCGACACCATTGGTGAAGTGCAGATCGAAGAAACTTATATTTTGACAACCGTCGACTTCACTACCGGTGGGCAGTCCGTTCATGTCTATGACTGTTGCCGGTGAACCATCGCCCAGCATCACCGGCTGCTGGCCCGGGTCATTCGGATCCAGGGA
>JBFGOQ010000017.1:0-43304 GCA_041565075.1 Gammaproteobacteria bacterium
CTTCGGGCTGACACCTGCCCACCTGCGAAAAAGCCGTTGAAAATGGTATGGGCTGAGTCCGCTCGCCCGTGCCAAATCGCCAAGCGCCGGCTGCTGAGCTGCATTCTTGCGTAAGTAATTGATTGCCCTTTCTATTCTCTTGTAATCACTGTTCATGATCTGCAATTCGTCGATAACTGATTGACCCAGACTAGGCCAAGGACGAGCGCCAGGCCACCCGAATCTTGCGCATCAGGGGTATATGACAACTGGCGTCTGTTCGGCGACCAACATCCATATTTGTTTTATGGCGCTGTTGCTTACGGCTATGCAGCCATCGGTCCAGTCGACCTGCCGATAGTAGTCCGCCGGAAATATTTGCTGATTTGGCATCCCGTGGATCATGATGTTGCCACCCGGTGCCTGGTTTATAGAGCGGGCACGGATGTTGTCTTGCGCGTTTGGATAGGAAATCTTCAGCGAAAGAAAGAAACGGCTATCCGGGTTTTTAAATTCGATAAAATATCTGCCTTCTGGTGTGCGTGAATCACCAGTTCGTGACTTGTGGCCCACAGGATTGTCGCCGAGCTTGATTGGAAACGTACGAATTACCCTGGTTTCGCGGACCAAGGAAAGCGTTCTTTCGGCTTTGCGCACGACTATCAAATCGGCGTGGATATCAGCCATATTTGCTGATGCTGGCGCGCCCAGCAAGCCTATGCAAACAGCTGACGCCAGCGATCGGACGCCGATTGGTCTTGTAATTCGTTCCCTTGACACGGCAATATTCATTATCGTGCAATGATCGGATTGTCCCGGGTCAACCCATACTAACCAGCCAATTGATACGGTGACAAGAGATCGCACGAGGCAAGGTGGCAGTAGCTTGCCTATACTGATTCTGCTGTGGTTTGTGTGTTCGCGTGGGGAGGACTCATGACAATGAAAAAAATGCTCGGTCTGGCAGTCGTGGCGGCGCTCGTGACCGGCTGTGGAGACAATTCTCCGTCAGGCGATCGATCCGGTGTGGCCACCGCTGCCCGTGCGCCACTCACTCAGGGCGAATGCAGTCTGGTTATGGGTTGGGACCCATGGGAACCTTATCTCTATGAAGACTTTGACGGGACCATTCGTGGTCTGGATATCGAGCTGATCAGCGCAATGGCCGCCAAGGCCGGCTGTGATATCAGTTTTGAGAAAGCGAGCTGGACCGAATTATTGCGTCGTTTGCGCGAAGGCGAAGTAGATGTGGTTGCGGGGGCCAGCGAGACGGACGCTCGTCAGGAATTTGCATGGTTTTCAGATCCTTATCGGCGCGAGTCCTTTGCCTTGTACGTGCGTGATACCGAAGCGGGCAAGTACCCATCGACTGTCATGTACGACGTCCTGGTCATGGGCCTGAAGATTGGTGTGGTTTCTGACTATGTTTATGGCGAAGAAATTGCCGGCCTGCAGGACTCCGAGCGGTTCGCAGAGCAATTCATTGAAGTGCCAATCAGCGAACTGAATTATGTCAGCCTGATGGATTACAAAATCGACGGGTTCCTCGAGGACCCCTTTGTCGCGGCGACAATCCTGCGTAAAAAGGGCTTCGACGAAGACATTGAGCAGCATCCACTGGTAATTGACGGCGGCGCAGTCCACTTTATGTTCAGCAAGGAAAGCGTCGGCATTGAAACAGTGCTGAGTCTAAATGAAGCGTTATCCGGGCTTATTGCTGACGGCAGCTACCAGGCGATTCTGGACAAATACAGCCACTGATCTATCAGACTTTGTTTTGCCCGGCGCGTTTCCTACAGCGATGCGGGAAGGGAGGCCTTGGTCTCGGCGGCCCAGCTTTCGATACAACCACTTAACATGGTCAGCGCTGTGGTTTCTGCATCGTCAAGATCCGGATGCCAAACTTCGAATATCAGGACGACACGTACCTGTTCGCCTTGATTCCAGGCTTCGTGCTCGAAGCTGTCATCAAAAACCTGGCATTTGCCCTCTGTCCATCCACGGGTTTCGTCTCCCACCCGAATAAAGCAATTCTCAGGCACGATCAAGGGCAGATGCACCGCGAGTTTTGCATTGGAAATTCCATGGTGAGGCTGGATGTGAGCACCGGGCCGGAGCAGCGAGAAAAAGGCTTCAGGGGCCAGGCCGGCCAGTCGGGCCAGAGGCAGAGAGTTCAGTAAGCGAGCTGTTTCAGGACATTGCTCGGCATGCTCCGCAATCACTTTGCCACCAGCATATAGATGAAAAGCATCCCAGTCGTGAGATCCCGCGAGGTTTTGCATGGAGTCCGGCACATCGGGACCGTCGCCCACATAAGGTTTGAAACTGGTTTCTGCACTGCTCAGAGCCAGAAACTCCCCGCGAATTTGCGTCCAATGGCTTTCAAAATCCGCCAGCCATGCGAAGCTGCTTCGATCAAACCATGGTCGTGCTGTGAGTCCCGGAAAATAAATCGACTCTGGTTTCTGCAAGGGGTCAGTGTGCTCCGGCACGCGAATCCCATGCTGAATATCGAGGCAGGCTTGGACCCGCGCCAGAGCGTTTTTGCCAAAGTCGCCAGCGAGCTTCTGCATGGCCTGCCGATGCAGCGCCATATACTTGCCGCGCAGCGCGCGCCGCGCGCCGGTTACCATTTCCGCCAGTGGTGTGGGGACACCTTGCCTCTTTGGTAGCGTTTCCAGCTCTGCGCTGTTATCAAAAGCCAACTGATAACAGCCCAGGGCGAGCTCCGGTTGTCCGCTGCTATCGAGGACCCGACCTAATTGCAACCAGGCTATCGCGAGATCAGGCTGCAGACGCACCGCAGTAACCAGGGCCTCTCTGGCATGTTTACTGTCGCCGAGCTGATCGAGAGTTCTGCCAAGGTTGTAGTGACTGACAGCGGAGTCTGGCTGCAGACTGCTCGCGCGCTCAAACAGCATGTTTGCTTCACGAACCTTGCCCACTGCCAGCAGACAATTACCCAGGCGGTTCAAGCCACGCACATGTTCGGGATATTTCCTGAGCAGAGAGGCGTAGGCACGGATAGCCGCTTCCATCTTGTTCGCACGTTGCAGGCGGCTGGCGTGCCGAAAAAGGCTATCAGGTGTTTCTGTTTGATCCATGGCTGCGTTGCCAGCCCGACTAGGCAGCAGGGCCGCTGTAGATGCAACCCGATGTGCAAGTCTCGTTAACCGAGACTTCACAAAGGCCTGGCAGTTTGTTTTGCATTTTCTGCCAGACCCACATTGCAAGGTTCTCGCTGGTTGGATTGGCCAGCCCTTCTATTTCATTCAGGTAATTGTGATCGAGTAAGTCGAACAGGGGCTGAAAAGCTTTTTTGATATCGGCGAAATCCATGACCCAGCCAGACTTATCGCCAACTGGACCTTCTACGCAAATGCCAATCACAAAGGAATGGCCGTGGAGACGAGCACACTTATGATCTTCCGGGACATTCGGGAGTCGATGTGCCGCCTCAATCTGAAATTTCTTGTATACACGCATCATCTGGAGCCTGTTGCCGGGCATATTCTTCCATGTTCCCCCCAACTTGTGAACCAAAACCGAGGGATCACGCTGTTATTATTAACGGGGTACTCAAAGCGATCGGCACCGACCCATGTAAAAAGTTCGGGCAGCAAGAATCGCTTGATTCAGCCCACGATGGCTGTCGGGAGCAAACTATTGCTGGATGGCGCAAAGCTCCTTGATTCTGCTTGCCAGCTGGCGGTCAATAAAAGGCTTTTCGATATAATCGATCGCTCCCGATCGCATCGCACGCACCGCCGCCGAAACGCTGCTTTCCAAGGCCAGGAATATGGTTGGCGTGTTTATACCACTCTCATGCAAATGATCCAGGAGTGCAAGACCATCCATGCCTGGCAGGCTTACCTCCGTTACGAGGCACTCGGGAACCAGGCCATTAATGCTCTGCAAACATTCTTCGGCACTTTGGAAGCACAGCGGACGTCCGCCCAGAGAGCGCACGAGCGAAGCTACGCTATCGCGCACTGCCGCGTCGCTGTCGACGACAAATATCAATAGATCGTTTTGGTTACCAATGACGCCAGCCTCCGACAAACGCCCGGGTTCCGGCCCCATTGTGGGAGCGTAGGGGGAATTATCGATGTCCCGGACCGTCAGTGCCCAGAAGTATGGTTCACCTTAAGCAGGACAAAAAATAGGGAAATATACGTAGTACCGCAGGGCTTATGCCATGGCGGCGGGGGTGCAGTGCGCCTAGTCCCGGGTCTCGATGCGTGAAACCATGCGTACAAGTTCCGCCACTGATCTGGCCCCCATCTTTTCCATGACACGGGCGCGGTGGATTTCCACAGTTCGTTGGCTGACGCCCAGATCCATGGCGATGACCTTGTTGGCCTGGCCATCACAGACCGCCTTCATCACTTCCTGCTCCCTGTTGGTCAGCTCGCCCGCTCTCGTTCTGATGTCACTCTCAGCACGCAAAATTTCGTAGTCTTCGGCGTTTTTTTCCAAAGCATTGTTAATACGATCCAGAAGTTCCTGATCGCGGAAGGGTTTTTGCACAAAATCCACCGCGCCTTTCTGCATGGCGTCGACTGCCATGGGTACGTCACCATGACCAGTGATAAAAATGATCGGCAGTATCGAGCGCATCTCGTTTAGACGCTGCTGCAATTCGAGGCCGCTCATGCCGGGCATACGAATGTCCAGTACGAGGCAGCCCGCCATGTCCGCAGTAAATACTTCGAGAAAAGCCTGGGGCGATGCGAAAGTTTGCGGATTGAGGCCAACCGATTTCAGAAGTGCACTTAATGCATCACGTACAGCATCGTCATCATCCACCACATAGACGTTCTTAAATGGCGCGCTCACTCTGCGACATCTCCTTTAGTGACGGGCAGTTCAAAATAGAATATCGAGCCGCCCCCTGGATTATCCTTAAATGCCAGCATGCCCTTGTGGGCTTTGATTATTGAACGGCTGATGGTCAGACCCATGCCCATTCCAAAGGACTTGGTCGTTTGAAAAGGTGTAAACAACCTGTCACGCATTGAGTCCTCTATTCCCTGGCCACGGTCGATGACTTCGACACGAGCGTTTGCACTGTCGCTTATGAGTCGTATTGAAACGGACTTGTCCGCGTGGTCTTCAGTCGCCATCGCCTCGATTCCGTTTCTCACCAGGTTGAGCAAGACCTGTTGAATTTGCACGGCATCTACCAGTACCAGAACGTCTTCTTCGCCAGTTTCAATAATAAGTTTAACATTGTGATGCCTGGCATCTACTTCTGCGAGCGCGGCAATGTCGTGTACCAGCTCATTTAATGACAGCGTCTCATATTCACCTTCGCGTTTCTTCAAGAAACGGCGTAATCGTCGGATAACCTCGCCCGCACGGATGGCCTGGGCGCTGATTTTCTCGAGCAAATCGGAAAGTTCCGGCAAATCTGCATCGCTGCTGGCCAGCATCCGACGGCTGGCATTTGAATAGGTAGCGATAGCGGTTAGCGGCTGATTGACTTCGTGCGCAATTCCGGCCGCCATTTCGCCCATGGTGCTAAGTCGTGTTACATGAGCGAGCCGTTCACGCTGTTGTCTCATTTCAAGTTCCGAAGCTTTGCGGGCAGAAATATCTCTAATGATTCCCACGAAACGCATTTCTGAACCGTCGTGGACTTCGCCCACCGCCAGGTCAATTGGAAACACCGAGCCGTCCTTTCGTCTTGCGGACACCTCGCGGCCAATTCCAATAATTTTTGCGTTACCTGTTTGCAGATAGTTCTGGATATAATCATCATGCTCGTGGCGGTAGGGATCAGGCATGAGCATGTTGACATTTTTCCCGGCAACCTCATGCAGCGCATAGCCAAAAATCTCAGTGGCTGCACGACTGAATGCTTCGATGGCCCCGCGACTGTCGATGACGATAATCGCGTCAACAGCCGCATCCAGAAGGGCGTCAAACCGGGCGGTCGCGCGCCGCGCTGTTTCCTCGGCCTTTTCGATATTCTTGACCCGATTCATAAGTACTTACCGAAGATGGCTACGCGTTACACCGGATACTTGAATTGCCAGGCGGGAAGTATAACTGTAGTGGGCACTGCAATTGCACCACGCTTGTCTGTACGTGGGATAAAGAGTAATTCGCCATGACAAAAATCAGCAGTATTCTGGCGGTTTATGACCCGACACGCAAAGCTGCGTTGCGCGAGCAACCGGCGGTTGGGAGAGCGACCGACCTTGCCGCAGCACTCGGCGCCCGGCTCGAGCTCTTTCTTTGCGACTACAACCAATATTTGTCTGGCGAGCGTTTTTTTGATTCGCCCGGGCTCAGCAAGGCACGAGATTCCTATATTGCTGGCCATCTGAAGCTGGTTAATCAGGTGGCAAAAGAGGTCAGGGAGCACAAGGTAGAGGTCACAACCAAGGCCGTCTGGGACACGCCGCTCTCGGATGGCATCGTCCGGCGGGTTTTGCAATCAAGCCCGGATCTTGTCGTCAAGGATACTCACCCACACGCGAAGCTGCAGCGGGTCATATTCACCAATACCGATTGGCACCTGATTCGTGATTGTCCGGCACCCTTGCTCCTGGTCAAACCCGGGGAGGGCAACGATGCAGGGCCTGTTATCGCGGCGGTGGATCCAATGCACGACAATGACAAGCCGGCCCAGATCGACCAGGAGATAATCGGTCTCGGTCGCGCTCTGAGTGACTGCCAGAAACTCGGCTTTCACCTGTTCCATGCATATCACACCATCGTTTCGGCGCCGTCCGGCGTTCCAACCGGCGTCGAGCCCGTGATCTTGCCCCTGGAAATGACGGACGAGAGCATTAAAAAGGCACATGCGAGGGCGTTCAATGCTTTGCGCGAAAAATTCGGCGTCCCCGAGGACCATGCTCACCTCATGCAGGGCGACACCCGCGAATCGCTTTTTGAACTGGTGGATGAGCTGAAGGCGAGCCTGGTCGTGATGGGCGCGGTCGCGCGCGGGCGATTGCAGCGTCTGTTTGTGGGCAGCACCGCGGAGAAGGTGCTTGGCGATGTGCAATGTGACGTGCTGGTGGTAAAGCCGGAAGGCTTCAAGTCTTCGGTCAAAGCCTGAAAGGGCGTGCCACCCGGGCATAAGGCGATGAGGTGCCAGGCACCACTGCGCCAGTGCCGATCAGCGCCATGCTCGCGGTAGAATAGTGCCTCGCATAAGCCCGGGGTCGCGTCTTGGTTCGATATCTTGTCAGTATTACCTACAAAGCGGCACGCCGCACGGTGATTGCGGTCGTCGGTGCTTCGGTGGTCTTGCTGGGAATCGCCCTGCTGGTGCTGCCAGGCCCGGCATTTTTGGTGATTCCCATCGGCCTCGCAATTCTTAGCCTGGAATTCGCCTGGGCGCGACACTGGCTGCAGAAGATTCGCGAGAAGACCAACCATGCCCTGAAGAAACAGGACTTCGACCACGACCCGGACCACAAGCCCTACCGGGCCGATTACCTCAATCACGACGGCCCGGGATCATAAGCGCGGTTCGCCCATCCGTGCCGGCGCTTCGTGGCCAAGTGCACGTGTCAGCCAGTCGGCCACGGTGCGGCCGGTGACAGGGTTGACCAGGTACCCGTAGGAGCGGTGGACATTGAGTCCCAGGTCATCTCGATAGTAGTTATACACGCCCTTGTGGTAGTCCGTAATCTCCTCCAGCAAGCCCAGGTTCACCATGTCCTGGTAGTCGTCGGAAAACTCACGGTCGAGCGCAGTTAACTCACCCATGGCGGCGATATTGACCCATCGGGTGATGTTCGCCGGGTACCGTTCGCTACCCGCCTTATCCGCTCCGAGCAGGCGTTTTTGCACAAACTTAAGTCCCAGAGGGCTGCCCAAAGTAAGGAGCATGGAAAGCTTTCGAGTCTCAGCCTGCTCGTGAGACAGTTCCCACAATGCGTCATAAGCGATTACCGAGCCCATGCTGTGACCAATCAGCAATACCGGGCGGCCGCTGTCGTATGCATTGATAAGTCGATCTTTCAGCAGCTTGCGGATTCGCTGGCCGATGCCATCGACATTGCGGAAATACTGCAAAATCTCTTCCATCGTCGAGCGGATGGCTTCATTGGCAATCAACGGAATAAGCAGCGGTATTTTATCGGCGAGGCTGTAAAGCACCCAGGCAAACCGGGTTTTCCAGGCATGTGCTTCGCGCCTGTCCTGCCTGGTGGGTGCGTCGATGCTCAGCAGGCGATCGACCCAGGCTTGCTCGTCAGCGATATCACGCTCCCGAAGATAGAACATCTCGTTCCAGGCCAGGACTTCGAACCAGTCCTCCTCGAACCCGCTTCTGTGTGCCTGATCTTTGCCAGCCCGGCGCATGCCCTCCAAAAGACACCGGAGCAACTGGGCACGGTGCGGTGCCTCCGCGGGCTTCGGGTTCTTGCCGGGCACAAAAACTATAAGGGGTTTACCGATTTCAGCCTCCTGGTTCGCGTCCAAAGCAAAAAAGACTCAAACTATATATTTCAATAAGTTAAATAGTTTTTGCGGAAATGACCTGATTAAAGAGTATCAACTGGCGTCAAATTTTGTGGCAGAGGAGCATTTCACCGCCCATACTTTCCTAGAACCAAGTTATAGGCTGCCAAGTCTATACTTAGGGCCAGCGCATGGATTTCCTCAAGCCTAAGGAAGGCTCTAAGCGCGGGCAAGGAGGGCAGAGTGGGCAACGGACACGATGCAGCTGTAGGTCAGACTACACTGCACCTAAACGAGATTGCGCCGGACTTCGAGGTTGTGACCACGGCTGGCGTAATCAGGCTTTCAGATTACCGGGGGAGATGGGTGGTGCTGTTTGCCCATCCCGCGGACTTTACCCCTGTCTGCACCAGTGAAATCGTGCGGCTGGCCAAGCTGTATCAGAGATTCCGGGATTTCAATTGCGAAATTGTCAGCGTCTCGGTTGACAGCCGCTACACGCACCTGGCGTGGCTGCACGCCATCGAGCAGAACTTCGGTGTCAAAGTGCCATTTCCCATGGTTGACGATCAAAGCAGGCTGGTTGCTAACCTTTACGGCATGGTACACCCACAATCAAGCCAGACTTCCAGTGTGCGCTCGACATTTATCATCGATAACGAAGGCAGGCTGCGCCTGATACAGTTCTATCCGATGTGGGTAGGCCGGTCGGTAAATGAAATACTGCGCGTACTGCAGGCACTGCAGATTTCGGACCGCGACAGCGTCGCGTTACCGGAGGGTTGGCGACCTGGAAAATCAGTGGTCGAAATGCCGCCGGAATCCTTGCCCGAGGAGCGTGCAATGAAGAAACCGAGTCACAGTGCAATGAGCTGGTTCTCCTTCCGTGATGAGGGCACAGAGAAACTGGGCCACTAGAAGTCAGGTTTCAAAACTAAATCAGCAACGTGCGCCGGCTTCGTGCCGGCGTATTCTCTCAGGATGATTACGTGTCGCAACACAAAGCGCTGATCAGCTGGTTTCGCAATACCAAATCGTTCGCATACGAAGATTACGAGCGACGTCATAGCTGGCGATTTGAAGGGGGTGCCGAGATTCGCGCGTCGGCGGCGCCGGCTTTTCGCGGCGACGCAGAGTGCGTCGATCCCGAAGAGGCCCTGGTCGCGAGCCTGTCTGCCTGTCACATGCTGACTTTTCTGGCACTCGCAAGCAAGAAACGGCTCATCGTTGATAGTTACCAGGATCAAGCCAGTGGAGTGCTTGAGGAGAATGCCGACGGCAGGCTTGCGATCACAAGGGTGACACTCAGGCCTAAAATCAAGTTCGCCGATGAGACCCAGCCGACACAAGCTGAGATCAACAAGCTGCACGAGCGTTCACACAAGGAATGTTTTATCGCCAATTCTGTCAAGACAGAAATCGTGATAGAGCCGCCGGAGCAATAGCTGGCGAGGCATTGCAAAGCTTTGTTCGCCGGTTTGCGACTTACCTGGTGACCGGCAGTCCCCTGGCCGACCAGTCAAGAAAACCGCCGGCCAGCGAAGCCACCCTGGTGAAGCCCATACTGGCAAGAGATTCCGCTGCCAGGGCCGACCGACCCCCTGAGCGGCAATAGATGATAATTTCACGTTCAAAACGGGCCAGTTCCGGGGCCGTCGTTTCACAAGCCAGCGCAGGGTGTCCGGCGACCTGGAATTCGAGAACGCCGCGCGGGATGTTGACAGCGCCCGGCAGATGTCCCTCCTGGTACTCTGACGGTTCACGCACGTCGATTAGCACAGCATCGTCGACGTTGTCCAATTGCCTGGCCACATCCGGCGCCGCGATTTCGGTGATACGTTCCTTGGCTTGCCTCACCAGGTCTTCTGCAGTCTTCATAAGTTTTAGTCCTCAGCCTGTCCGAAACTATTTACGTCAATTGTGGCACTGTACGCCACAAGATATACACACCCATCAGCACCAGGAAAACACCGAACAGCCTTCGTAACGTGGCTTGTGGAATGCGGCCGGCCAGCCGATTGCCAGCCCAGCTGCCTGTAATGCCAAGTGCCGTTACTATAGCCAGCGTGGGCCAGTCCAGCGCCAGACCCTGTGCATCGAGAACACTCAAGTACTTGATAAAACCGCTGTAAGACTTCAGGGCAATAATCACGAGGCTCGTCGCGACTGCCCGGTGCATGCTGAGGCCACCAAGCAGCACGAGTGCGGGCACAATCAGGAATCCCCCACCAACGCCCACCAGGCCCGTTACTGCCCCGACGGCCAGGCCGTCGAGGGCAATTTTCCAATGTTCCCTGGGCTCATGATCCACGGCTCCCGAAACATGATTCCCGCGCAACATCATTACCGCAGCCAAAAGCATGACTGCGGCAAAGAGCGCGAGTTGAACCAAGCCCGAGACGTAAGCGGCGGTCATGGCGCCGATCCAGGTGCCCGCCATGCCAGGTATGCCGAACCAGCCGACATTTCGCCAATCGACCTGACCGCTCCTGAGATATTGCAGTGCGCCGGCAAGTGCGATGGTGCCGACAACGGCCAGCGAACCGGCAATTGCGACTTTTTCGTCCTGGCCCACGAGATAGACCAGGACAGGCACGGTCAGGATTGATCCACCCGATCCAAGCAATCCGAGGCTTAAGCCGATGCTCAGTGCGCCAAGCCAGGCCAGGATCATTCTGTGATGCTCGCCACGATCGACTTAATCTCGATTGCCGATCTGGAGGGTGAACCCGGGCTCACGAATTGTCGCTGCAGTAAGCGGCGTAAAGAGCCTCGAGTATGCTCTCGACCGGACCTGGCGACAGGGAGTAAAAAATATGCCTGGATTCACGCCGGTCGCGCACGAGGCCATCGCGGCGCAGACGGGCGAGGTGTTGTGAAAGCGCGGACTGCGACAGAGGCAATTCGGACTGGAGCCTGCTGACCGAGCATTCGCCCTGGCTAAGATGACAAAGGATAATCAGCCGGGATTCGTTGGCCAGGGCGCGCATTAAGCTGGCAGCTTCACTTGCCGCGGTTTTCATGGCGCCAGGATCCAGCTGCGCGTGGAACGGGAGTTCAGATTGGGCGGCGCTGATCATGAAGGTCACCAGATACTCAATTGAGCATTATCTTAAATTAGGTTATTCTAATATTCAAGTAATATCATTTAGCTAATACTAATATTAAAGGCTCAAAGAGCAGAAGTTTCCGCACGAGTAGTTTTTCGATATGAATCAAATAATTAAAGTATTTTTTGAAGAAGATACGCAGACCTTCAGCTATGTGCTCGCTGACCCAAAGCGCTGCAAGGCCGCGGTTATCGATCCCGTTCTCGGCTTTGATCCGGTGACAGGACGGACCGACAGCGACAAGCTCGATGAGATTCTGGCTTATCTGGAAGTCGAAGGCCTGGAACTCGATTGGGTCCTCGAGACCCATGCCCACGCCGACCACTTAAGTGGCGCCCAGTACCTGCAGGAGCGAACAGGTGCGCGCGTAGGCATTGGCCGGGGGATCACCAAAGTCCAGGCGCATTTCAAGAAACTATTTAACCTTAAGAATTTAAGGCCCGACGGCAGCCAGTTCGATCGCCTGTTTGCCGCAGGTGATCAGATCGACGTTGGGGAAATACAAATCAGGGTCATGGCAACGCCTGGTCACACCAGTGACAGCATCACTTACCTGGCAGGGGACTCGGCTTTTGTGGGCGATACCTTGTTTATGCCCGATGTCGGCACAGCGCGCTGTGATTTTCCCGGCGGTGACGCCGGGACATTGTATGAATCGATTGCAGGCATTCTTCGTCTGCCGGATAGCACGCGGCTTTACATGTGCCATGACTATCCGCCCGGCGGCCGCGAAATTGAATTTGCGATCACCGCTGGCGAGCAAAGGGCGTCAAATATTCACGTGGGCGGTGGGCGTAGCAAGGCCGATTTTGTTGCGCTCAGAAACGAGCGGGACAAGGTTTTGCCGGCACCCAGGCTGATCCTTGCATCCCTGCAAGTCAATATCCGGGCGGGCGGTTTACCGAGCCCGGAAGACAATGGCGTGATGTATCTTAAACTTCCACTCAACCAAGTTTGATCTTCAGGCCAGGAGGTGACTGCACAATGACCACTTTTACACCCTGGAGCGCGCTGGCCGGCGGCGTTCTCATAGGACTCAGCGCAACGGTTCTGATGTGGCTTAACGGCAGAATTGCAGGTATCAGTGGAATCCTCGCTGGTGGCGCCGGCTTGTCTGCGCCGGGGGAGCGTGTGTGGCGCCTGATGTTTCTTGCAGGCATCTTGCTGGGGTCGGCGCTGGTTGTGTACCTGGTGCCGGGTCAGCCTGCCTTCGCGCCCCGCGTGGGTTTTCCAATGTACCTGCTGGTTACTGCCGGCGTCCTGGTCGGGATCGGCAGTCGCCTGGGCAGTGGTTGTACGAGCGGGCACGGCATTTGTGGTATAGCACGATTCTCTGAACGGTCCCTGGTTGCGGTTGTTGTCTTCATGGGGTCGGGAGCTTTAACCGTGTACCTGGCGAATCATGTGGTCGGGGTATGGGCATGACCGGCAGTAAACGCTCTCTCGCTGCCCTGTTTAGCGGCCTGTTATTCGGCGCGGGGCTGGCAGTCTCACAGATGATAAATCCGCAGAAAATCCTCAATTTTCTTGATATTGCTGGCAACTGGGATCCGAGCCTTGCGCTGGTGATGTTGGCTGCGCTTGCAGTATCTACTGTTGGTTTTAAATGGGTGCTGCATACACCAAAGCCTTTGCTCGATGTGCAGTTTCATTTGCCGACATCGCGGCAGATTGACAAGCGACTTGTTCTTGGCGCACTTGTGTTCGGCATCGGATGGGGATTGGCGGGCTACTGCCCCGGGCCAGGTGTCGCAGCAATAGCGCTGGGGACTGTTGAACCGCTGGTTTTTACGGCTGCGGTCATCGCCGGATTTGTCATGCACCGGATTGCAGATAAGTCCTAGTCGGGCGCCTTGCCCGGCGCTGCCGGACCGAAGGTAACCAGTAATCTCAGGTCTTCTTCTATCTCTTCGAAGCAGTGCGGTTCGCCGGCTGCGACATAAATCACGTCCCCGGGCTGTACCGGTCGTGCCACACCCTCAACCCGAAAATTTGCGCGGCCGCTGATGACGTAGTAGATCTCGTCGTCGTCATGCGGCTGTTGTCGGTCTGTGGCTCCGGCCTCCAGTTCGTAAAGACCGGCATGCAGTGCTGGTGCCTTAAGAAATTCTGCATAGCGCCCGACCGCCGCACGCCGGGTAGCCAGACCAAATACATTGAAGGTGGCGCTGCGCATGATTATCGCGGCTCCCTGACAAGCGACGTGACTGACAGCCCACGGCATCAGTCGTGCCAAAAATTGGGGTCTTATTCACCTTGGCAGCAGGCGGCTACCCGAACCATACGTATATCCCGCAATTTCCGGCGTCGGTTGGCTACGTTATAAACCAGACTGACCTTTAATCGGGAGGCTACCGCCGTGCGTAATTCTTTGCTTTGTTGCATATTTTTAGGCTTGCTCGCTTTCATGGGCGGTTGCTCAAAATCGGACCAGCAAGCGGGCAGTGATCCGGCCCC
Organism: Gammaproteobacteria bacterium; assembly: GCA_041565075.1. Classification (GTDB taxonomy): domain Bacteria; phylum Pseudomonadota; class Gammaproteobacteria; order Steroidobacterales; family JABDLF01; genus JABDLF01. Next base: position 13,971 of record JBFGOQ010000017.1, read on the forward strand.
CCAAAAGGGGGTTGACGCATCCGCTCCCATGGTTCACAAGGCCGAGGTTGCGTCGGCAGGCGAGATGAGTGCAGAGGCGCTGGCCGCATCCATGGCGGCGGGCGAAAAGGCCTACCTCGCGAATTGCGCTGCCTGCCACCAGCCCAATGGCATGGGTCTGCCAAAAGCTTTCCCGCCGCTTGCCGGCGCGGACTATCTTATGGCGGACAAGGCGAGATCTATAAGTGTGGTGATTAATGGCCTGCAGGGTCCGATCACCGTCAATGGCGAAGACTACAATTCGCTCATGCCGCCCATGAGCCAACTCGATAATCAGACAGTGGCAGACATTTTGACGTACGTGCGCAATAGCTGGGGCAATGAGGGCGCGCCTGTCATTGCTGCGGAAGTTGCGGCAATCAGAGCAGGAGAACAAGCCAGGGTCATCCATCCCGAGAGCCAGGAAGAGCAAATTTTGTACCAGGGTGCGCCGGTGGCCGTAGGCGAGGCGAAAATGGTCACATCTCCGGGAGCGCCAGCCATCTCGGAGCCCGAGTACAAACGTGCAACGCAGGTGTTTTTTGAACGTTGCGCTGGCTGTCACGGTGTTCTGCGCAAAGGCGCGACGGGCAAGCCCCTGACGCCTGATATCACGCAGCCCAAGGGGACCGAGTACCTCAAGGCATTTATCAACTACGGGTCGCCCGCCGGCATGCCGAATTGGGGGACATCGGGCGAAATGACCGAAGCCGAAATCGATGCCATGGCGCGTTTCCTGCAACACGAACCCCCTGAGCCCCCCGAATTCGGGATGGCTGAAATCAAGGCGAACTGGAAGATTCTGATACCGGTCGACAAGCGCCCGAAACGCAAGTTGAACAAGTACGATACCGGCAATATTTTTGCCGTGACCTTGCGCGATTCTGGCGAGGTTGCATTAATCGATGGTGACAGCAAGAACATAGTAAATATCATCAAGACAGGATACGCGGTGCATATTTCGCGTCCGTCTCACTCGGGCCGGTATGTTTATACCATCGGGCGTGATGCCAAGGTTGACATGATCGATTTATGGATGGATCCGCCACAAAAAGTAGCGGAGTCCAAGATTGGTCTCGAGGCCCGCTCGGTAGAAACCTCCAAATACAAGGGGTTTGAAGACCGCTATGCGATCGCCGGAGCATACTGGCCGCCGCAGTACGTGATTATGGATGGTGCGACCCTGGAACCACTGAAAATTGTCTCGACGCGGGGCATGACGGTGGACACGCAGGAATACCATCCGGAGCCAAGAGTTGCCGCCATCGTAGCGTCTCACGAGCACCCGGAATTCATCGTCAATGTTAAGGAAACAGGCAAGATCCTGCTGGTCAACTACGAGGACGTACAGAATCTGAAAGTAACGACTATCGATGCAGCACGGTTTCTGCACGACGGCGGCTGGGACCGCACACAGCGCTATTTCCTTACAGCGGCCAATCAGTCAGACAAGATCGCTGTCGTCGATTCGCGCGAGCAAAAACTTACGGCTCTGGTTGATGCCAAGAAGATTCCTCATCCGGGACGCGGCGCTAACATCGACAATGCGGAACTCGGTCCGCTATGGGTAACCAGCGCGCTGGGCAGTGCTGATATTACTTTTATTGGTACAGACCCGGCGGGCTACCCGCAAAACGCGTGGAAGCCTGTCAAGATTGTTCAGGGGCAGGGGGGCGGCTCCCTGTTCGTCAAGTCTCATCCGAAATCGAGCAATCTCTGGGTCGACACACCGCTCAACCCGGATACGGCTATCAGCCAATCCGTCGCAGTTTTCGACGTCAACAATCTTGATGCGGGTTTCGAGGTGCTGCCCATTGCAGAGTGGGCCCAGCTGGGTGAAGGGCCCAAGCGGGTAGTGCATCCCGAATACAACAAGGCGGGTGATGAAGTGTGGTTCTCAGTATGGAGCGGCAAGGAAGAAGAGTCAGCCATAGTGGTTGTAGACGATAAGACGCGCAAGCTTAAATCAGTTATCAAAGGGCCAAAGATGATTACACCGACTGGCAAGTTCAATGTTCACAACACTGTGAACGATATTTATTGAATTTGCCTGGGGGGGTGGAACGGCGGCGCAGCAGTGCCGCCGTTTTTTTGTGCCTTCAACGCGCTGCTTCAAGTATGATTCCGGCCAGGTCGTTGAGCGAGCACCAGGAGTCCGGTAATGGAGTCATTATTCAGTCTCGAGAATATTTTTACGTTGATGATGCTGACGCTGCTTCAGGCAGTACTTGGCATCGACAACCTGCTATATATTTCGCTGGAGTCGCGACGTGCACCGCCAGACAAGCAGGCCGCTGTAAGGAGAATCGGCATTGCATTGGCGGTGATTCTGCGCATCGTCCTGCTATTCGTATTATTAAGCCTGATCGGTTATTTCAAGGATCCGTTCCTTGCAATGGAGCTGCCTGGCATCATTTCTTCGCAGTTCAATGTGCATAGCGTCATAGTGCTGTTGGGCGGAGTGTTTATTATTTATACAGCTACAAAAGAGATCATGCACATGATGAGCGTGCAGGATCCCGGCGAAGAAGTACGTGGTGCGCGCCCGGTATGGCTGGTTGTGTTCTGGATAGTTGCCATGAATCTGGTGTTTTCTTTTGATTCCATACTGAGTGCTATCGCATTAACCGATGTTTTCTGGGTTATGGCGACGGCAATTGTCCTGGGCGGCGCATTGATGATCTGGTTAGCCAACTCCGTTTCCGAATTCCTGCGCCGGAACCGGATGTATGAGGTCCTTGGCCTCTTTATCCTGTTCGTCGTAGGTATCATGCTGTTGACCGAAGGCGCACATCTGGCTCATCTGAAACTGTTCGGAAACGAAATTCTGCCCATGAGCAAGGCTACGTTTTATTTTGTCATAGGAGTGCTGGTATTGACTGATGTTGTGCAAACGCGGTACCGCAAAAAGCTCACATTGATTGCGGAGCGCCAGAGTCAGCGCAATGCGGGCACTGCCTGAGGAGATCCTGGCAGGCCGGGCTTGATCAGGCTTGCATTCTGGAGAACCCGGGTAAAGTGAGGAGGCGCTCGATCCAGGCACGAATGGCGCCGTAGCCTGACATGTCAAAGCCTCCTTCCTTGGCAACATGGGTATAAGCGAAAAGAGCAATGTCGGCAATAGTGCACCGCCCTGAGGCGAGAAACGAATGAGCCTGCAGCTGCTGCTCCATAACCGCGAAAGCTGCGTGACCGGCTTCGTGTTTCCCTGGAAGTTCGGCTTGTCGCGGGTCGTTTGCGGGTAGAAAACATTTGATAAAACGGGCTTCAGCCACGCTTGGCTCGTGTCTGTTCTGCTCAAAAAACATCCATTTGAGAACCTCGGCCTGCGCGTAGCGTTGGTCTGGCCAGAGATCGGTACCATTGGCCAGGTAATGAATAATCGCATTTGATTCTGCAAGGAATCGCCCGTCGTCGAGCTGCACGACCGGTACTTTTCCGAAGGGACTGCGTTCCAGGAATTCCGGCGTGCGGGTAGCACCGCTGAGAATGTCAGTTTCACGCCAGTTATAAGAGATACCGAGATGTTCGAGCGTAATTCGTACTTTATGGCAGTTTCCCGACAGGCTCATTCCAAAGACCGTCAACATGCTATTGCTCCTTTAGTCAACCGTATCTCGGCATCGCGTACAGGTTGCTGGGATAACGCGCCGCGCGCAGCTTGTCATGACTGGCGACCAGGAATTATAGCGCGCAAAAAATCCGGTTGGCGCTTTACCGCGCAAGATGCTACCAGTCGATGCGCAGGTTGGCAGCGAAATTGAATCCGGGGCGCGTATACAGTCCGAGCAGGGGGTCATCGGCCGGACGGCCACGCACATCAGCCCAGTCAAAATATTGTCTGTCACCGAGATTGAAAAAGCCGAGATTCAGGCGTGCTTGCGGCGTGAATCTGAAATAGGTAAAAAGATCGAAGACGGTGTAGCCTGCGGGCTTGAACACGTCGACGTCGCTGTCGTCGACACGGGTTTTGGCATCGGCAAAACTGGCGATGAGTTCAGTGCCCCAACGCTGACCAGGGTGATCAAAGCGCAGGCCAAGCGTTGCCCGGTCCGGATCTACGGTATTGAGCGGCTCATTGCGGACCTTGTCGTCCCCCCGGGCAGTCGCCAGACCACCATGCAGCGTCAGGCCATTCAGCCATTGATTGAGGTCAATGTTCAGATCTGCCTCAAAGCCGTGTATTCGAGCTCGTTCGCGGTTTTGAGATTGAAATGTGAGCACTCCGGTATCAGGGTCGGGCCCGAGATTGACCTTGGTCTCGATAAAGTCCTCGTAATCGTTGTAATAGGCGGAAATAGTGCCCTGCACGCGCGTGCCGAGAAATCTCATTCCCAATTCGTAACCATCACTGGTTTCCGGTTGCAAATCCGGATTTGGAATGGCCCGCACATTGAATAGCGGAATTTCCAGACCGATATTTGCATCTTCGAAAGGCGGCGAGCGGAAGCCGCGCGCATACTGTGCAAACAGGGAAATCCGCTCGTCAATTTGCATGACGGCCCCAAGCTTGGGGGTAAGGCTGAACTCATCGATGGACACTACTGCGGTACCCGGGTTGTCCGCCGTGTAGATGTCATCAGCCCTTGGCTCGAGACGATAGTATTCGGCGCGCAGCCCGGGAATGAGCGTAAGTCTGGCGTCTGCCAGCACAATTTCGTCGTGGGCAAACAATGCGAATTCGCTAATACGGCTAACCGGAAAATCACGAACCGGAAAGGTCTCTCCAAGCACTTCATTGGTGCTTTCGCCCGTGTCAAGATTTAAGAGTCGATTATCGCGACTTTCAGCAACCCGTCTTTGGCGAATCTGCAGCCCATATAACATTCTGTGCGCAACCCGATCAAAATCCAGATCACGGGCAACAGTCAGATCCAGTCCTGCAATTGCTTCACGGTATCTGAATTCGGGATAACGCCGCGTGGGTGATGGTGAACGCCGCGAAGCGGCCCGCTCTTCGATGCTACGTTGGTCAGTTACTGTTTCCTGGAAATAAATTCCCCAGTCGATATCGTGCAGCAAGTTGTTTTCGAGTCGCATGTTGCCATTGAGTGCAACCCGCTTACGATCTTGCCTGTCATTACCTTGTAAGAACGTGGTGCTGGCAAAGCGGCCCTGGCCTTCGAGGTTGTCGACCTGGGTGAGGGCGCGGGCGTGGCGATAGTCCAGTGTCAGCGCGAGGCTGCCTCGTGTTGTTGTACGAACAATCTTGCCCGCCAGGTCGGCCTGATCGTACTCGCGTGGGTTAGGCATCGATTCGACAGAAGTACTGGTGTTATCTGTCTCGTGGCCCGAGCGCAGCGTGGCGGCAAGCAAAGTATCGAATTCGCCCATGCCGGCGACGCCGGTTACGGTAGCTGTCGTACTCTCGTCACGAGAGTCAAAACCGATGGTGGTTCCAAGATGCCAGGGCCGCTCTTTGCCCAGTAAAAAATCATCTGGCTGCCAGGTTGTATAACTGACCACACCGCCTATCGCATCGCTGCCATACAGGGCCGATGCGGGGCCACGCAGCACCTCCATACGTTTGACCATCGCGGGATTGATAGCATCCCGCCGGCTGCTCGAGTAACTGCCTACTGAGAACCCGTTGGCCACCGGTACGCCGTCGATTTCGGTTGCGACCCGATTGGCTCCGATGCCACGAATTGTGAAGCCTTCCGCGCCGAAGCGAGATGGATCATTACTGACAGAAAGCCATGGTGTGTATCGCGCCAGTTCCTTGATGTCGCGCGTGATGGTTTCAGAAATTCTTTCCGCATCGATAACCGAGATGCTGTTTGCGACCTCTCGCAATGGCCGCTCTCGGCGGGTGGCGGTGACAGTAATGGTGTCCAGTTCGGCTGTCGGAGCATCATCATCCGGTACGGCGGCCTGCAAGCGAATCGCGAACGGTTGCAGCAGCGCAAGCGCCATGACCACCACCGCCGGTAACGGAAATCCACGACTCATTCTATTCTCCCCAACGCACGTAAGTGCTTGAAAAGCGGATTGTGGCCCCTGGACCCGATGGGGCGTATAGGTATTTCCCGCAATTCGACTGCGGAGACTCCTCATGTTCGCAGTGCGCTCTGGTCTGTATAAATGCGCCTGAGGTTGTGTTTTGCGGGTCATCGTTGGTCGCGGTGGCCCGCGTCTGTATGGGAGACCCTGTTATGACGTTTGGCGCTCGCGCGCTGCCAGTCTTGCTTGCGCTCCTCGCAGCAGGCAGCTATGCAGTTTATCCTGCCCATGCCGACCAGGGGTCGGCTTTTTCATTTTTGGGCGACGGGAATGCCAGATTCTCGTTCCGTTACCGTCTTGAATCTGTCGATCAGGACAGTCTGCCCGAGGATGCGTATGCGTCAACATTGCGCACCCGTCTGACTTTCGAAACGCCGAGTGAGCGCGCAGTCAAGGTCGTGCTGGAGGCCGATAATATCTTGCGCCTGGGCGGCGCCAATTACAGCGATGGCAACCGAACAGTAACGGGCCATCCAGTGATTGCGGATCCGAAGGGCACCGAGATTAACCAGGCGTTCCTGGCCGTGAAGGCGCAGGACGCCGCCGTGATTTCGCTGGGCAGGCAGCGCATCAATCTCGACGATCAGCGCTTTGTTGGTGGCGTAGGTTGGCGCCAGAATGAGCAAACTTATGACGCGGCACGTGTTGACGTTAGATTGCCCGGTGAAATCGGCGTCGATTACAGTTTTTTATGGAACATCAATCGTATCTTCGGTCCGCAAGGAGGTGCGCAGGCGCCTGACTGGGGCTGCAACTGCCATGTATTGAATGTCTCCGGCCAACCCTGGTCGGGAGCAAGGCTGGCGCTGTTCGTATATGCGCTGGACCTGGACGATGCACCTGCCCTGGCGAGCCGCACGACCGGTATCCGTCTATCCGGGTCCCGCAAGTATTCTGAGGGCATTGGCCTGGACTACCTGTTTTCATATGCCGACCAGGACGACAGCGGTGCGAACAGCATTGATTACAGCGCCAGCTATTTGCACGGCCGACTGGGCGTCGAACGTGCCAGCGTAAAGGCGAGTATCGGCCTGGAAGTCCTGGAAGGTGATGCACTGACCCCGGGCGCAAAATTTGTGACACCGCTCGCGACGCTGCATGCGTTCAACGGGTGGGCCGACATGTTTCTTGCCACCCCGGATGCTGGCCTGGAGGATTTGTACATACGCATTGACGCGCCGATTGCCATGGTCGCTGCAACGCTTGTCTGGCATCGTTATTCCGCTGAGGCGGGTAACGCGGATTATGGCAAGGAGTGGGATTTCTCGCTGTCGCGCAAGTTCGGTAACAAGTTGTCGGTGCTTGGTAAACTGGCTGCTTTCAAGAGCGACGGCTTCGCCAGCGATACCAACAAGTTCTGGTTGATGCTGAGCTACTCCCCCTGACAACAAAGCCTATTCAGCTCTCCGAGCGCGAGATTCGGGGTGGCGCCTTTTAAGCAGACCTCCGTTGCTCCCGCATGCAAGCAACGTTTTAAAGGCAACAACCCGCACAGCATGACGTACTGCTATTGGCGCTGGCAGCCGCTCTGATTAAAAGGTCTGGCCGAGGTAAAAGTATCCGGCTTTCTGGCCCCGATCCGCGAGGCCAACAGACAAGTAAACGGGTCCAAGGGGTGTGTCGATACCCAGAAATAAACTGCCGGCAAAGCGCAGGTCACCCAGGCTGGCATCGTCGCGGTTTTGCCAGGTATTGCCGGCTTCCAGTGATCCGCCCGCATACACAGGGAGGTCAAGTGCCGCCAGGCGCCCCATGGCGATTTGCTGATAATAGACCAGGCTGGCGAGCCCCAATTGCCGGCCGGCCAGTTCGTCGGTGCTGTAGCCGGAAAGGCGGAAGAGTCCGCCGAGGTTGAAGGTGTTCTGTAACGCCAGGCGGTCATCGATGGCGCTTGCAAAGCGCAGCCCGGTCAGCAATGTGTGATCACCCCAGCTTTTGGCGGCCAGCCAGCTCAACCTCAGGATGTCGGAGTCGAGATCCGCCCCCAGGCTCTCACGCTCGGCCTGCCAGCTTATGCTGCCAAGCTGCCCGGCGCGCGGGAAACCCGGGTTGTCGAGCCAGTCGATTGCGAATGACGCGAACCAACCGCCCGAATCGAAATCAAATTCCGGCAGACTTGTGTCGCCGACTCTGGGGTCGGCGCTGCCCGTAGCGCGACGCAGGCCAATGCGGAATTCACCCCAGTTCGAAAAATTTCGTCCGACGTCAAGACGGGCCTCGGCAGAGGTCACTCGATATTCGGAGATTCTGCGACCGTCTTCGAACACATTGACATTGGTGCGCGCCAGTTCAAGCTGCGGAGCGATGAAATATCGCGTGCCGATGTCCAGTGGCTGGTAGAACTCTGTGAAAAACTTTGAGCGTTGCCCGAATTGTGTGTCAATGCGCCACTCCGCGCCGAGGTGATTTATTTCTGCGCGAGTGTAGCGCGCCGCGATCGTGTAATTACTGGCGCCTTCGAAGTCTTCCTCAAGACTCATGCCGAAATCCAGGAAGCTCGGGCCCCAGGACTTGGCTGTTGTGCGAACTTCAAGCCCCGTTTGTTCACCCTCTGCGACGATCTCATAATCTACCTGCTCAAACGTGTCCAGGCCGTAGATCCTTGAAATGTCCTGTTCCAGCGTAAACTGGTCCAGTGCCTGGCCAGGTGCCGCGCGCAAACGGCCCTCAATGGCTTTCGGCGACAGGCGCGAATTGCTTACTACTGTGATGTAATCGATAACGGGATTACCGGGGCGGATGGCGGAACGCTTTGCCAGGTGGCTTGCAAAGGCACTGCGATTGATGGTGAGGCGACCAAGATGCGCGCTTTTTTCCTGCGTTGCCGTGGCACCTGCAGAAACGGCCTTGCCCAACTGAGAAAAATCGCTCGAGTCCATGTTGCCGAGTTGCGGCTCAATAAGTACATCCTGTCCAGCCAGGGTCGCTTTTTCGGCTATCGAGCGCTGTTGCATGAGAATCGTCAGCATCTGGTTGGCAATCTCAAACCCGGACGTCAGTTCGTCCCGTGACACAAGCGGAAACGCGATATCCACAGCAATTATTATGTCTGCGCCCATGGCGCGGGCGATTCCGATTGGCAGATTGTTGGTGATGCCACCATCGACGAGGAGCCGTCCGCCGATTTCGCGGGGGGAAAATACGCCCGGCGCAGACATCGAGGCCTGGATCGCCGAGGCCAGATTGCCACGGTCCAGGGCGACGCTGTCGCCGCTCTCGATGTCCGTAGCGATAGCGCGAAACGGGATCGGCAGCCGATCAAAGTCGTGAATGCCAGAGACTGGCAAGGTGGCCGATTTCAGGATCAAGTTTTGTTTTTGGCCTTGCAGCAGGCCTTTTGGAAGTGCCAATTGCCCTTCGCGCAGACCGAGGTTGAATTTGATCAGAAAGCTACGGTCATCCTGCTTGCGACGAAAAGACAAGTCTTGCCTGGGAGGACGGTCGCTCAGTGCCTCATGCCAGTCGATGCGATGCATCAGCGCTTCAATCTCATCCACCGGCATGCCCGATGCATAGAGTCCCCCGACTACTGCGCCCATGCTCGTCCCGGCGATGCAATCAACCGGAACCCTCATCGCTTCCAGCTCGCGAATGACCCCGACATGGGCCGCGCCCCTGGCACCGCCACCGCTAAGCACCAGGCCGACGCTTGGGCGATCCTCGGTATTTCCACAGGCGGCTTGTGCCTCGCCAACGTACAAGGTAAGCAGGCACGCAGCCAGCAAGGCTCGGCTCAGACGGTTCGCCATCGTCTTGGCCTAGCTGGCGGCGAGATCTCGCTCACGCGGCAACTTCAAATCGGACACGATGCCGAAGAACGCCAGTACTCGGAGCAGATACCAGGTTACGTCCACCTGGTACCAGCGAAGGCCATGGCGAGCGGAGTAAGCGAATTGGTGATGATTATTGTGCCAGCCTTCACCCATGGTCAGGATGCCAACCAGCAGGTTATTGGTGCTGTCGTCGCCGGCCGCATAGGGCCGTGTACCCCAGCGGTGGCATACGGAATTCACCATGAACGTTGAATGCCACAGCAGCACTGTGGAGATGAAGAACCCCCAGACCAGCATTTGCAGACCTGACGTCCCAAGGCCAGGAAAGAAATAGTCGAGTGTGGCGCCGAAAAGATAAATCGCAGCAGCCTGACCAATGATGAGTATTGCGTAATTGCGCTGCAGCCATTTCAGTTCAGGGAAGCGGGCAAAGTCCTTGATATTCGCCTGACTCGTGCGCAGACAATCCTCTTGCATCATCCATCCCATGTGCGCCATCCACATGCCGTGCATGGTGGGCGAGTGAATGTCCTTATGGGTTTCCGTGTGTTTGTGATGCTCGCGATGATGGGACACCCACCAAAGCACGCCACCCTGCACCGAGAGACTGCCGAAAAAGGCCAGGATGAACTGAAATACACGCCCGGTACGAAATGAGCGATGAGCAAAGTAACGGTGGTATCCGGCTGTGACGCCCAGGGCTCGCACGGTGTAAAGCACGAGGGCGGTGATTACCGCGACTGCGCTCAGACCGGTATAGAAAGCCAGCAGGCAGGCCAGGTGAAAAAACAAAAAGCCGCCCTTGATGGCAAGCGACGTACGCTGAATGCGGGTCATCCCCAGGTGCTCCAATGCATCTAAAGCCCCCTAGTTTAGCAAGTTCCGGACTACGTTTTTGGCTCGAATAACCGCGAGGTGGTGATCAGCCAGCATCACAGGTGTGTCCTTGAGCGAGGCTTGAGCAGCAGCATCTGAATGTCCCCGATGACGCCCTCTTCGAACCCGGCCTCGCAATAGCAAAGGTAATACTTCCACATGCGGATGAACTCATCCGGAAAGCCCAAATCCCGTACCTTATCGAGATTGCTTAAAAAACGCCTGTGCCAGTGGCGCAGTGTTTCCGCATAGTGGGGGCCGATATCCAGCACCTCGGTGATGCGCATATCGGTCATGCGCGCGACGCTGCCTGAGAGAGCGCTCAAAGAGGGCAGGGCGCCTCCTGGAAAAATGTATTTCTGGATAAAGTCTACCGTGCGCTTGGACTTTTCATACTGTTGATCGGCGATGGTTATGGCCTGCAGCATCATTTTGCCATCCGGCTTGAGCAAACTACTGCACTTTTCAAAGAACGTATCGAAATAGCGATGTCCGACCGCCTCGATCATCTCAATGGAAACAAGCTTATCAAAATGGCCTGATAACTGGCGGTAATCCTTTTTTAAAACTGTAACCCGCTCGCTGAGTCCTGCTTCGGCAACTTTTCGCCGGGCCAAGTGGAATTGCTCTTCCGAGATTGTGGTGGTCGTGATGCGACACCCATAGCGGCTGGCTGCATGTAATGCGAAACCGCCCCAGCCGGTCCCGATTTCAATTATGTGGTCGCTGTCTTCAAGTTCCAGTTTCTGGCAAATGCGCTCGAGCTTGGTTTCGGAAGCAACCTGCAGACTGGCGTCAGCGCTCGGAAATATTCCGGCCGAGTACATCATGGTCGGATCGAGGAAGAGCTCGAAAAAATCGTTGCCAAGGTCATAGTGCGCTTCGATGTTCTTGCGGCTGTTTTCCGGATGGTTGCGACGCATCCAGTGCGCATATCGGCGAAGCAGCGCCTTGAGCCGTGCCGCACCCGTCTCCATGGCATCCAGCACGTGCCGGTTCCGGACAAGCAAGCGGACCAGGGCGGTCAGATCGTCGCAGGTCCAGAAATTCTGCATGTAGGCCTCGGCGCCGCCAATTGAACCGCCAAGCGCCACTTCAACGAAAAAGTCGGGATTGCGGATGTGAATGGTAACTTCTGCATCACAAATCTCGTCTTTCTGACCGAATGTCAGTGTGCTATCGCCATCGGCTACCGTTAACCGCCCATGTTCAATACGTGCGAATCTGTCAAGGACGCCTTTGCGCGACAGGCGCTGCAGCAAGTCCAGGCGCGAGGACATAGAGCGTAAATTCTGATTGGCAAGCGGCGTGCTCATGATTTGTTCTGCGTGGGCGATACGCGCTTGCCTGGGTGCGGTACAAAGGGGACTTTTTTAAGCAGCAGCTTTAAAGCCTGCAAGTGGATCAGCCACACCACCTTGAAGGTCATCAATGGATAGGCAAACAGGACCCGCCGCAGGTTGCCGGCGGTAATCGGTAATCTCTGCAGAGCCAGAGTCGCGTCAAAAAGTCGTTGCTCAGCGCTCAGGTTTTCAATGTGCACCGACAACTGCTGATCGGGCTCCCTTATTTGCCAAACATAGTCCATTTCCAGATTCATGAATGGCGACACGTGAAACGCCTTGGCGTGGCGATAGGCAATACTGCGTTGCTTGCGACTGATAGCATTGTGACCGCTCAGTACATAGCAATGTCTTTCACCCCAGGGCGTGTTGTTTACTTCTGCCACTACGTGCTCGAGTTTGTTCTCGTTGGCGCTATAACAGTAGAACAGACTGACCGGGTTGAAGCAGTAGCCGAAATACCGTAAATGGGTGAGTAAACGTACCGGTCCCTCAGGCCGAATACCCGTCTCTTTCTCTACCAGGTCCTGAACACAGGATTTCAGCGGCGTAGCGGGGTCACCGAAATGATCCTTGCGGCGAAACCAGGCCAGCGCAGGGCGCCGGCCCGACCAAAGCCGGGATATATCGAATACCTCTGGCAGTTCATCGAGGTCTATCAGCAGCATGAACAGCTTGTAGCTGAACTCGTGGCCGACCGGTGAAAAACGCCGGTGTCTAACCTGTCCGCGGTAGACGCTGCTGTTCATGTCTGTGCTGGTTCCGGATCTGTTCACATACTTTGAGGGCACTGTTTACGCCATCTTCATGAAAGCCATAGCCCCAATATGCGCCGCAATACCACGTGTTGCCTGCGCCATTGATTTCGTCCTGTCGCGCCCTGGCTGCCACACCGGCCGGATCATAGAGCGGGTGCGCATAGCTGATCCTGCGAATTATTCGTGCCGGGTCGAGCATTTGGCTGTCATTAAGGGTTACGCAGAATTGCCGCGACGCCCCAATGTTCTGCAGGATATTCATATTGTAGGTGAGCGCCACCCTGTCTTCGCCGTTCTTGGGTAAATGATAGTTCCACGCGGCCCATACTTTGCGGCGTCGTGGTAACACGCTCTCATCTGTGTGCAGAACTGCTTCGTTGTCCTGGTAGCGAATGGCACCGAGGATCTCCTGCTCTTTAATGCTGGGGTCCTCGAGCATGGCCAATGCCTGGTCGCTGTGGCAGGCGAGCACTACTTTGTCAAAGTGTTCGATCCCGTATTTTTCGGTATTCACGCAGACATGCAGGGGTGTTCTGCGGATGCCCGTAACTGGCGTGGACAGTCGAATACGGTCCTTAAATGGCGCCACCAGTTTTTCTACATATCGCCAGGACCCGCCCTTGATCACCCGCCATTGTGGCCGATCCTTGACGCTCAGGAGCCCATGATTTTTGAAAAAGCTAAGAAAGTAACGAGCCGGAAAGTCATACATGAGTTTCGGATCGGTCGACCATATTGCGGCGCCCATTGGAACGATGTAATGACTGACAAACAGACCGCGGAAATTTCCTTGCCTCAAAAACTGGCCCAGGGTTTCGTTGCCACCACCGACTGCGAGATATTCAATTGCCTGGCGATTAAAGCGTAAGATGTCAAGCAGCATGCGATGGAAGCGTGGCCTTAAAATGTTTGTTCGCTGCGCATAAAGCGCATCGAGAGAACGACCGTTGTATTCGATCCCGGTAGCCCTGCACCGGACGCTGAACGTCATATCGCTGGGTTGCGTCGTAACGCCCAGACGCTCCAGAAGAGCAATGAAATTAGGATACGTCCAGTCGTTGTAGACAATGAACCCGGTATCGATGGCATAGGTATTACCGTCCAAATCCACGGCAATCGTGTTGGTATGCCCGCCGACATAATCATTGGCTTCGAATACCGTAATCTCATGCTCTCGCGCCAGTTCGCGCGCAGAGACCATGCCGGCTATGCCAGTTCCAATAATCGCTATTTTCATTGTTGTTTTTCTCTGGTAGGTGACGCCTGGTCTTAGTCGTGCCCGGCCACCGGCTTGCTGAAGTGGTTTTCCAGACGCGACAAAGCGTGCTCGATGTCATCTCCCAGGGCAAATGCGCCGCTTTGTTCTATGCGGTCATGATGGCGCGTGGAGACCCGCCCCCCAATAAAAACCGGCACCGGAGAACGATGGACGAGCTGGGCCAATTGCCGACCTAGTATATCGTTCTCAGGCTGCATGCGTCCTGACAAGACCAGACCGTCGGCCCCAGCTCGACGCGCGACCATCGGCAGGTCTTCCATGGGCATGTTGGCCCCCAGGTTGACGAGGCGGTAGCCTTGATCAAGTGCTGCAAGGCTAAACAGCAAAAGACCGGCTTCATGGGATTCCCGCGGCAAACAGGCGCTGATCAGCAAGGGTCCAAGATTGCGTTGCCCACGGTGATGAAACCTGGCGCCGAGCTTGTTACGCAGGTAAAAAGCGAAAAAATGTTCTTCAGCAATCGATCCGGCACCAGTTTCCCAGCGCTCTCCCAGTTGCTTGAGCAGGGGCACGATGACCTCGCTATTCACAATACTCAACGAGAACAGCGCAAGAATTTCATTGTAGATTTCGTCCAGTTCATCCTCACGAAACGCCGATATCGCGGTGAGCATTCGAGTCCGGTAATCACTCCAGGTGTTACCGGCAACATCGTCGGGCGCGGCAACGGAGTTGCTTGCTGCCTCCAGCATTGCCGCAACCTGACTGATGCTGTGCCCTCTCTCCACCAACGCGATGGCACGATTGATCTTGTCGATATCGCGCGCGGAATAGACGCGGTGACCGGTGTCGGTGCGCCGCGGCTTCACCAGCCCGTAGCGCCTCTCCCATGCGCGCAGGGTGACCGGGTTGATGCCAGTGATAGCCGATACCGTTCGGATTGGATAGAGATCCGCGGTTTGTTGAAGTAGCTCGGTCATGGGCAAGCTCCGTTGTGACGCTGATGGGCGCGCCATCTCTTATCTGCGGAACAGCCTAGACACCGGCTCGTGAGGATGATGTGAAGATTGGCCAGTCAGGCGTCCCACCCTGGTTGTATAAGCAGTATACAATAAAAAAGAAAATCATCCATATCCTGCGCAAAGGGTTACTTTCATAGTTGAAAACTTAAAAATATATAATTAGAACAATCAGTTAAAAAGTTCTTGTCCCTTGGATCGAGGGTAAATTCGGAAAAATATAAGGGTAAACGTAAAAGAAATGTAAAAGAAATGCCGAAGTCTGAGCCAACCGGAACAACCGTGCCCTTGCGATATCTTCTTTTCGACCTGGCCGTGATCACTGACGCCAGTCAAATAACCCGCTGGTTGCGCGCCGACTGCGCCCAACCCGGCCATAAAACGAGTGTCACCTGTTGGTGGGATCGCCCCACAGCCGGCTCTGCAAACTGCCCCGGCTTCGCAGGCGCGGGTCAATGGGGGTGGCGCAGGATTGGTTGTGTTGCCGGGTTTCGTTAAACTTGCGGCCGCCGGCAGCAAGCCGCACGAGTTCGCCGTACTGCCTTCATATGGCCCAAGAGGTTCTGATGCGACGCCAACTTCTCTCGATAACGAAAAAATTCGGCTGCCTGGCCGGGATGCTTGTTTTTTCGGCAGCGTTTGCCGGTGGTGATGTCGGGTCCGGGCGTGTCAAGGCGGAGGCCTGCCTGGGTTGCCATGGCATTGCGGGCTATAGGAACGCTTATCCGAGCTACCGGGTGCCGAAAGTCGGCGGCCAAAGCGAGACCTATCTCATTGCAGCGCTGAATGCTTATCGTTCCGGTGATCGTGACCACCCCACCATGCGCGCCCAGGGCGCGACATTGAGTGACCAGGATATCGCTGACATTGCGGCGTACCTGGCAAGTTATGCAGCAGGAAAAGAGTAGGGGGTCTCGGAAATGATGAGTAGATCGAAAATGCTGGTTATCAGTACCGGCGCAATGATGTGCTTCGCGTTGGGCTACTCTGCGCAAGCGACCGCTGGCGGCAATCCGGCACAGGGACAGAAGAAATCAGCGACCTGTGTGGCGTGCCACGGCGAGAACGGCCTTGGCACGGCACCGGAGTTTCCGGTGCTGGCGGGACAATACGCTTCTTACCTGGAGCATGCCCTGACACAGTATAAAAACGGCACCCGGAAAAACGCCATCATGGCTGGCTTTGCGGTGGGGCTTTCTGAGCAGGACATAAAGGACCTGGCGGCGTATTACGCGGCCATGACGTCACAGTTGGGTACGCCTAAGCCGTAAGCCGGTCCGGGTGATCGTCGGTCGGTCGTTCTTCGCCTGCTTTCCTGCCTGTTGCTGGCTTTTCATCACCAAACTTGCGAATGGCGTTGTCCAGTGCCAGCGTTGCCTTGTGGATGCCATATCGCTGGGCCAGCAGGATCAGAATGTCCTGCAAATCCGCAGGGTAGTCCTGCAGGCATGAGAGGAACTCCATTGCCTTGCGCGGATTGCGCATGTCGACATGGACTTTGTCAGAGCGCAAAAGACCTGGGTACCAGAGAATGAGCGTTTTGCAAACGTAGTGGGCATCCCAGCCGGCCGCAGTGCGACGATTGAGTAGCTGCTTGCTCTCGGGGATATAGCTTGCCACCGCTGCCTGCACCTCCACGTGTTCAGTAGCCGAAGACTATCATTTCATGCATGACAAGTTTGTGAATTCTGATTGCCGTCAGATCTTGTGAAATCTTGTGTCTTTTACAACCACCGCATGCAGTGCAGCACCCATTGCACGTTTGAGTTATGAACACCTGTTTTCAAGAGCTTGGGCAATGATCTTGACGTTCGGTTTACCTAATTCAAACAAGTTGTTCCATAGGCAAGCGGGCGGCCGCATTTGCCCATTCCCAGGAACTGCCTCGGGCCGCGCTGGCGTAGGGTCTGGACCGCCCGGATGGGACGGTGGTGGAAGACCACGCATTGACGCCCCTGCTGCGGGACGATGTCAACCCGTTTCTGGCAGCGCAAGGCCAGTCGGCTTCGGACCCGGACAATCCCCTGTCAGGGCATGCCGCTGGACACCAACACGAGCACCGGGTGCTGGTGTCTGGCATGCAGCGTCTGCAAAGCCTGGTCATCGGCTTTCTTTATCAGCCCGGGGAATACCGGGTTAATGAAAATGCCTTTGGCTTGCAACCACAAGCCATCGACCACCTTGCAGAACTGTTCTCGGGAATTCCCGATACAGCAATCAGCGTGGGTTGTTCTGCGGCGCAGGCAAACTGAAGCCGGGCAAACTGCGTGGCCCTTCATAAGCGGCAAACCCCAGCTTGACCTCGCGCCGGAACTGGCGCGGGGTCATGCCCGTAACCCGTCGAAAAGCACGCTGGAAAGTCCGCAAGTTGTTAAACCCGCATTCCACCGCGACCCGGCCAATCGGATAACTGCTTTCCCTGATGAGATCCTGGGCTTTTCGCACACGCTGGTAGCGCAGCCAGTCGCCGAAGCGCACGCCCACGGCACCGTGGAAAAAGCTGGAAAAGTAGGTGTACTCGAGTCCCGCAACCTCGGCGGCACTGGCAAGGGTAATTTTGTCCGACAAATGCGCTTGGCAATACTCGCGAACTCGGGTGAGACGGTCGTAATAGTCGAACGCACGCTGCCTGATCAAGGCGGATTGAAACTGTGGCATAACCCGACACTCCTGGGGAATTCCCCATGTCCATATGGTATCGGGAGGGGGCCCCGGCGCGCGGCGAGCCCTCCAATCTGCCCGCGCTCATTGTAGCCCATTTGCCCAGGCCTTGCAGATGAATCCTGACTGGCGCCAATCGCCGCTTCATCGCCGGCACCCGGGTCGCGGCGTGGTGTAAAAAATGATCTGCCCCCCATGCCTGCGGTCCCGCCTGTATTTCATGGTGCTCATGGGCCTCGCCGATATGTTAAATAGCATCCAGGCTGGCGGAAGCTGCGCTGTCGGCTTTATTTACGGTTTACTCCCGGCAATTACTTTCAGCCTTGCCGCGCGAGGGAATTCCCGTTGCATAAAGCGTTTCAAGTGAATTAACTGTGAGTACCAATTCACAAAAGCGAACACAAAAAGACCTTTGGTTTTCCATAATTTGGTTCCCGTTTTCAATTGGCATGCTAATTGCTTTTCTCTTGGGCACGGCGCATGAATTTGCAAGGCAAAGGACACCAAAGTGGGAAAATTAATTCGCATATCGGATCGTCGCCCGGACGAAGAAGAAGCACCGGCATATCTCGAATACTTCGGAATGTCTTGCAGTGCATTCACGGGTAAAACTCTGCGCGATGAGTTCTGGCCAGGCCGTGGAACGGACAGTGTCGTCAGGCAGGTCCGTGAAGCAACGGCGAAACCTGGCCTGGCGATTATCACTGAACCCCGGCTGGCTTCAGGATCTTTGCTGAAGGGGGCGATCAGCGGCCGCCTGGATGACGACAGGATTCTGGCCGAATTCCCGGTGCCGCCGGCTTCGGCGCCCGAGTTCCTTGCCGGCATGCTGAAGGGATTTGGCTTCGACGACATCGATCCAGACCTTTCGGAGTGCAGAAGTGTCGCCGAGGCCTTCCTGCGCCATAATTCCGGCAAGCATGATTTTCCCGTCATTGTTATCGAACAGGCGGAAACACTTGCCGCAGATGTATTCGATGAAATCGGTCGCCTTCTGAAAATCCGTGAAAATGATGCCGCCTGCCTCCAGGTAGTGCTGATCGGCAAACCGGAACTTGCAGAAAGAGCCAGGAGCCGGCTCGAAGACATCGGCCATTCTCATGTCCGGCTTAAGGGGCTGGATATTGACGAGGTCGCAAACTACGTCTTTCAACGTCTGAACGCGGCAGGGGTCTCAGGTCGGTCCCTGTTCACGCCGGCGGCCATAAAACACCTTGCAACTTTGTCGGGCGGTGTTCCGGGAGTGGTAAGTCAGATTTGTCACCATGCGCTGCGATGGGCACATGAGGCCAGTCTGAAAAAAGTGACCAAGCGCATATTGCTGGAATCCCTTGAAGATCTGCAGATTTCACTGTGCTCGAGCACATCCGATAGCCTGTCAGATAACGGCGAAGCTACAGATAACGACGGGGGTCAGGCGGGCTATGTTTATCCCAGCTTCGAACTCCGGCGAAAAGGCAAACACATCGCCAGGTTCGACCTCAGCGGCGATCGCCTGACCATCGGGCGTCACAAATCAAATGATGTGTTCGTGCTCAGTCCAGGCGTCAGCCTGTTTCATGCAGTGGTCGTTGTGGATAACAACGGTGTCTACTTGTTTGACTTGCGCAGCACGAATGGCACCTGTATCAACGGCCGAGACGTACTCAAGAAGCGGCTCTGCGAGGGCGACGTTATTTCCCTGGGAGCTGTGACCCTGACATTTCACCCGGGCACAGAGGCCGAAGCGGACGATCTCAGCCAGCAAAACGTCTTGCATTTTACGGAGACCGTAGTGCTGGAAGAAAACGAATCGTCTGACCCCACGGTGTACATGCGCAGCCCGCTCTGATTTGCCGGCGACAATCTAGCTGCAACGGTATGTGCCGGCACACATAGTTCGGACGCGCCTCATGGACCCGGCGGCCCGGGTTTTATCTTTCCTTGATCCCATTCGCAGCCGTGCTCAGGCGCGCGCAAGTAACCCGCCGGCCAATTGCCCCATTGCGTGGGTGCCGTAGTCCCCGGTCTAACGGACTCACCATCGCACGCAGGTTTACCGCACTGTCAGTGGTCCCTCTTTTAGGCCGCCTGGCCATTGCGGTGGTACTCATATCAATAGAATCAGTTGAGGTAAAAGCAATAAACACTTGATTTATAGATACAAAGCAGGTAAAAAGGCGCAAAATCAGAGCCGGCAAGCAGCAGGCCACAAGAAATTTGGCGCTCATGAATGGAGGTAATCATGAAACCATTTATCGCAATGTTGTTTGCCGTTACCGCTGCCTATCAATTGTTGTGGCCGAATGCCGCAGACGCACAGGACGCACAGACTTACGAAGAAAAGGTCTGTGCACCGCTTGATGACCCGAACGTAACCAAGGGCTTGCTGGGTCTTTGCCTGGCCTATTGTGCGTTGGACACGGAAGGGCCAGTCGACATTAACGACAAGGAGGCGGTGAAGAACGCCAAAAAGTCGAACAAGATACTGAGCAAGTACAACCGCAAAAAAACCGATTCTGATCCGGCGATGCCGTGCAGAAAAGTGCCGTGTCCATGCTGGACACAAGACGAAATGTCGAATATGGGTTACCAGGACGGCGCCACCGGGACCCAGTGTGGCGAACCCATTACTAATTCTTTTACGATGACCGTTTTTGGCGGCAACGATTTGTCGGGTGCTACTGCGGTAAACATTGCCCCCGCCCTGGATACTGCTCCTGAATCGGAAAAGGAACAAAGAAGTTGCAGTTTTCAGGACACTTTTGAGGGTGTGCCTTTCCATAAAGAAGATAAGCTTAAGGCCGAGGAGGCTGAGGCCTGCGTTGTGCAGCTTACTGAGCAATGCGATAACTTAGCCGCTTGGCAGGCAAATTGACTTAAAATCCTGCTGACCGCGATCGTGGCAAGGCCGGGCTCGCGGCGAGCTTGGCGGCCAGTTGTTTCCTGAGTACAGGCAGTTTGGTCGGGGTGGCGAGATTCGAACTCACGGCCCCTGCCTCCCGAAGGCAGTGCTCTACCAGGCTGAGCTACACCCCGACGTTCTTACCAGAATCAATTTGTCCGCGCTACTGAAAACTGCGCCAGCCACAACAAGGCACCTTTGAACTCCGAGTCGGGAAGTTCCAACAAGGCCTTTTCTGCGCGTTCGGCCTCCGCCTGAGCAAGGCGCGCAGTGTACGGGATGGCCCCTGTGGATTCAACGACATCAACCACCTCAGACAAGTGCTCGCGGCCACCTTTTTCAATTGCTGTTCGGACCAGCGCACGCTGCCTGTTATCGCCTTTGGCCATGGCATGAATAAGCGGCAGCGTAGGCTTGCCCTCGGCCAGGTCATCACCCAGCTGCTTGCCGGTTTTGGCGGCATCTGACTGGTAATCCAGCACGTCATCGACCAGTTGGAATGCGGTGCCGAGATGCCTGCCGTAACGGGCCAGAGCATTTTCGATCTGCTCGGGCTGGTCGGCAAGGATTGCTGCAATCTGCGTGCCCGCCTCGAACAGCCTGGCGGTCTTGCGGCGTATGACCTGCAGGTAGCGCTGCTCGTCCGTATCCGGATCATTGCAATTGAGCAATTGCAGAACCTCACCTTCGGCGATCGTGTTGGTGGCATCGGCCAGTACGTCCATGACACGCATTTTTCCCAGCGTCACCATCATCTGGAAACTCCTGGAATACAGGAAGTCTCCGACCAGCACGCTGGCTTCGTTACCAAAAACATTGTTGGCGGTGTCCTGACCGCGCCGCAGTTCCGAGGCATCGACCACATCGTCGTGCAGCAAGGTAGCGGTATGTATGAATTCGATGATGGCGGCGGCCTCGACATGTTTGTTGCCGCCGTAGCCACAGGCCCGCGCCGCCAGCAAGACCAGCATCGGGCGCAGGCGTTTGCCGCCACTGCCGATAATGTATTCACTGACCTGGTTGATCAGCACCACGTCGCTGGCAAGACGCGCACGGATGGTTGCATTGACCTGCGCAAAATCCTCCGCAATGAGCGCGCGGACCGAGTCCAGGGTCAGGTCTCGTGAGTTTGTTGCAAGATTGCCGTTCATTGCTCCGCCAGATGCTTGGGTCGGATCCCGATTTTAAAGGCTTTTCGCCGTTTTATCGTTGACCGGGGAGTTACAAATCTTTAGAATTCCCGCTCTTTGCCAGCGATGGCGTAAATCACTGAATTTGTTAGATAGGGCAGGCGCAAATGTACGCTGTAATCAGGACCGGAGGCAAGCAATACCGCGTGACCGATGGCGGGGTGCTCCGGGTCGAGAAACTGGATGCCGAAGAGGGCGCCAAAGTGGTGTTCGACGAGGTCCTCATGGTGGGCAATGGCGACAAGGTCACCGTTGGCACGCCCCTTGTCAAGGGCGGCAAGGTCACGGCCCAGGTCGAAGAGCAGGGCCGCGGGCGTAAGATCGAGGTCATAAAGTTCAAGCGCCGCAAGGGCTACAAGCGCAACCTGGGACATCGCCAGGCGTTCACGCGGGTGAAAATCACCGGCATCAAGGGCGGCTGAGCAAGCGGAGTAGTTAGAAATGGCACACAAAAAAGCGGGCGGCAGTACGCGCAACGGCCGCGATTCTGAATCTAAACGCCTTGGCGTAAAGAAGTTTGGCGGCCAGCAGGTTCTGGCGGGCAACATCCTGGTTCGCCAGCGCGGAACTCGCTTCCATGCCGGCGAGAACGTTGGTGTGGGTCGCGATCACACATTGTTTGCAAAAGCCTCGGGCAAGGTGCGCTTTGCTACCAGGGGAGCCAAGAAGCGCCAGTTCGTAAGCGTCGTCACCGACTGAGTCGAATAGTGAGCAGATACCGAAAGCCCCGGTCCTGCCGGGGCTTTTTGTTTGCGGCTCGTTAATCTGGCACGTCATGGGAACATGTAATGAAATTCGTTGACGAAGCCCAGATCCAGGTCAAGGGTGGGCGGGGCGGTGACGGCAGCGCCAGTTTCCGGCGCGAAAAATTCGTGCCGTTCGGCGGGCCCGACGGCGGTGACGGCGGCAATGCCGGCAGTGTCTACCTGGTCGGTGACCGCAATATCAATACGCTGGCGGATTTTCGTGTTCAGAGGACCTACAAGGCGACCAGCGGGGCGCCCGGCCGGGGGCGCAACTGTACCGGCAAGAGCGGCGACGACCTGCTGGTGCCGGTGCCTGCCGGCACCCTGGTTTACGATCAGCACACCGGCGAACTGATCGGGGACGTCACTGAACACCGGCAAAAATTGCTGGTCGCCAGCGGCGGAAATGGCGGGCTGGGCAATACGCGTTTTAAGAGCAGTACCAATCGGGCACCGCGCAAGTTCACCCGCGGGACCGCAGGCGAGTCGCGCAAGCTCAAGCTGGAGCTAAAGCTGCTGGCGGATGTTGGCTTACTCGGTTATCCGAATGCCGGTAAGTCGACTCTGATCCGTGCCGTTTCCGGTGCCAGGCCCAAAGTTGCGGATTATCCATTCACTACGATCTACCCAAACCTTGGTGTGGTTTCGGTCGGGCCTTATCGCAGCTTCGTGATGGCCGATATACCCGGACTCATCGAGGGTGCCGCGGAGGGTGCGGGGCTGGGGCATCGATTCCTCAGGCACCTCCAGCGCACGCGCCTGCTCTTGCACATCGTGGACATTGCGCCAATTGACGAAGATGTGGACCTCGGGGCCGAAGCCCTCGCGCTGGTGCATGAACTGGAAAAATTCAGCCCGGAGCTTGCCGCACGCGAGCGCTGGCTGGTGCTCAACAAGACCGACCTGGCCAGCGCAGACCAGGTCACAGATCGCCGCACCGCACTGCTGAAGGCGTTGCATCACAAGGGCCCGGTATTCGAGATCGCGGCCCTGCCAAATACCGGCACCGCAGCGCTTTGCCAGGCGATCATGCGGCATCTGGAGGCGCTGGCTGAAAATGGGGAAGGGCAGCAGACCCAAAACTCGTGACCCGCAGGCAGAAAACGAAAAAGCCGGTCAATGACCGGCTTTCCTGGATAGGGCGCGTGTCTTTAGCGCCCGGTGCGTCTGGCACGAGGTCTCAGTCCTGCATCTCCCTGATGTGCTTGTTGAGCCGGCTCTTGTGACGCGCTGCCTTGTTGGCCTTGACGATGCCCTTGTTGACCATGCTGTCAATCACAGGCACGGCATCCCGGTAAAGTTTGACTGCTTCTTCACGCTTGCCATCGCTGATCGCCTTCAGCACTTGCTTGATGCTGGTGCGCATGCGCGAGCGCAGGGCCATGTTGTGCATGCGGCGCTTTTCGGTCTGGCGAGCACGCTTTTGCGCTGATTTGATGTTTGCCACTTGCAATTACTCCGGTTTCTGCCTGGGGGCCGGGCCCCAGCGAGCCGCGCATTGTGCGGATTTTGCGTGGCGCTGTCAACGCGGGCACCCGCTGGACCGGCCCTGTCCGCCGGCCTTCTAAAGCTGGCCTGGGTGCGCTGAGCAGGGACCGATACGCCCGGCACAAATAGTCCCGGCACAGCAAGCCCGGTATCATGCTGCCAGCGCCGCCCACAGCGGGAAGTCCATGAGTCGAGCTCTGATCAAATCCACCTCCGTCGTTGGCGGCATGACCCTGGTCTCCCGTGCGCTGGGGCTCGTTCGCGATCTGGTATTTGCACGTTTTTTTGGTGCCGGCCTGGGCATGGACGTCTTCGTCATCGCCTTCCAGATCCCCAATTTCTTCCGGCGGATGTTTGGCGAGGGCGCTTTCTCCCAGGCCTTTGTCCCGGTATTTTCCGAATACCGCACGAAAAAGAACCCGGCGGAAGTCCGCGAGCTGGCTGACCGGGTTGCCGGCACGCTTGGCCTGGTCCTGCTCGCGATAACAATCATCGGCGTACTGGGCGCGCCACTGCTGATTGTGATTTTCGCATCCGGGTTTGCGACTGAACCCGAAAAATTCGATCTTGCGGTGCAGCTGCTGCGTATCACCTTCCCTTATCTGCTGTTTATCTCATTGACGGCGTTTGCCGGTGGCATGTTGAACACATTCAGTCGCTTCGCGGTGCCCGCCTTCACACCTGTACTGCTGAACATTTCGCTGATCGGTGCGGCGGTCTGGGCCGCCACTTATTTTAGCGAGCCGGTCGAGGCACTGGCCTGGGGTGTATTTGTTGCCGGCGTCGTGCAACTGGCTTTTCAGTTGCCGTTCCTGGCAAGGCTGGGCATCCTGCCAAGACCCCGCTGGGGTTGGCGGCATGAGGGGGTACGCAAGATCATGCGGCTCATGTTGCCGGCGCTATTTGGCTCGTCCGTGGCGCAGATCAATCTGATTGTCGATCGAGTCATCGCTTCGTTTCTTGTGACTGGCAGCATCAGCTGGCTGTACTACTCCGACCGGCTCATGGAGTTCCCGCTGGGCGTGTTTGCGATTGCCCTGGCGACCATAATCCTGCCGGGTCTTTCGACCAGACATGCGGAAGATGACCCTGGGGCGTTTTCGGCCACGCTGGACTGGGCATTGCGCCTGGTGTGTGTGGTGGCGGTCCCGGCAGCCGCGGGGCTTTTTATGCTGGCCGGACCAATGTTGGCAACGCTGTTCAATTATGGTGCATTTGACGCGCATGCTGTCGAAATGGCGACCTGGAGCCTGATGGCTTACGCGCTTGGTTTACTTGGTTTTACCCTGGTAAAGGTGCTGGCGCCTGGTTATTTTGCACGCCAGGATACGAAAACGCCGGTGCGTGTCGGCATCATCGCCATGCTGGCCAACATCGTGATGAACCTCGCCCTGGTCATCCCCATGGTGAAAACGGGTTTCGTGGCGCCGCACATGGGACTCGCACTTGCTACCGGACTCGCGGCCTTCCTGAACGCCGCCCTGCTGTATCGCGGTTTGCGAAGAGCTGATGTATATGTACCGGGTGCGGGATGGTGGCCGCTGATAATTCGCGTCACGATTGCCAATCTGGTGATGGCCGCGTTTTTGCTGCCGCTGGCCGGGGACCTTGCCGGATGGATCGCGCAGGATTGGCAGGCACGCGTCATTCGCCTGGTCGGTTGTATTGCGGGGGGCGGGTTGGTCTACGTTCTTGCCTTGCTGATTACAGGCCTGAGGCCGGCGCATTTGCGTGGGCAATCACGTTCCTCTGCCGTATAATTCCGGCCTTTTGGACGGTCTGACATGAAACTGATCCGCGGGTTGCATAACCTGCGAGCCGAGCATCGCGGAGGCATTGCGACGATCGGCAATTTCGATGGTGTGCATCGTGGTCACCAGGCCGTGATAGCCCACATGGCCAACCATGCGCGTTCGAAAGATTTGCCAACCACTCTGATCTCCTTTGAACCAACGGCAGCCGAATTTTTTTCCGGATCGCAGGCGCCCCCGCGATTGACTCGCTTTAAGGAAAAATATCGGGCACTGGCCAATACTCCGATTGATCAATTTTTATGTCTGCGATTTGAGGCCCGACTCGCTGCGCTGGAACCCGATGAATTTGTAGACAGCGTTCTGGTGCAAAGTCTGCAAATCGATCATGTGGTGGTCGGTGATGATTTTCGTTTCGGCAAGAATCGCAAGGGTGATTTCGAAACGCTGTCCCGGGCTGGCGAGCATCATGGTTTTCTGGTTTCGCAAACAGAGACTTTCGATCTTGGCGGTGAGCGGGTCAGCAGCAGCGCCGTGCGTTGCGCACTGGCCTCTGGTAATTTGCAGCGCGCAAGGATGTTGCTGGGCAGGCCGTATTCAATGAGCGGACGAGTGATCCGGGGCCAATGCCTGGGTCGTAAACTGGGCTATCCTACTGCCAACATCAAGCTGGGACGATTGAATTCGCCGCTCAGTGGAATATTCGCTGTTCGTGTCTGGGGTGCGGGCAAGATTTCTTTAAACGGTGTTGCCAGCCTTGGTACGCGACCGACAGTAGAGGGCGATCACGTGCTGCTTGAAGCGCACCTGTTCGATTTTACCGGGGACCTTTACGGTCGCGAGCTTGAAGTGCAGTTCATGGCAAAGTTGCGCGACGAAGCTCGCTTCCCAAGTCTCGAGGCGCTGGTTGAGCAAATGAAAAAGGACGAGGACGCGGCCCGTAATGTTCTCAAGCGGTATGCTTGAGACAATTAAGTTGAACTGGCAGGAAAAAACAAAAAATTGAGCAACTACAAAAACACTCTTAACTTGCCAGCAACGCAGTTTCCCATGCGCGCCAATCTGGCCAACCGCGAACCGGCGATGCTCAAGTCCTGGCAGGAGCAAGACCTTTATGGCCAGATTCGACAAGTGTCGAAGGGCCGCCCAGGTTTTGTGCTGCTGGACGGGCCGCCTTACGCTAACGGTGCCATCCATATCGGCCACGCCGTCAACAAGACCCTCAAGGACATCGTGGTGCGTTCACGCACTCTTGCGGGCTTCGATGCGCCGTATGTACCGGGCTGGGACTGCCACGGACTGCCCATCGAGCACCAGGTAGAGAAAAAGAAAGGCAAGGTGGGCGTCAAGCTCGACGCCAAAGAATTTCGTAAAGCCTGCCGCGAATTCGCTGCCCGTCAGGTCGATACCCAGCGCGAAGATTTCATCAGGTTAGGCGTGCTGGGCGACTGGCAGGACCCCTATCTGACGATGCAGGCACGTTACGAGGCGGCCCAGTTGCGAGGCTTTGCGCGCATCATCGAGCGCGGGCATTTGTACAAGGGCTACAAGCCGGTGCACTGGTGCCTGGACTGCAGGTCGGCGCTGGCCGAGGCCGAGGTTGAATACGAGGACAAGACTTCGCCAGGCATCGACGTGCGTTTCCCGTTGGTGAGTGACCAGGAGCTCTTGTCCAGGTTTAGTGACTTGCGGCGGGAAGGTGACGGGCCTGTTTGCCTGCCAATCTGGACCACGACGCCCTGGACGCTGCCCGCCAACCAGGCTGTCGCGCTGCATCCGGGTCTGGACTATGCGCTGGTGCAGTTCGACAAAGGGCAGGGGCAAGAACGCATGGTATTTGCCCGGGAAATGGTCAGCGGCGTAATGATGCGATATGGCATCGAACAGTTCACCGAACTCGGCGTTTGCTCAGGCAGCGCGCTGGCGGGCCTTATATTGAAGCACCCGATTTACGACCGCCAGGTGCCGGTGATTCTGGGTGAGCATGTAACGACGGATGCCGGTACCGGCGCGGTGCACACGGCGCCCGGACACGGTCACGAAGATTTCGCGGCCGGCGTCGAAAATGACCTGCCGCTGGAAAACCCGGTCGGTGATGACGGTTGTTTCTTGCAGGACACGCCGCTCTTTGCCGGCGAACACGTGTTTAAAGCCAATGCCCATATCGTAGATGTATTGGACGAGAGCGGCATGTTGATCCACACGGCGCCGGTCCAGCACAGTTATCCACATTGCTGGCGTCACAAGTCTCCGGTCATATTCCGGGCGACGCCACAGTGGTTCATAAGTATGGAGGAGGCCGGTCTGCGCCGGGATGCACTGGCGGCCATTGCGGGTGTGCGCTGGCTGCCCGCCTGGGGAGAACGCCGCATCGCCGGCATGGTGGAAGGGCGTCCGGACTGGTGCCTGTCGCGTCAGAGAACCTGGGGCGTGCCAATCCCTGTTTTTGTTCACAAGGACACGGACGAGTTGCATCCACACACGACCGAATTGATAGAACAGGCAGCAAGCCGCGTCGAGCGAGACGGCATTGACGCCTGGTTCGACCTCGATCCTGCAGAGTTGCTCGGTGATGAAGCAGGGCAATATAAGAAAGTGACCGACACCATGGATGTGTGGGCAGATTCCGGCATGGCCCATCATTGCGTAAGCGGTTCCCGCGATGACATTGGGTATCCGGTTGACCTGTATCTGGAGGGTTCAGACCAGCATCGTGGCTGGTTCCAGAGTTCGCTGCTGACTTCGGTGGCGATGCATGGCTCCGCGCCCTACCATTCGGTGCTCACTCATGGCTTTACCGTGGATGAGAAGGGCCGCAAGATGTCCAAGTCCATGGGCAATGTCATTGCGCCGCAGAAAGTCATTAACTCGCTTGGTGCCGACGTGCTGAGGCTGTGGGTCGCCGCCACTGATTATCGCGGTGAGATGAGTGTTTCCGACGAGATACTAAAGCGCACTTCGGATGCCTATCGCAGGATACGCAATACGGCACGTTTTTTGCTGGGTAATCTCGCAGGTTTCGAACCGGATTCGCATTCTATCAACGTCGACGACATGCTGGCGCTGGACCTGTGGGCAGTGGAGCGGACGCGGGCCTTACAGGAGGAGATTGCAAAGGCCTATGATGAATTTGAATTTCATCATATCTATCATCGCGTGCACAATTTTTGTGTCAACGATATGGGTGGCTTTTACCTGGATATTCTCAAGGACCGCCTGTATACGACTCCTGCGGACAGCCTCGCGCGACGCTCGGCCCAGACGGCGATGTATCACATTGCCGAGGCGCTGACCCGCTGGCTGGCCCCGGTACTGTGCTTTACGGCCGAAGAAATCTGGGAAAATCTTCCGGGCCAACGGCCGGCCTCGGTAATGCTTACGACCTGGTATTCACTGCCTGCCAGCAAGGCGCATGCAGATATAGACTGGGAGACCATAGTGGCGGTGCGTGACAAAGTCTCGCGCGAACTGGAAGCGCTGCGCAAGGACGGCAAAATCGGCTCCGGCCTGCAGGCCGAGGTCGAATTGTATGCAGGGCCGCTGCTGGGCAAAGCACTCGAGGTGTTGGGTGACGAACTGCGTTTTGTATTGATCACCTCTGAGGC
>JBFGOQ010000018.1:0-39688 GCA_041565075.1 Gammaproteobacteria bacterium
CGCGGACGCAACCGCGTGTCGCAATAATCTCCCGGAATCTTTTCAGACCCTGACGTTGTCGATCAATCGCGCGCGTCCCAGCTGCGCTGCAGCCATGACGACCAGTTCTTTACTGTCAGCATCTGGTTTGCGCAAATCAACCGTATCCCGAACTTCGACGTAGTGCGGTCGGAATCCCGATTCAGCCAGGCGCGCGGCCGCCCACTCACATAAATCGACGTAATCAGCGCGCCCGTCACGGATATCCTGCGCGACGTCGGCCAGGGCCTTGTAAAGCACTGGCGCCACCGCTCTTTCCTGTTCGCTCAAATACTGGTTGCGGGAACTCATTGCCAGGCCATCCGCTTCACGATGGGTTGGCGCACCCAGCACTTTCACCGGCAGACAGAGGTCCAGGGTCATGCGGCGAATGATCACCAGTTGCTGAAAGTCCTTTTCACCAAAAACAGCGTAATCCGGTTGCACCAGATTGAATAATTTAGTGACTACGGTAGCTACGCCAACGAAATGGCCGGGTCTTTGCAGGCCACACAAAATATCGGAAATGCCAGGCACCTCGACCTTGGTACCCTGCTCGCGCCCCAACGGATACATCTCTTTGACCCGCGGGGCAAACAGCAGGTCCACACCCATATCCCGGAGCATCTGTTCATCAGAATCCGGCGTACGGGGATACTGGTCGTAGTCTTCAAATGGTCCGAACTGCAGGGGATTGACGAAAATGCTGGCGACGACCCGGTCAGCCACATCCTTGGCCTTGGCCAGCAGGGTCAGATGACCATCGTGCAGGTTGCCCATGGTCGGGACAAAAGCCACGGTCTCTCCCGACAGCCGCCACTGGGCGACCTGGTCGCGAAGCCTGCTGCGTGTGTCGACGGTTTCCATACCGCTAGCTCAGAAGCAGTGTTCCGGGGCCGGGTAACTGCCATTCTTGACCTCGCGCACATAGCCGGCAATGGCCGCAGCAATGTCACCCTCGCCTGGCAGATAGTCCTTGGCGAAGCGCGGCTTGCGACCGGCCGTCACGCTGAGGATGTCATACAGGACCAGGATCTGGCCGTCGGTATCGGGCCCGGCGCCGATGCCAATCACCGGCACAGAAAGGCGTCGCGAAATGTCCGTGCCAAGTTCGCTTGGCACGCACTCCAGCAACACGATATCGGCACCGGCATCCTGTAGCGCCTGAGCATCGGAGCGCATCTGACGTGCTGCTTCCTTGTCCTTGCCCTGGACCCGAAAGCCACCGAGCTTGTGGACATACTGCGGGGTCAGTCCAATATGTGCGCAAACCGGAATGCCACGGTCTGAGAGATAACGCACAACTTCCACCTGGATGGCGCCGCCCTCGAGCTTGACCATCGCCGCACCGCCCTCGGCCATCATCCTGCCGGCATTGACGAGCGCCTTTTCCGGCGTCGAATAACTCATGAATGGCATGTCGGCTACCAGCATGGCGCGCGTGAGACCACGCTTTACGGCACGACAATGATAGATGATGTCATCGACGCTGACGGGCACGGTCGTGTCGTGCCCCTGAATTACCATACCGAGGGAATCTCCGACCAGCACCAGGTCTACGCCAGCTTCATCGACCAGCGCCGCGAAGCTTGCATCGTAGGCCGTCAAACAAGCAATTTTGTCGCCCTCGGATTTCATGCTTGCCAGCGTTGTCAGCGTGACCGGTCTGGCTTCGCGTGAATTTTTTTTGTCACCTGAGTACATGATCGTAACTGGATTCCTGATTCATCAGCAGCATGATTGATGATGCCATGCAGTTCAAGACTTCAGGCGAACACATCCGCCCCGGGATTGAAATAATGACGGCCCCGCCTGATCGAGCGAATTTGCCTGTAAAGCTGCTGGTAGTCCTGCTCGTTGTGCACCGGGTCAATCGCTACCGCATTGACAATCAGGAGCGGCGACTGATCGTAGTCATGAAAAAACCTGGCGTAAGCCTCAGCCAGGCGCGCAAGGTATTCATAGTCCATGGTCTTTTCATAGTCGTGACCCCGTCTGCCCACGCGCTCCAGCAGAACATCGGCTGGCGCCTGCAGGTAAACGACCAGGTCCGGGCGCGGCGCGTCCATGGCACACTTCTCATATACCATCTCATACAACTCGAATTCGTGCTGGTCGAGGTTCAGTTGTGCGAACAGGCGATCTTTTTCGAGCATGAAATCCGAAACCCTGACCGACCCGAACAGGTCTGCCTGGCGTAGTTCCTGCACCTGGCGAGCACGCTGAAAAAGAAAATGTAATTGTGTGGGCAAGGCTGCCGAGCGCGGATCCTCATAAAATCGCGGCAAGAACGGATTTTCCTCAGGCCGCTCGAGCAGCAGGTCCGAGTTAAGGCTGTCTGCAAGACGCCGGGCCAGGCTGGTCTTGCCCACGCCGATCGGGCCTTCAATTACCACGTAGCGCGGATCAGCCGTCTCGCTCAAGATTCCAACTCCAGTTTTTGCAGCCCACTATTGCCCACCACTGCCGCAAGTTTTTCCGCTGTGCCGACGCCGGGCACCGGGAGCTGCGGCGCAATTTCTGCCAGCGGGTAGAGTACAAAATTTCGCTCTGCCAGGCCCGGGTGTGGAATTGTCAGCCCGGTTTCGGACATCCGCCGGTTGCCAAACAGCAGTAAATCAAGGTCCAGGGTTCTGGGCCCCCATCGCGTAGCGCTGCGCTCTCGTCCGAATTCGCGCTCGATTGCCAGCATGGCTGCGAGAAGTTTGCCGGGCTCCAGACGGGTCAATAGCGCGACCACCGCATTGTAGAAATCAGGCTGCGGCGTGGGTCCCATGGGCGCGCTGCGGTATATGGACGAACAGCAAACCAACCGGGTAGCAGCGATCCGGCCAATGGCGTCGCACGCACCCTTCAGCGTAGCGAGACAATCGCCGATGTTCGCTCCCAGGCCCACATAGGCTGGAACCCAGCGCTCATCATCAGGCATCGCCCTGTGCCCTGCGCCCCTTGCGTCTGCGTCGGCCTCTGCGTTGGCTCGCGCCTGCCGACTTGCCGATGGACAATTCCCGGCGCCGTTGTTCGGGGTTGAGTTGCTGGAATCGGGTCCACCATTCGCCGATTTCAGTGTCTTCTTCGCCGGCGGCAATGCGCAGTAACAGAAAATCATAGGCTGCCCTGAACCTGGGATGATCGACCAGGCGCAAGGGCCGCTTGCCGCGCCGGAAACGCAAGCGCGCCTGCATCACGAACATTTCTCGCATGGGCGTGATGAAACGTCGCGGCACGGAAATATGTCCCTGTTGTTCCCGCGCTATATCCTGACTGGCCAGAGTAAGCGCCTGGATCGGACTGTTGCCATGCTGTTCCAGTTGCTCCGCTCGTTCGCGTACCGGTCCCCACAGAAAAAGCGCGAACAGGAAGAAAGGGGTAACCGGCAGGCCTTCCGCTACCCGCCGATCGGTATTCGCGAGGCCTTCGGCAAGCAGCGTACGGTAACTGCCCGACGAGGGGTCGCTGAGTGACGAATCTGTCATCGGCAGCAGGTGGCGAAGCAGATCGTAATGATTCAACAATTCGAAGGACTGTGCTGCATGGCCAGTAAGAAAAAGTTTCAGCGCTTCCTCGAACAGACGTGCCGGCGATACATGCCCGAGCAATGCCCCCAGTTCGGCCATGGGCGCCTCGGTTTGAGCTTCTATCCTGAAACCGAGTTTGGCGGCAAAGCGCACGGCACGCAGCATGCGCACCGGGTCTTCGCGATAACGATCAGCTGGATTCCCGATCATGCGCAACTTCCCGTCCATGACGTCTTGCATGCCGCCGCTGTAGTCCCATACGGAGTAATCCGCAATGTTGTAATAAAGCGCGTTGACGGTGAAATCGCGTCGCCAGACGTCTTCGTCAATGCTGCCGTAGATATTGTCGCGCAGGATACGTCCGCCGTCGGCAACCACTCTTTCGGTATCGGATTCGGGCTCGCCGTCATGCGCAGCCCTGAATGTTGCTACCTCGATATAGTCACGCCCGAAATGCACATGAGCGAGCCTGAACCTGCGTCCGATCAGACGGCTATTGCGGAAAACGCGGCGTACCTCCTCGGGCCGCGCATCCGTAACGATGTCGAAGTCCTTTGGCTCTCGCCCCAGCAGCAGGTCGCGCACGCCACCGCCGACCATAAATGCCTGGTAGCCCGACTCCTTAAGCCGATACAACACCTTCAGCGCATTGGCAGAAATGCTCTTTCTGGAAATATTGTGCCCGGAGCGGGGAATTATGGTGACGGGAGATTGTTCTGGTTTTGTGCAGGTTTGATCCAAAAAATAATCCGGCTTGAGCCATGTGAAACCCTGCGTATAATACCATCGCCGTCACGAGGTATTGCCTCATCTGCGCTGTGAATGCTCCCTTCGTCTAGCGGTCCAGGACATTGCCCTCTCAAGGCAGGAACACGGGTTCGAGTCCCGTAGGGAGCGCCACTTTCGCCGATCACTCGAAGTCGAACCGGCCGGTTCACAGTGCGGCGGCGTGCAAGCACGCAGTCGTTTGTCCGTAACAATTCTACACAGTGTGCGGGCCGCAACGGCTATAGAATGAAGGCGTTCGCATAGCGGAGTTTGCCTGATGCCCCCAGCCAACGATCTATTTGCCTACCGCGAGAAAGCGGCGCGACGCCCGGCACAAATGAGGGCAAGACGCGTTCGCAGCCAGATCGAAGAGCCTGGCCGGGTTCATGTATTCGCGCGACTAATCGGCGAGACTGCCAAACTGCCTACCCTCGAGCTGGTCTCGGGAGCGGATCCTTATAACAACTGTTAATCACCGGCGGCCGAGGCAAGGTTAGCCGGCGTGAGTCTGCGGCGACGCGCTGCTGCTAGTGCATGCGTCGATCTTTGCCCGATCTGCGACCAAAGCGGTCGGGATCACGGGTAAGCAAGCTGCCTGCACGGCGGTCACTTTGCTGCCGTCTTTCGGCCACCCGCCGTTCTGGGCCCTCGTAAGGGACTCTGCTTTTCAGGAATCGGCCGTATACCGATAACAGACTGTGTTTCATGCCAAGCCCCGCCCTGCTTGATTTTATTCTTCTCTGCCGGACTCCTTCCGAAACGGACCCTCGGGCCCTGCACGAATCATTTCGTTATTTGTTCATTGTTATCAGTTCATTGGCAAGCAAGAATCATGCCTGATTTTGCCTTGTAACAATTTCAACCACATATAACGACATGTCCGGCCGCTCTTACAATAATATGTAAAATTATCCGACGAAATTCCGAGCCTGAGCGTGCTATGAGGCTCTGAGCTGACCTGGACGCACCCTGGGGCAGCCGCGCCTCGGGGTGCCCCGAAAAACGCCAAGGGACCATTCTTGTCAGCCTGCAATGTGACCTGATTCGCTGTGTGCGAACGCTCCAGGGTCTAGCATGAGGCCAATGCTATGAGAGGGCTGGCCTGTGCAGGACAAACATCTGATCTCGGACCGGAATTTCAGTTGCCGCCGCGCCCTGCTCTGGGATTTCCTCGCCAGCTGCGCGCTACTGCTGTTCTTGCTGGCCGTTTACCTTTGATTGGCACTCGGCCGCGCCGGACTCTCGGCCCGCCACCAGACGTTTTACATAAGGCAGGTGCCTGAAATCCCAGCGTTTTGTGACAGCAATCACGCAGCAATCTGCGGACCTGACCTAACATGAAGGCGCATCAGTCGGAGCACTCAATGGCCAAGCAACAGCACATCAAAACCGTCGTTTTACCGGACTCCCTGCGGATCGCGTCCCGCGAGCAGCGTAACGCGCTGCGCAGCAGAAAGCTTGGCACGCATCGCGGTCAGGCGCAGGGCAAGCGAAGCACGCAGAAAAAATAAAAGCCCCGTTGATAACGGGGCTCCAAGGATTATTGCTCTTATATGAATTGTTATTGTTATAACAAGCTTCTTCCTTAGTCAGTGGCCCGGGGTCTTGATTGCCCTTTTGGCCGATCTTCACCTCAGACTCGAAGTCGCTGTGCCGGGCAATGAGGGAAGTTTCGCGCCGACGATTGCATCCCCATGCCGGCCCTCATCCTCCACCATCTCCTGGCCCGATAGTCCTATGCAAGGCCAGTGCCAATTTCACTAATGTTTTATTTTTCATTGAGTTATTTATTTTTCTGTATATAAAAGATGAAGTATGTGTAAATAATCCCGACGAATCGGACCGACGCTTGGTGTGATTATGTAAAAATATTCGACGCTTGATGACCTGGCGCCAAATATTTTTGTGACGGACCTCACAGTTTTGCCCTGATTTCTCAGCTATGCTTTACAAGTTATTGATACTACAAAAAGGGAAATTAATGCGTATCATGAACGCCTCGTCCGAGCCTGCGAGTACTCCGGAGCCGGAGACGCCTGCACCTTCCTTAAGTGTTGTCTCCGTCGGGACTTCTGAATCACGTGGCCCACAAAAGCCAGCCAGGGAAAAGGACTGGGACCCTTACGTCGTATGGAAAAAGCTGATTCGCCGCAATTCCGACCCGGCTTGAAGCCAACCCACATCTTTTAGCAAAGCCTCATTACTTGGACCGCCGTCGGGCGGTGCCAGGGCGTCGTGCAGTGCCATCGGGTGCTTGCAGCGGCGGTGCGAGCGGCCTTGGTGTAGAGTTCCCGGGTGGGAATCCAGCTGGGAACGCTATCGCCTCACGGACACTCAAACACCTGGAGGGCAGCTGATACCTGGATAATTATACACTGTAAAACAATATGTTAAGATTGTTTATTAATCCTTTTTCTCATTATGAAGCCGTGTTGGCGAGTACGCTTTTACTCGCTTTGAGTTGCGGGTTTGCAAGCACCGCCGCAAGCGCCCGGACGGTGTATGCCCAGGAGCAAATCCTGGCGACAATTCAATCGTCCAGGGTCAGCCGATGGGAATCTCAGTTTGCCGGTGCAGTGGCAGCAAATGACACCGAGGCGCTGCTTCGGTCGGTGGCGAGACTGCAAACTGCCCCCGGCCTGGACCCGATTGCCAGCGCCTATCTGCTGCATCAGGCACTCATGCATTTCGCCCAATTGCCGGAGTCGCCTGCAGGCCGGGCTTTTCTCGAAAAGTTTCTAGACCGCGAGCAGCGCATACTGGTCTGGCATGAAGAGGCGGGGCACCGGGCGGCCATCGTGGCTTACGATGCCTCAGCCGCTGCCCGATTTGCTCTGGGTAACTGGAATCGGCTTGCCTGGGCCAGGCTGGCCAGCCAGGATCTCGCCGCCGGCAGGGACGGTTTTCTGGCGCAATGGCTGGATGCAAATCGTGCGGCTGGCGGCCGCCTCTCGCCGAGCGGGCTGGCGGATGCCTTGCAGGCCGCGGATCCGGCCCACCTGGTGATCATCCGGCCGCGACTGGCGAGCCTGCTCGCCGAAGGTGAACCCGTCGCACCGCTCGCCAGTATCGCGGCGCGGAATCTGCAGGATCTGGACCTGGCGCGGAGCATCATCAGGGATGCGGGCACCGCGGACGCGCTCGCATTTCTGGCTGATATCGGTCGTTTTGACCAGGCGGACCAGATCGATCTGCTGGCCGGCGCGACGCAGCGCGCTGACCTGGGCTCGGCCGCTTTGTACCGGCTGGGGCGCATCGGTGCTGCGCGGGCCGACAGACTGCTGTTGGAAAATCTCGCATCTCCACTGCACGGCGGCAGCGCTGCTGCTGCGTTATCCCGCGATGCCAGCGCACAACGCGTCGCTATGCTGGGGGACATTGTACGCGGCGACGCGGAACCGCTCGCTCAACGCCGCGCGGTGCTGGCCATGCACCTCGCGGGTAACGACGCGGCGCTGACAGAGTTGCGGAGCCTTGCTCAAGATGTGCGGGTCTCACGCAGCCTGCGCGAACTTATTGCACGGAAACTGCCATGAGGAAATTCGCCCTCCTCGCCGTGCTCACAATAGTCTGGATCCCTGGCCAGATAGATGCGCAATGCATTTTCGATAATGCCGGCACCATATCCAATCCCGACGATGCAAGTTGCCGCGACAACTTCCTGGTCTACACCCAGAGCGTCGACACCGGCAACAACATCGCCCTCGGCTATGCAGTGCCCCTCCCCGTGGATTCACAAACCCCGGTCCCCGGTTTTCGCAGTTACCAGTCGCTATTCGAACGCCACCAATCTCTGCTCGCTGATTTTCCCGCCGCGATCGATGGGCAGATAGTCGGTCAAACGATGAACAATCGCGACATCTGGGCATATCTTCTCAGCGATCCTGACACGGTCACCTTTGACGGCCTCAGTGAGCCGGCGGTCATGGTGAACGGCGGCATTCACGCCCGCGAATGGCAGTCCCCGGAAGCAGTCAGCGATTTGCTCGAGCACATGGTTGCCAACCGCGAGGATGGCGGGCTGATCCAATATCTGCTTGAGAACATCAATACGGTCTTGATACCGGTCTTGAATGTTGACGGCTTTCTGCAGACTCAGCAGTTTCCAAACCAGGTGATGGCATCGAGGCAGCAGCCGCGGGACGGACGTATGCGGCGTAAAAACATGCGCCACCCGACTCGCCCACAGCCGGTGGACGCGTCCCTGCAAACGACAGATGACAATTTTTTTGGCGTTGACCTGAACCGCAACCACCCGGAAGGGTTTATGAACCCCGCTCGTTCATCGCCCAACCCTGTCAGCCTGGTTCACCATGGCAGCGCGCCACAATCCGAGCCTGAATCGCAAGCGCTTGTTGCCGCCGCAGGCCTCGGCCCGTCGACACGCCTGCGCTTTTATGTTGATACGCATTCGTTTACCCAGATTCTGTTCGCGCCCATGACTGGTAACCCGCGGCGCGATGCCATCACCACCACGTTGGGGGCGCGCGTGCGTGCCGTAACTGCCAACAAGTACGCGTGGGGGCCCAGCAATCCGGGCACGGAAATCGGCTCAACGGACGGTTACTTCGCAGTCACTTTTGATATTCCTGCCTGGACTCTGGAAACAGAACCCGGCACTGCGGCGGGCACCCAATATGGCGGGACGAGCCATGGGCATGCCGGCTTTATCCTGCCAGCAACTGAAGTAAGCTGCATGAAGGAAGAGCTGACTCCGAGTTATCTGCTTGGCTTCTATCGCATGGCAGGCCCGGCGTATGTTACCGAGGCGATCCTGAGTAACGACAGCGACCCCAGCGATGTTTATTACCGTGCCACCTGGCTGCCTCTGGACGACACCAGTCGTACCCAGCTCGTCAGCGTCAATCGCGCCCTGGTGCCGGGTGACAATTATCGGCTGTGGGTCGCGTTCAGCAAGCCAATGCGCTGGCGCAATCTCAATGGCGAGGTCGCAAGTTTTCCGGGTCAGCAGGTCGCCGCAATTCCACGTATTGCATTGGAGGCGCCGGATCTGGGCACCGAACAGGTACTCTCCGGTGCCGCCAGCGCCTGGTTGACGTCTGCCAATACAAGACCGGCCAGCGAAGCGCCAGACGGTTACGCCCGCTACCGCGACGATGCGCTGGCATTGACGTTTACGCTGGACCCGGGTCTCGGCATCACATCGGCGACCTCGCTGATCCTGAGCATCGATACAGAAGACCTGTCCCGGCAGAAGATCGATGCCAACCCGGCTACTGTGGTCGACTGGCAGGATGGCGGCTGGACGGGCCTGGAAAACGCTCAAGGTTCAGCGGGCGACATCGGCGGTGCAGATTGCACGCTGACACCTTTTGCTTCCGCCAACCCCGGTGACTTGCCGCCAGCGCCGTCCGGGAGCTGCTCGGCAGCCGGGCCCTCCCCGCCTGCCGGTCTCACCCGCATGGCCGCGACGCAACTGCCGCCGCGGACCTGCGTGACCCCGAACAATCTTCCAACAACTCCGCCACCACCCGCGCCGCCACCTGCCCCACGCAGCGGCGGGGGGGCTGCAAGCTGGCTGCTGTTCATGACGCTGTTGCTTGGGCTTGGCGCCCGACGCAGGATCGTCATGCGTTCCGGTTGCCGATAGCGCCCGGGCATTTGCTACCACCAGATTCGAATACAGCTGTCGGCCTGGTCCGCCGATTTGCCGCTGCCTTCTATGACATGCTGCTGCTGATCGCGTTGGGAATGCTCGTATCCGCCTTGTTCCTGCCTTTTAATGATGGCGCCGCACCACGTCCCGGTTCGTCCCTGTTTTATTTACATCGGGCAAGCTTATCGGTGGTCAGCTTGTGCTTTTTCCTCGGGTTTTGGAAATACGGCGGGCAGACACTGGGCATGCGTGCCTGGAGATTTGAAGTCGTACGCGATGATGGCAACAGACTCGAATGGACAGACTGTTTCAAACGCCTGATCTTCGCCTTGATTTCGCTGCTGCCTGCGGGTCTGGGCTTCTGGTGGGCCCTGGTCGATCGCCAGCAACTCGCCTGGCATGATCGGTGGTCACGCACGCGCCTGCGACGCCTGGTATGAGTCTTGCGTGGTCAGCGAACCCGTGCCAGAACCAGGCCGGTAAACAGGGCCATTAGCAGGGTCGGCAACCAGGCGGTAAGAAACGGATTCAGGTTAAACACCTCGCCACTGTTGAGCATCATTTTCGAGGCCAGGAAATAAGCGATTCCGAGCACCACACCAATCAGCAGTCGCTGCCCCGTGCCAGCGGAGCGCAGCTGCCCGAACACGAAAGGCAAGGCCAGCAGCGTCAGCACAA
This sequence comes from Gammaproteobacteria bacterium, assembly GCA_041565075.1. Classification (GTDB taxonomy): domain Bacteria; phylum Pseudomonadota; class Gammaproteobacteria; order Steroidobacterales; family JABDLF01; genus JABDLF01. Next base: position 10,600 of record JBFGOQ010000018.1, read on the forward strand.
ATACCGAGGCTATGGTGGCAGTTCTGGACCACAGCGCCACCTCGTAACTGCGGGTCTCCAGGTTACCGTCTTTAAGATAGCGGATGTAGCGCAACAGGCCGGGACTCGCCAGGCGTTCCGGATCTATTACTGACAAGCGCAGTACCTCAGGATTGAGGCGACTGTTTCTAACCGCAAGCGGTTCACTGTCTGACTGCACGCCGTCATCGTTAAAACGGGTCTGCTTGTAATCCTGCAACAGCCAACGTTGTCTCGTATCAATACGCGCAGATGCGGCGCGCCCGATGCTCTCGATGCGATGCTGTGAATCAATAGCGAAAAGGAAAACTCCGCCCGCGCGCTGGTTATCGGCGATTTCACGAATGTTGACGATGCGATTCTCGTCTTTAACCCAGGTACTGGCATTACCCGCGATACTGATCTGCTGATTCAGCAGCCGCGTGCGCTCGCTGCGCGCAAACTGCTCAGCGGGCGGTGCGATCAGTTCGCCCAAGGCCACACCCAGGAGCGCGAGAATCAGGCCGGCGATTGTGACCGAGCGCGCAATACGTGCGACCGACATTCCCGCACCGCGCATGACTATGAGCTCACTGTTGGAAGCAAGATTACCCAGGCCAAACAAAGCGCCGATCAGCCCCGCTACCGGTAACATGTCGAAAGCCTGCTTGGGCATGCGCAACAGCACATACATAAAGGCATCGGGCAGTTGGAAATCGCCCGTACCGATGTTGTCAAACTCGGCAACAAGGTTAATAAACACGGATAGCGAGAGCAGCACCAGCAGGACCAGAACGACCCCTGTTATGACGGCCCGGACGAGGTAGCGATCCAGAATCGAAATCACGGCACGGGTTTCCTGCGCTCTTCTACCAGTGCAAGACGCCAGCGGTTTTGCTGCAGCAACAGCAACAGGCCCGCCGCCAGAACCAGCGCATGCACCCACCACAGCCCGAGCGCGGGTGGCACCACGCCTTTTTCAAGCCAGACACGGGCGGCACCCAGCAGGTTCGAGTAAACAATATAGACGAGCACCGCTACTGCGAGTTTTCCGTAACGGCCCTGACGCGGGCTGGTGCGTGACAAAGGCAGAGCTAGTATGGCAAGCAGCAGCGCCGACACGGGCACCGATAGTCGCCACTGTAATTCTGCCTGTTCGCCCATGTCCGGAGAGCCCAGCAAGCTCCGGGTGGGAAGCATTTCCACATCGTCCGGGGTCAGGTCCGGGGCCGGCAATACGATAGGAATGCCGTGTTCGCGAAATTCCATAATGCGGAATTCCGTAGAACCCGGCACACCTTCGTAACGGCGGCCGTCGTACAGCACAAAAAAAGGTTGTTCACGGTCGCGGACCAATTGGCCGCGCTCCGCCACCGCCACTTGCACCTCCTCGCCGCGCTGACGCTGGATAAACACATTGGCCATCATGTTGCCGTCGGTCACGCTCTCGGCATAAAAAACGGTATCGCCGCCTCCGGCACTGCGAAACCGCCCGGGCTCGAGGCTTCCCAGTTCAGCATCGCGCTGGGCCGTCTTGCGCAGAACATGCGCGGTCTCCGCCGACCACGGGGCAAGATCCAGAGATAACCAGGAAAGCAGCAAAGCAGCCAGCACCGCGATGAACATGAGCGGGCGATAAAGCCGGGCCGGGCCAACCCCGCAGGCCATGATCGCCGACATCTCCGAGTCCTTATAAAGGCGTCCAAAGGCCAGCATTACCGCGAGAAACAAGCTGACTGGCACCAGGATAGTCAGGTACTGGAGGCTGGTCAGGCCCATCAGTTCAAATACTGCGCCCCTGGGCAGCCGCCCCGCTGCCGCTTCACCCAGGACTCGTGCAAACTGGTTGCTGAGCAATATAAATAGCAGCACGCCTGTCACTGCGAGCAGGGTGTAGAAGATTTCGCGCAGCAGGTACTTGTCCAGCGTGGCAAACATATAGAAGGTATGGCCTGTTTCGCCCGGGGTGGCGGAATCGAGTAAACTAGCGCGCCGGCCGCGGCCAGCCGTGTAACCGGGCTGACGATTACCCTAAACCAGACTAATGCAGGTCTCAACAACCGCGTGCCCGGAAACCTAGCGCCGGGCCCAACGAATTCAGGAGTTGCCGTGCAGTTTTTTGTCAGAAGTGGCAAGCCGGAAAATCAAAAGACCGACTGTGCCGTCATTCCCTGGTTCGATGCCAGGAGTCAGCAGGCCAGCTTCAAGGCGTTGGACAAGGCCTGCGGCGGCGTTATCGCTGCAGCCGCAAAGCAGGGCGATCTGAGAAGCAAGCCGGGGCAGATAACCATGCTGACAGTCCCCGGCAAGGGCCCATGCAGGCGCATACTGGTTGCCGGTAGCGGCAAGAAGAAAGACTACAGCCGCAAGGTACACCGCAAAGCCACTGCGGCGGCAGCCGCAGCCATCGCGCAAACTGGCGCGAAAAGCGTCATCAGCTACCTGCCTGTGACAAGCGCCGATCAGGGCCAGGCTATTGCGCTGGATACCGTGGCGGCCGTCGAACAGTCGATCTATCGCTTTGACAGCCTGAAGTCCAAATCGCACCGACAGAAAAAGCCGGCGCTGGCACGTTTTGGCATCGGGCTGCCGGACCGCTCACTGCAGGTCACAGTCAGGACCACAGCGCAGCGGGCGCAGACCGTTGCCGCGGGCATTCGTCTGGCCAAGGATCTCGGCAATATGCCGTCCAACGTCTGCACGCCGCGCTATCTGGCGAGCGTTGCGCGCAGGATCGCCAACCGCAGCAAGAAAGCCAGCGCCAGGATTCTCGGGCCGGCGGAAATGAAAAGGCTTGGCATGGGCGCACTGCTCTCCGTGACCGCTGGCGCCAACGAACCTGCCCGTCTCATCGTCATTCAGTATCGCGGCGCCAAAGCCGGCAGCAAGCCGGTAGTGCTGGTCGGCAAGGGCATAACTTTTGATACCGGCGGTATCTCCCTTAAACCCGGCCAGGGCATGGATGAAATGAAATTCGACATGTGCGGTGCGGCCAGCGTGCTGGGCACAATGCAGGCGGTCATCGATCTCGGCATCAGCAGAAATGTCACGGCAATTGTGCCCACTTGTGTGAACATGCCGGATGGCAAAGCAACCAACCCGGGGGACATTGTAACGACCATGTCGGGTCAGACGGTCGAAATTCTGAATACCGATGCCGAGGGCCGCCTCATTCTTTGTGATGCACTGACTTATGCGCGCCGTTTCAAGCCTGACACCGTGATTGATGTCGCAACCCTGACCGGCGCGTGTGTGGTCGCCCTGGGTCCGCATGTGACAGGCCTGATGACGGAGAACGATTCGCTGGCGAAGCGCCTGCTCGTTGCTGGCGAGCAGGCGGGAGATCCTGCCTGGCGTTTGCCGCTAATGACCGAATACGGCGAGGGCCTGGCGAGCAATTTTGCGGACTTCGCCAACGTCGCGGGTCGCGACGGCGGTGCCAGCATCGCTGCAAGCTTCCTCAGCAGGTTTACCAAGGATATGCGCTGGGCGCATCTCGATATTGCCGGCACGGCCTGGAAAAGTGGTAAAGAAAAAGGCGCAACCGGACGGCCGGTAGGCCTGCTCGTGCAATTTCTCCTGGACTCGTGAACTGGCGCACTGTGGATACATGACATTGGTTCGCTTTTATATTCTGCCTGAAGATCACCCCTCGGCCCGTGAGCGGTTCGCTTGCCGATTGGCCGCCAAGGGCTTTCAGGCAGGCATCAAAACTTTTATAAATATGCCAGACAGCATGGCTTGTCGCCGCCTGGATGAACTGCTTTGGACATTTCAGGATCAGAGCTTTCTGCCGCATGAAATCTGCACCGATGGTGGGCCCGGTGACTGCCTCATCGGAATTGGCCACGGCATAGAACCAGCCGAGGACTGTACAGTCCTGATCAACCTCGCAGACGAGGTGCCCCATTTTTTCAGCCGTTTCGATAAGACTTTAGAAATAATCGATAATGTTGCAGATACAAAAGCACAAGGCCGCGTGCGATACGCGTTTTACAAGGATCGTGGCTATCCTCTCGAAACGCACCCGCTTTAAGCACCTTGCGGGACAGCTCGCCGTCTAACTGGCTGGCCCTCGCGCTTCGGTATAATCCCGCGATTGAACTATGAGCTCTCAGGCGTGCAGGCATTGATGGACAAGACCTACCAGCCAGCCCGGATCGAAAGGCAGTGGTACGAACGCTGGGAGCAAGGCGACTATTTCGCGCCGCGCCCCGGTGACAAGGCGCCTTATTGCATCATGATCCCGCCGCCCAATGTCACGGGCACTCTGCATATGGGCCACGCGTTCCAGGACACCATCATGGACGCCCTGATCCGTTATCGCCGCATGTCCGGTCAGGAAACACTGTGGCAACCGGGTACCGACCATGCCGGTATTGCCACCCAGATGGTGGTGGAGCGGCAGCTCAATGCAGAAGGAAAAACGCGGCACGACCTGGGGCGTGAAAAGTTCGTAGACCGTGTCTGGGAGTGGAAGGAGTCATCGGGCAATCAGATCAGCCAGCAGTTGCGACGCATGGGCGCTTCCGTCGACTGGTCGCGCGAACGCTTCACCATGGATGCTGGCCTGTCCGCGGCCGTAACTGAGGTATTTGTAAAGCTTTACGAGGACCAGCTGATTTATCGCGGCAAACGGCTGGTCAACTGGGACCCGGTGCTGCACACCGCACTTTCGGATCTCGAGGTCTTATCCAACGAGGAAGCTGGCCACCTCTGGCATTTTCGTTATCCACTTGAAAACGGCAAGACATCACTGACCGTTGCCACCACCCGCCCGGAAACGATGCTCGGTGACACCGCTGTGGCAGTGCATCCGGACGATGAACGTTATCGTCATCTGGTCGGACAGTGGGTAAAACTGCCGCTGACCGAGCGAAAAATTCCGATTATTGCGGATGAGTACGTGGACATGGAATTCGGTACCGGCTGTGTAAAGATCACGCCGGCACATGACTTCAATGATTACGAAATAGGTCAGCGTCACCAGCTCGAGATCATCAACATATTTGATCGCGACGCAAAGCTGAATGATGCGGTAGCGGAGAAATACCGCGGCCTGGATCGCTTCAGGGCGCGCGAGCTCATCGTTGCTGACCTTGAAGCACTGGGGCTACTGGAAAGAATTGATGATCATAAGCTCATGGTACCGCGCGGTGATCGTAGCGGTGAAGTTGTCGAACCCTACCTGACGGATCAGTGGTACGTGCGTGCCGCTCCTCTCGCCGAACCGGCAATAAAGGCAGTCGAAGACGGCCGCATTCGATTTGTCCCGCAAAACTGGTCGAATACTTATTTCGAGTGGATGCGTAACATTCAGGACTGGTGCATCAGCAGGCAACTCTGGTGGGGACACCGGATTCCGGCCTGGTATGACGAAGCAGGCAATTTATTTGTCGGTCACAATGAGCAAGCAGTGCGTGCCAGGCACGGACTGGGTGATGAGGTGACTTTGCGCCAGGACGATGACGTTCTGGACACCTGGTTCTCTTCTGCGCTCTGGCCCTTCTCCACGCTTGGCTGGCCGGAGCAGACTCCCGAACTTGCCCGGTTTTATCCGACTTCGGTGCTGGTCACCGGCTTTGACATTATTTTCTTCTGGGTCGCCAGGATGATCATGATGGGTCTGCGGTTCATGGGAGACGTGCCATTTCACGAAGTCTACATTCATGGCCTGGTGCGCGATGCCGACGGCCAGAAAATGTCCAAGTCCAAAGGCAATATCCTTGACCCCATCGACCTTATAGACGGTATCGACCTGGATTCACTGGTAGAAAAGCGCACCAGCGGGCTGATGCAGACGCATATGCGGGAAACCATAGAAAAGGCGACTCGCCGCCAGTTTCCGGATGGCATCCCGGCTCACGGAACCGATGCCTTGCGTTTCACTTTCGCGGCCCTTGCCACCACCGGACGGGATATCCGCTTCGATCTCGGACGCATCCAGGGTTACCGGGATTTCTGTAACAAGCTGTGGAATGCCGCGCGCTTTGTACTGATGAATACCCAGGACCAGGATTGCCAGCAGCACGATGAAGCGGAGTTTTCCGACGCAGATCGCTGGATCCGTTCAAGATTACAAAGCGTGATCGAAGCGGTGCACGGTCATTTTGCCGCCTATCGCCTCGACCTCGCCGCGCAGGCGTTGTATGACTTCGCCTGGCACGAATACTGCGACTGGTACCTTGAGCTTGCCAAGGCCGTGCTGCAGAACGATGCTGCCGATGACACGGCCAAGGCATGTACACGTTTCACTCTGGTAACGGTGCTCGAAAATATCATGCGACTGCTGCATCCGATCATGCCGTTTGTGACCGAAGAAATTTGGCAGAAGATCGCGCCACTTGCGAACATCGACGGTGCGAGCGTCATGCTGGCGCCTTACCCGACTGCTGATGAAGACCTGCATGATGGAGCGGCCGAGGCAGAGCTGGCCTGGCTAATGGAATTCATCCTGGGAATCCGGCGCATCCGCGGTGAAATGGACATTGCACCGGGCAAGCGACTGCCGGTCCTGCTTCAGCATGCCTCGAACCAGGATGCGGCTCGGGCAGAGCGCCACCGGGTGGCTATTAATCAACTGGCGCGTATCGAAAGCCTTACAGTGCTGGCCGAGGAAGAAGAGGCGCCGCAATGCGCGACGGCGCTGCTCGGGGACATGAAGATACTGGTGCCAATGGCGGGGCTCATTGACCAGGTTGCGGAAATGGAACGGCTGCAACGCCAGCTTGATAAGGTCAGCAATGAAATCCGGCGCGCCGAGGGCAAACTTGCTAACCAGGCCTTCGTAAAAAACGCTCCGGAGGCGGTAGTGAACCAGGAACGACAGCGCCTGTCAGATTTTCAAGGCACAGCAGAGCGCTTACACGAACAGCTTGCGCGTATTCGGGCGATGGACTGAAAAACCCGTTATGCTCAATCGCTCGGCAAAGGACAACCATGCAACCGGCAGAACAGGCTCCCACAGTCCAACTTGATTTGCGCCAGGCGGTGGACCTGGTCGGGCGTACGCTGCAACAGCTCGATCACATCATTCTGGGCAAGCCGGCACAGACAAGATTGAGTGTTGCCTGTTTGCTGGCGGGCGGACACCTGCTGATTGAAGATCTGCCCGGCGTGGGCAAGACCACATTGGCTCATGCGCTGGCTCGCGCCATGGGCCTTAAGTATCAGCGAATTCAATTTACCAGTGACCTGTTGCCTGCCGATATCACCGGCGTATCAATATTTGATACCGATACCGGCAAGTTCCGCTTCCATCCTGGCCCCGTGTTTGCGCAGCTGGTGCTGGCTGATGAGGTCAACCGGGCCACGCCAAAAACCCAGAGCGCGCTGCTCGAAGCCATGGAGGAAGACCAGGTTACGGCAGAAGGCGAGACGCTGAATCTGCCGCGTCCGTTTTTTGTTGTGGCCACACAGAATCCAGCCTACCAGGTGGGCACTTTTCCTTTGCCTGAGTCACAGCTGGATCGTTTTCTTATGCGCATCGAATTGGGCTACCCCGATGCCAAGGCAGAACGCGACCTGTTGCGCGCCGGGGATCGCCGGGAAGAAATCCAGAAAATCAGACCGCTGATTTCCAGCGAGACCATTATTGCCATGCAGGATTTGGTCAGCCGAGTGCATGTTGCCGATGCCTTGCTGGATTACGTGCAGGCGATTGTGCGCTACACGCGTCAGTCGCCCGAACTCGAAGCAGGACTCTCACCACGGGCCGGTCTTGCCCTGCTTCGCGCAGCCCGCGCCTGGGCTCTGATGAACGGGCATAGCGGCGTCACACCCGACGACCTGCAGGCAGTAGCGCCCAGCGTGATCAGCCATCGCTTGCGGCAGCGCGACGGTCAGGCCCGCAGCGCACTTGATCTTGCAGCCGGCGTGCTGGAGGCTGTGCCGATACCATGATGTTGCAGGCCCGGCTGCGCAGACTCGTCGCCGATTCGGCACAGGACTGGGCGCGGCGACGCCAGGGCCCTGACATCTCGCCCCTGACACTGCGCCGCCAGCGCGTCTATATCCTGCCCAGTGCGCAAGGCCTGGTCTTTGCGCTGTTGTTGTTCGGCATGCTCCTGGGAGCCATGAACTACAACAACAACCTTGGATTCGCCATTACCTTTTTGCTGGCGGGCGTAGGCCTGGTCAGCATGTATCACTGCCATGGCAATCTGAATGGTCTGCGGCTGTCTGTCGGTGCTTGTGAACCGGTATTCGTTGGTGAGCAGGCACAACTGTCAGTGCGGCTTGAAAACACCCGTGACCAGCCACGTTACGGGCTTACCTTGTGGCTGAACGATCAACAGCACGCTTTGCTCGACCTCGAACCTGGCGCATCGTGCGAAGCGAGCTTCAGCGTCCCGGCGCTCAGGCGCGGCCGCGTTGTCATCGAGCGCTTCTCCGTGGCCAGCAGATTTCCGTTCGCGCTGTTCAGAGCCTGGACCTGGGTCCACATGAACCTGGAATGCATCGTTTACCCGCGTCCGAGTGAATCCGCGCCACCGCCACCCACCAGCTATACGGATACCGGCGGCGCTCAGCAATCGGGCCAGGGCGATGATGATTTCGCCGGGCTCAGGGATTACCGGCCAGGCGATTCGCCCCGGCACATTGCCTGGAAAGCCTTTGCGCGCGGCCAGGAATTGTTAGTGCGCCAATTCGCCGGCACTCGGGTCGTCAAGCATGTTTTCGACCTCGAAGATGCACCCGCCCGGGGTTTAGAAGAACGCCTGTCGATTTTGTGTCGCTGGATTCTTGATGCGCACACCGCGGGCGAAGCATTCGGCCTCAAGATGCCCGGAGTCATGGAAGAACCGGCCATCGGGCTTGCTCACCTGCACCATTGCCTGCGCCAGCTGGCCTTATTCGGTGACAGTGTATGAGCGGACATATCGCTGAACGCGACACCAACGCGCGCCTGAGGTGGGCGCTCTTCGCGACCAGCATTGCGATCCTGCCACATCTGCTGCACATGCCGGTATGGATCTCAATCGTGGCCATCGCCCTGATCATCTGGCGATTGGCGGCCACTTTTCATGGCTGGTCGCTACCACCTCGCTGGCTGCGCCTCGTACTTGCTGTGGTCATGGTTATCGGTGTTTTCCTGAGTTACAGAACAATCAACGGACTGGACGCGGGCAGCGCCCTGGTGGTGGGCATGTTAGGTATGAAGCTGCTCGAAACCCGGCGCATGCGTGACATGTTGGTGCTCGTGCTGATCTCTTATTTTCTGCTGATTGTCAATTTCCTTTACTCGCAGGGTGTCGTGGCGGTGCTTTACAGTCTGCCTGCCGTCTGGCTGATCACCCTTGCACTTTTACAGGTTTCCGGCAGTTACCGCGTGCTGGCACCGATCAGGGCGGCGCGATTCTCCGGCATCGTCCTGCTGCAGGCTGCACCGTTGATGCTACTCCTGTTCCTGCTGTTTCCCAGGGTCCCCGGACCCTTGTGGGGGCTCCCCGCACGCAACGACGCAGTTTCGGGTTTGGACGACAAGATGAGTCCTGGGACCATTACGCGACTCAGCCTTTCCGACGAGATCGCATTTACCGTGCGCTTCGATGGCGTGCCTCCGCCGCCAGAAGAGCTCTACTGGCGTGGGCCGGTTTTGCACCGCTTCGACGGACGCACCTGGCGGCGAGGTTGGCGCAACTATGCCAATGAAAGTGGCTATGATTTTCGCGGCACACCATGGACATACGAGATTACTTTAGAACCGCACAACCGGCATTGGCTGTTCGTGCTGGATGTGCCGGGCCAATGGCCTGCCAGCGAACGACTGACCTACGATTTTCAGCTCGTCAGTCGTCGCCCGGTCACCACGCTGAAGCGCTACCAGGTCAGCTCATATCCGCTGCACCGGCTGGATCCCGATGCCGGTCCGCGCCTGTTGCGTAATGAGCGGCACTTGCCGGAGGAACGCAATCCCCGTGCCGTGGCCTTTGCCAACGCGCTGCGTGCTCAGGCCAGCGACGATGAGGATGTGCTGCGCCGCGCGCTTTCGCATTTCCGTCGGCAACCTTTCGTCTACACGCTGGAGCCCCTGCCCCTGGAGGGGCCACACCCCGTCGACCGCTTCCTGTTCGATACCCGTGAGGGCTTTTGCGAACATTATGCTTCTGCCTTTGCCACCCTAATGCGCGCAGCCGGACTGCCGGCCCGGGTCGTCACCGGATATCTGGGCGGCGAGCGCAACCCCATAAGCGGCCATTTTACGGTGCGCCAATCCGACGCCCATGCCTGGACCGAAGTGTGGCTGGGTGAATCGGGCTGGCGACGCGTGGACCCGACCGCGGCAGTTGCACCATGGCGCGTGCGGACGGGACTCGCGGGCGCCATGGCAGCAGGTGAGCCGGTGCCAGGCCGCTTCATGCGACGCCATGCCTGGCTGAACACTCTGCGCTTCGGGTTTGACGCGCTGAACGGCGTGTGGAACGAGTTCATCCTGGGTTATGGGCCGGATGCGCAAAAGGCACTGCTGGCCAAACTGGGGCTCAAGAACGCCGACTGGCGAATGCTGACTATTTTGTTGGCGGTTTCAATCAGTATTGCGACGGTGTTGCTGGCACTGATCATCCTCCATCAGCGCCCTGTTCGATCACCCGATCCCGCGCGTCGTCTGTACTTGCGCTTTTGCACTCGCCTGGCGCGCGGCGCGGGGCTCGTGAGAAGACCGGCAGAAAGCCCGGAAAATTATGCGCGTCGCTGCGCAGTTCAGCGTCCCGACCTGGCGGCCAGCGTTGCTGCGATAACCGCTTTCTACCTGGCCGCGCGTTACGGACCAGGCGATGATGCTATCGCGATCGAACGCATGCAGGCACGCCTCGCGGGCTTCCGCCCCTGATCAAGCACCCGCGGCCTGCAATTCGCGCGCGCGCTGCTCACCCCGGGCAACATTGACACCGCTGAGCAGCGCCGCTCCGGCCAGCAGCAGGACCAGCACCGACATCATTGCCAGGCGCGAATCGTCGAATACCACCGCTACGCTACCGACAAGCACCGGCCCGAGGATTGCAGAAAATCGTCCCACCATATTGTAGAACCCGAAATACTCCATGGACTTATCAGCCGGAATGATGCGCGCGAAAAGCGAACGACTCAGGCTCTGAACGCCGCCTTGAACCAGCCCGATCGCGACCGCGAGACGAAAGAACTCGGCACTGGAATCCATGAAGTACGCATTGACCGTAGCCACGCTGTAAATACCAAGCGCGATGAGAATGCCGATCTTTGGCCCGATGCGCGCACCGAGCCAACCAAAAAACAAGGCAGAAGGAAACCCCACGAATTGAGTGATGAGCAGCGCCAGAATCAGGTCATTGCGCGCCAGGCCGAGTGAAATGCCATAGTCCACGGCCATTTTTATGATGGTGTAAACACCATCGATGTATAGCCAGTAGGCAACCAGGAACAAGGCAACAGTTTTGAGCGCGCGCAATTCACGAAATGTCACTGACAGCTGCGCGAGCCCGGCACGCACTGCCGCGCGCACCGGCACAGCATCGGGCGGGCGGGGCTCCCGCACATGTATCGCGAGAGGTAGCGAAAACACGGCCCACCAGAGGGCTACGCTGAGGAATGAAAACTGCACGGCCTCGACAGCACTGGCGAGGCCAAACCACTCCGGGCGCTGCACCATGACTACGTTCAGGGCAAACAGGGCGCCGCCACCGAGGTAGCCGAGCGAGTAACCATAGCCTGAAACCAGGTCAAGATTGCGTCCGCCAGTCACCGGCACCAGAAGACCGTCATAAAAAACATTTGCCGCGGCAAAACCGGTACCGGCTATGACGTAGAGCATTATGGCGACCCGCCATTGCCCCTCCGCGACGAAAAACAGCATGCCGGTTGCCAGAATTCCCAGGCTGGCGGCCACCAGGAGAAAGCGCTTGGACAAGCCGCCGCGATCAGCGATGGCGCCGAGCATCGGTGCCGCAATTGCCACCAGCAATGCGGTCAGGCTATTGCCGGCACCCAGCCAGAAAGTGCTGCCGGTAACGGGTAAATCACCGGACCAGAAGTCTTTGAAGAAAATCGGGAAAAAGCCTGCCATTACGGTCGTGGCAAAGGCCGAATTTCCCCAGTCATAAAGCGCCCATGAAAGTACGGGTTTTTGCAACAGCGCTGCGCGCTTGGACAATTTCGCCCGGCTGGTGTTGTCAGGCTGCACGATGTTCCCGGGTCGCACGAAACTCGAGTTCGGGCCAGCGTTCCTGGGTCAGCTCCAGATTGACTCGTGACGGCGCAACGTAAACCAACGCATCACCATGATCGACCGCCAGGTGCTCGTGCGCTTTACGGCGAAACTCTTCGAGCCTGGCACCGTCATCGGCATAAACCCATCGTGCCGTGGCCACGTTTACTGCTTCAAACATGCAGTCGACACCATACTCTTCGCGTAACCTGTGGGCCACCACATCAAACTGCAGAATACCCACAGCACCCAGTATAAGATCATTATTGCGCAACGGCCGAAAGATCTGGGTAGCGCCTTCTTCGCACAGCTGATCCAGGCCCTTTTGCAGTGCCTTCATGCGCAACGGATCGCGCAATACGGCGCGGCGGAACAATTCGGGTGCAAAATTCGGAATGCCCGTGAAGGCGATTGTCTCGCCCTCGGTGAAGGTATCGCCAATATTGATCGTGCCGTGATTATGCAGGCCAATAATGTCACCGGCGTAGGCTTCTTCTGCGTGCTGGCGATCCGCGGCCAGAAAAGTCAGCGCGTCGGCAACGCGCTTGCTCTTGCCAAGCCTGACGTGATGAATACGCATGCCCTGGCGATAAGCGCCGGAACATAACCGTAGAAACGCGATGCGGTCTCTATGGGCGGGGTCCATGTTGGCCTGAATCTTGAATACAAAACCGCTCAGGGTTTCTTCTTCAGGTCGGACAAGCCGCAGGTCGGATTCCCGCGGCTGCGGGGCAGGTGCTTCCTCGACGAAGCTGGTAAGCAATTCCCGGACTCCGAAATTGTTGATAGCTGAACCGAAGAATACCGGCGTCTGCTCGCCTGCAAGATAAGCCCGTCGGTCGAACTCCGCGGTAGCCCCGCGAATCAGCGCTACTTCATCGATAAAATCCTGCGCATGTTCACCGATGACCGCCCGCGCCTGGTCAGAGTCCAGGCGATCGATAGTCTCGGTTTCTCCCAGGCGGCCGGCACTGGCTGGCCGATAAATATAAATGCGGTCTTCAAGCAGATGATAAATACCCTTCAGTCTGCTGCCCATTCCAATTGGCCAGGTGAAAGGTGCGCATTGAATATTCAGAATCTGCTCGACTTCGTCAAGCAACTCCAGGGGCTCGCGGCCCTCGCGATCAAGCTTGTTGATAAACGTCATGATGGGTGTGTCGCGCATTCGGCACACCTCCATGAGCTTTATCGTGCGCGCCTCGACACCTTTGGCGCAGTCGATCACCATCAGCGCCGAATCCACCGCGGTCAGCGTGCGATAGGTGTCTTCTGAAAAGTCTTCGTGACCCGGTGTATCGAGCAGGTTTACGATCCGGTCCCGAAATGGAAACTGCATGACCGAGGAGGTCACTGATATGCCGCGCTGCTGCTCGAGCTTCATCCAGTCTGAGGTTGCATGACGGGCTGCCTTACGCCCTTTGACAGTACCTGCCATAGTGATAGCGCCGCCAAACAGCAACAGCTTCTCGGTGAGCGTGGTCTTGCCCGCATCCGGGTGAGAGATGATCGCAAAAGTGCGCCGACGGTTAATTTCTTTGATGAGGCTGGCCATTGCCCTGGTGTTGATGAAAGATCACTGCCAAAAAGGCGGCGATTCTAGCGCATTGTCGAGCCCGGTCGCTTATCAGCGCAGATCGAGTGCGAGGACGACGGCATCTTCCCGCCCCTCCGCCGCCCGGTAATAGTCCCGCCGAAGCCCCAGCTCTTGGAAGGCGCGCCCGCGGTACAGCGCCAGCGCTGCCGCGTTACTGGGCCTCACTTCCAGGAATATTCGCCGGCACCCTGCCTCGCGTGCCCGGACGAGCAGATAATCAAGCATGCGCCCGCCCATACCCTGCCCGCGCAGCCCGGTCGCCACGCAAAGATTGAGTATGTGCGCTTCGTCCAGTGCCACCGCCAGTATGCAGTAACCGAGAAAATTACCTGCCTCGTCTTCCAGCACGTCACAGCGATAACCTACCCGCAAACAGTCGTGAAATATCCCACGAGTCCACGGAAACTCGTAGGACACCGCCTCCAGAGCGGCCACGGCATCCAGGTCGTCCTCGCTCATCGGACGAAACCTCGTGGCACTTGCCAGCATTAGCGCACTCAGTCTGCGATCGCCGGGGCCACGCTCATGGCGAGACGCAGGTCGGCCCAGGCCTTGGCCTTTTCTGAAGGTTTGCGCAGCAGATATGCCGGGTGATAGGTCACGACAAGCGGAATCTTCTGTGGACCGTACTCGTAGATTTCGCCACGCAGCTTGCCCAAGGGCTGGTCGCATGCAAGCAGATTATTGGCAGCCACTTTACCGACCGCCAGGATCAGTCGCGGTCGCAGCAGTGCTACCTGGCGCGCAAGGTAGGGGGCGCACTGACTGGCCTCTTCCTGCCTGGGGTTGCGGTTGGACGGCGGTCGGCACTTGACGACATTGGCGATATAGACCTGCTCACGCCGCGCCCCGACTGCCCTTATCATGGCATTCAGGAGCACGCCCGCGCGGCCGACGAATGGCTCGCCCTGAATATCCTCGTCAGCACCCGGCGCCTCGCCGACGATCAGCCAGCTCGCCTCCCGCGCGCCGGTTCCAAACACGGTCTGCGTGCGGCCCTTGTGCAGGGAGCACGCTGTGCATTGCGCAACCTTCGCCCTGAGATCGTCCCAGTCCAGGCCGTCGACCGGGCCAGTGACATCACCGCCCTGGGCTGGCCTCGCGGCGGTCTCGACCGGGCTGGTATCTGGCCTGCGCAGGCCCCACGCCTGAATGCCCATGGCCTGCAGGTAGCGCAGCCTGCGCGTGTCAAGATTCATATCAGGGCTTGCTTTGTCCTTGCTTGCCGGTGTTTCCCGACTCTTTGCGCAAGCGATCGCGCTTGCCCAGTCGCCAGATGGTCAGCGCTGGCCCGGAAATCGTGTAGCCCAGGAACAAGAGCAGCAAGACCCGCGGTGGATCCAGGGCGATCAGCATGAACACCAGAGGAATGAGAATTACATACGCAAACGGCACGTTCTCGCCCAGCGAAACATTCTTGAAACTGAAGTAACGAAAATTGCTGACCATAAGCACGCCGGCAGTCGCGGTAATCAGGAATGCCGCCGCTAGCGCCCCGAAGCCCGTCAGCTGCGCGTCGGATCCGTACCAGATCAACCCTGCCACGAGTCCGGCTGCAGAGGGGCTGGGCAAGCCTTGAAAAAACAGCTTGGCGCTTTGCGCTGCTTGAGTGTTGAAGCGTGCGAGCCGCAATGCAGCGGCCACCGTATAGAAAAAGGCAGCAAGCCAACCAAATTTGCCCCAGGCCCAACCATATTCGGCAAGGCTGGCAGCGCCCCACTGGTAAACAACCAGCGCCGGCGCCAGGCCGAAGGAAACCATATCCGACAGACTGTCATATTCCTTGCCGAAATCACTCTCAGTATTGGTAAGTCGCGCGACACGGCCATCCATACCGTCCATCAGCATGGCTACGAAAATGGCAATTGCCGCCGGCTGAAACTTGCCGTCCATGGCCGCTACAACTGCATAGAATCCGGCGAACAGGGCCGCTGTCGTGAACAGGTTTGGCAGCAGGTAGATGCCCTTACGCCGGGCGCGATTGAGTTGGGTAACTTTCCTGGTAGGGGCCATGGTTTGTGCTGTCCTCGAAATTTTCGACCCGGGAATAATGCCATGCCCGGCGCAGTCAGTCCCGGTCGAGGCGGGAAACCCCCCGGTGTCACGCAGGCTAAACGCCAACATAACCGGCTTCGCCTGTACCTGCGCGGCAGTGGCTGGATAGAATAGCGCCCTCCAGGGACACCGCGCGACCACTCACGGGCATTTTATGCGTTTATCTTCAATGAAAGTAGCCACCTTGAAAGAGGTGCCCGCCGACGCCGAAACAGCGAGTCACAAGCTGATGCTGCGCGCCGGGTTGATTCGCCAGCTGGCCTCGGGGCTGTACACCTGGCTGCCGCTGGGGCTGCGCGTCATGCGCAAAGTTGAACAGGTGGTACGCGAGGAAATGGACCGGACCGGAGCACTGGAGCTGCTTATGCCTTGTGTGCAACCCGCAGAGCTGTGGGAAGAGTCGGGGCGCTGGCATGAATACGGTCCCGAACTCCTGCGCATCCGCGACAGGCACGACCGGGATTTCTGCTTCGGCCCGACTCACGAAGAAGTCATCACCGACCTGGCTCGCCGCGAACTACGTAGTTACAAACAACTGCCTGTGACGTATTACCAGATACAGACAAAATTCAGGGACGAGATTCGACCACGTTTCGGCGTCATGCGGGCGCGCGAGTTTCTGATGAAGGACGCTTATTCGTTCCACCTCGATAGCACTTCTCTGGAAGAAACTTACCAGGTCATGTACGAGGCATATTCAAGAATCTTCGAGCGCCTTGGCCTCCGCTTCAGAGCGGTGCAAGCGGACAGCGGCGCAATCGGCGGTGAATTCTCTCACGAGTTTCACGTATTGGCCGACTCGGGTGAAGACGCGATTGCCTTCTCTGATCAAAGCGGCTTTGCCGCCAACGTGGAACTGGCGGGGGCCATTGCGCCGGCCACTGACCGCCCGCCACCTGGCGAGAAGCTGGCCCGCGTCGAAACCCCAAATGTGCGCAGCATTGACGAAGTGGCTGCATTCCTGAAAATTTCGCCGGCGCAGTGCATCAAGACATTAATCGTCGAGGGTTCCCAAGGCGGTCTGGTTGCTCTGGTGCTGCGCGGTGATCATGAGCTGAATGCGCTAAAAGCGGGCGCGCATGCAAGCGTTGCAAGCCCGCTGCGCATGGCCAGCGCCGAAGCGATCGAGGCAGCGGTCGGATGCGCGCCTGGCTCCATAGGCCCGGTCGGGCTCGACCTGCCGGTTTTAGCGGATCACGCGGCGACGGTACTTGCGGATTTCACCTGCGGCGCCAATGAGGCGCATCGCCACCTGGCTGGCGTAAATTGGGGCCGCGATCTGCCGGAACCCGAGAGCATGGATATGCGCAACGTTGTCAATGGCGATCCGAGTCCCGATGGGCAAGGAACCCTGTCAATTGCGCGCGGCATCGAAGTCGGCCACATTTTCAAGTTAGGTGACAAGTACAGCACCAGCATGGGCGCAGGCGTGCTGGGCGATGATGGCAAGAATCGTACGCTGGAAATGGGCTGCTACGGTATTGGCATCACGCGCATAGTCGCCGCAGCGATCGAACAGAATCATGACGAACGGGGCATAGTCTGGCCTGCTTCGCTGGCGCCGTACGATGTCGCGCTCATCCCCATAAACATGCACAAGTCAGAGCGTCTGCGCCAGGCTGCCGAAGCGCTTTACCAGAAGATGATGTCTGCGGGATATGCGGTCCTGTTTGACGACCGGGACGCGCGTCCCGGCGTGAAATTTGCCGATACCGATCTGTACGGCATTCCCCACAGGGTAGTCCTCTCGGACCGGGGACTGGACTCGGGTACGCTGGAATACAAGGGCCGCCTAGACAAAGAGCCCAAGCATGTCAAACAGACCGAGTTCCTTGATTTTCTTGCCCGAACCGTTACAAATGCTGCATAGGATCGCGTCGCAGGCATTCGGCTTACCGACAAGGGCGGTCAGGAGCGCAGGACAGTGCACTTACTGAAACAGGCAATCTTGCTGGTCGCGATAGCGGCACTTGGTGCTCACGCCTGGGCGCAAACACCACTTGTCGATGCCGAACTCCGGGACAAATTGAAGGCCGCGATATCGGATTCCGCCAGCTTCGAGGACCGGTTCGCCGCAGAAGTGTGGCTGACCGACATGTCTAATCGCCTGCACGACCTGGTACCCAGCCATGATGAGCGCCTGACAATCCTCAAGGCGGTGCATGCCGAAGCGACCCGTGCTGATCTGCCCCCGGAACTGGTCCTTGCTGTCATTGAAATCGAGAGCCGCTTCGATCGCTTCGCCGTTTCCCATGCCGGTGCCCGCGGGCTCATGCAAATCATGCCGTTCTGGCTGGATGAAATTGGCCGCCCCGACGACAACCTCTTTCATATTGAAACCAACTTGCGATTCGGTTGCACTATCCTGCGCCATTACCTGGACCGCGAGCGCGGTAATCTTTTACAGGCGCTGGCTCGTTACAATGGCAGCGTCGGACACCGCTGGTACGCGGATCGTGTGTTCAGCAAGCTCAGTCGCAAGTGGTATCGTCAGTAAGCGCGCCGCGGACTAACCTGTAGTAAAACCGCTGGGCGCCGGATCGTCCACAGGCTGGCAATCGACATGTTCCACCTGTGCCATGGGTGGACCATGGTTCAGCCATTTCTGCAAAACCTCAATCTTGTCTTCAGCACCACAGGCCAGCACTTCGACAGAACCGTCTGGCAGGTTAACCGCGTAGCCGGCAAGTCCGAGGTCGCGCGCCACTTCGGCTGTGGACGCGCGAAAGAAGACGCCTTGCACGCGACCGGTTATGGAATATTTTCTGCATTCGCGCTCAGCCACAACGGCCCCCGCACAACTGCAGCAACGACTCAGCGCTCCTCGCGCCCGGCGTTGAGTTCCTCAAGCGCCTCGAGTGCCTTGCGGCGCGCCTCGACCGCATCGACCTTTGCACCGTTGTAGGCTTGCCTGCGTAACTTGGTTTCTGCGCTTTGCAGCAATGCACGTGCTTGCGCGAGCAGTTTCGCAGCATGTTCATTTTCTTCCACGTCCTCTACGGCCGCTATGGCCTGGCGCGCATCGCTCATTTCCTGTACAGGTGGCCCGCTTGCGCAGGCCGCGAGCAGCATGATGGCGATAACCAAAAGCCCCGTTCTGATCAAGCTCGCAATTTGTGTCATGTTATTTTTTGCAGGTGGCGCCTCGGGGCTCGCATCGGAAAGCTAGCAAGGGCACCCTGACCCGTCAAGCAAAGCCAGACAGTGGTACGTCATTCTTACCATTGATTTGACAGGAATTTCATCTCTAGACAGTATGGCTCGCGGCCTTGCCGGGAGCGCCTTCATGACGGTCAAGATTTACCATAATCCGCGTTGTTCCAAGTCGCGGCAAACTCTCGCCTTGCTGCAGGAGCGCGGGCTGACCCCGGAAGTCGTTCTATATCTGCAAACGCCGCCTGAGCTCGAGGAACTCAGGCATATCATCCGCATGCTGGGTATCGATGCGCACGAACTCATGCGCAAGGGCGAGGACGCCTTTGCCAGGCTGGCGTTCGACAAGCAACCGCCGGGTGAGGACGAAGTCCTGCAGGCATTGATGCAATACCCCATCCTCATGCAACGTCCAATTGTTATAAATGGCCAGCGGGCGCGTATTGGCCGACCGCCCGAGTCAGTTCTGGAGATCCTGGAATAATGAGCCGCATCCTCGTGCTTTATTATTCGCGGCACGGGTCAACGGCCACACTGGCCCGCCAGGTCGTGCGGGGTATCGAGTCCGTCAAGAGCATCGAGGCCGTGGTACGCACCGTGCCGCCGGTCAGCGCCGACAGCGAAGCCGGGTTACCGGGCGTGCCTGACGAGGGACCGCCATATGCTACGCACGAAGATCTCGTCGCCTGCGACGGCCTGGTCATGGGCAGCCCAACACGCTTTGGCAACATGGCGGCACCGCTTAAGTACTTTCTCGATAGCACCGGCAGCCTGTGGTTACCAGGCAAACTGGCCGGCAAGCCTGCCGGGGTCTTTACTTCTACTTCGACCCTTCACGGTGGGCAGGAAACCACGCTGTTGTCCATGATGCTGCCACTCCTGCACCATGGCATGTTACTTGTTGGCATTCCTTACACCGAATCCGCACTGACAGATACCCGCAGCGGCGGCACCCCCTATGGCGCCAGTCATCATGCGGCCGGAGGACCCGGTGAGCTGACGGAACACGAGCGACATCTCGCCAGAGTCCTGGGGCGGCGCGTTGCTGAAATCGCAGCGCGCCTGGCATGAACGTCGAAATGATGCGCGCTCCCCGGCGCAGAGTCCTGCTGTCGTGGCTGCTTCTTCTGATCGCGCTTTTGACCTGGTGGCTGACGGCGATGAGCTGGCCACCGCGCATGGTGCAGATACTTGCAGGGTTGCTTATCCTGCCACTGGTCCTCTTTTTGCCCGCAGTACTTGGCGGCTCCAGATACGCCACTGCCGCATCCACTTTGCTGCTCATTCCATATCTGGGTTGGGGATTGACCGAGGTCGTAGCCAATCCAGGCGCGCGCATTTTTGCCTCCCTGACCGTGCTCAGCGCCTCGGTGTGTTTCGTTTTCGTTATCGCCTGGCTTCGGCTGCTGCGCTCAGCCTAGATTGGAATCCTGATCGAGGACACCGCGCACGAAAGGAATCGTCAGGCGCCGCCCGGCCGCCAGGCTCTCCAGGTCCAGGGTATCCAGTAAGCGATACAGCGCACCCATGTCACGGGGTACACGCCTGAGCAACCATTCGCCCACGCCCTCACCCAGCTCCAGGCCACGGTGACCGGCCCGCAAACTGAGCGCCTCGATACGCTCCGCGTCATTCAGGCCCTGCAACCTGAATACCGGCCCCCAGCTCAGCCTGGAGCCCAGATCCGGCAACTCAAATGCGACCTGCTGAGGGCCCATTGTGGCTGACACCAGCAATTTGCCACCGCGACCCGTCAGATCATTGAACAAACGGAATAAGGCCTGTTCCCATTCGCGGTCACCCGCGACGCTGTGCAAGTCGTCGACACAGGCCAGGGCAAGATCCGAACAGTTATCCAGGATACGCGGCTGGATCGTGGACTCTGCGGCCAGGGGCACAAACATTGCCCTTTGGCCGTTGTCACTTGCCTGCGCGCAGGCAGCCTGCAGTAAGTGGGTCTTGCCACTGCCAGCAGGCCCCCAGATCCAGGCAACCTGGTCGTCCGCCTCGAGCATCCCGCTCAAGTACGCAACCGCACTTGTATTGGGCCCCGCAAAATAGCTTGCAAAGCGGGCATGGTCGTCAAGTCCGACCGGCAAGGGAAGCTGCCTGGCCATGGTCTCAGTCTGGGGCCGGGTCGGTGGTAACCGGGTGCCCGAGTTGTGCGCGGTAATGCCGGTAAGCAAAACGCGCGGCAACTGACACGACCGCGGCGACGGGCAGCGCCAGCAACACACCAAAAAATCCGAACAGCTGGCCCCCGGCCATTACCGCAAAAATTACCAGCACTGGATGCAAGCCAATCCTGTTGCCCACCAGTCGTGGCGTGAGAAACATGCCTTCCACCAATTGCCCGATGACAAACACTGCAACAACCAGAGCGACAACAAGCAGGCTGCCGGTCTGCACGATAGCGGCCAGCCCGGCGAGCACGATGCCGACGAATAATCCGAGATAAGGCACGAAACTCACCAGTCCTGCGACCACGCCGATTGCCAGCGCATTTTCGAGCCCGACCAGCGCCAGTCCCGCCGAATAGATAATCGCCAGGCTCAACATGACCAGAAGCTGTCCGCGCAGGAATGCGCCGAGTACCTGGTCTGATTCCCGAAATAATGCGAATACTTTCTCCTGGCGCCCATCCGGCACCAGGGCAGCACACCGGTCGATGATATCGTCCCAGTCGCGCAACAAGTAAAAAGTCACCACGGGCACCAGAAAAAAGTTGATGACGCCCGTTATTATCCACCCCCCTGAGCGCGAAACGGTTGCCAGCGCGTTGCCTGCATAGCCGCTGGCTTTTTGCCAGTTTTCAGCAAGAAATGCGGCAAGCCCCAGCTTACCCTGGTCCTGTTCAATACCGAGCAATTCAATTATGCGTGGCAGGAAATGACTCTCGAGCCAGCGCACATAAACAGGAATCTGCTTTACCAGTATCTCCACCTGGGCTTTAACCAGCGGGCCGACCAGCGCGACCAGGGAAATGACCATCACGAAGATCAACAGGAATACCAGTACCACAGCGAAAGTGCGGCTGAGTTTTAGTTTCTGCAATCTGTCTACTAACGGATCACCGACGTACGCTAACAAGCCAGCAGCCAGAAAAGGCGTGAGAATCGGCGCCAGCAGATAAATCAGCCAGCCAGTGCCGATTAGCAGCAACAATCGCAGAATGCCGGTTTCAGCCTGCAACTTTTCTGTTCTCCACCAGTGCTTTGCTACCCCAGTGCCATACGTATTGCGCGCCGCTGATTACAACCGTTGTCACCACCAGGATACGCAGCACATTCACCACGCTATCCGTGAACCCGGGTACCGCCGCCTGCTCGAGCAGCACGGCCGCGGTAAAAAAGAACAACATCACAGTATTGATCTTGCTTATCATGGAAGGCTGGGCAACCACCGGCCCGATCAATTTTTCATATAGCAGGGCGCCGCCTGCAATCACTACATCGCGACCAATTACCAACGCCATCAGCCAAAGCGCGATATGACCGAGGTAGGCCAGGGTAAGAAACACCGAAACGAAAAGGAGTTTGTCTGCGACCGGATCGAGAATGCCGCCGATGCGGCTGCGCCATCCATATTGCCGCGCCAGGAATCCGTCCAGTCCGTCGGTAAAAACGGCCAGCGCAATCAGTGCCGTCGCCGCTACATATTGCTCATCGAGCAACAAGTAGACCGAGGGCGGGATCAGCAAGATCCTGAACCCGCTCAGCAGATTGGGAATCGATTCGCGTTTCACAGCGCCGGCCGGTAATGCAGATCCCGCCCCGGCGGCGGGCCGGCCGGTCCGAAACGCTGCTCCGCAAGGACATTGCCCAGTGCGATAGCTCGCCGGAGCTGCTCGAGGGTACCTTTTAATGTCAATTCGAATACGACGGCATCACCGGACACTTCGCTGAGCCGCACGCTTTCGACCACTGATAATTTTTCCAGGTGTTCAATCACCCGGGCGTAATGTCGCAGACTGTCGATGTCCGCGACTTCGAGTTGCGCGAACCGCCCTGTCTGACCCCGCCCGCCAATCGCGAACTGTTGCGCAAAATAATCAGCAGCTCGCTGAATACCGTCCCCAATGCCACCCTGTTCGGCCATGAGTTCGGCGCCGAAATGCAGTTTCCACTCGACGCCAAGCCGACCGGATTGGCGACGCCGCGCACGTCCTACCAGGATCGCATCGGGCGCATAGCGCGCCGAGGCAGCCTCAACTGCTTCGGTAAATCCCCCCCAGACGTCAGCGAAACTAATGCGTTGCCGGTCCTGCGCATCCATAAGCGGCAAACTTATCGGCAGACCGCGCTCGCGGGCTGCGGCTTGCAAGGTTCGCGCCACGGGACCCTCACTGTCTGCACAATCAGCCGTTGCCCCCCGCCGTAATCGATGGCAAGCCAGACCAGCAGCCTGGGTCGCTCCGGACCCCAAACCGGAACTCCCGAAGCAGCCGCGGCCTCTTGCACGGCCTGGCCATCAAAGGACACCGACAACCGCAAGTTGGCATTGCCCCGCATATAACGATAGGCCTGCACAAAAGACGCCGAGCGCTCAATTAGTGGCTCAAGTTCGGAACGTGCAGCGGCCTGGGGAGATCCGGTAACGCGCACCAGGACCATGCGCATCGCGTCTTCGAGCGCGGCCTCTCGCGCCTCCTCCGATCTGTCTTGCACGCTCACATCAGCGGAATACAAGTCGTCCACGCGCGCTGCCATGCTTGCGCCGGGCCAGCTTTGCAAAAGCAGCCCGACGGCGATCGAAATCATCAGTGTAGGTATTTCTCGCACACTCAGGCTCTGAAGAATCCGTAACGGCAGCGCTGTCCGGCAGTTCTCCTGTCACAGGACACCCGCGCTTGTGTAGAATACCGCGGCCACCGAGCCCAGGCCCGGACGGCATCGCGAATCGCGGCATTATACAGGCTGCCAGGCTTTCTGACCCCGGGCGCTCCAGTGAAAGATACAGAACAACTTAGCTATCGCGATGCCGGTGTAGACATCGATGCCGGCAATGCCTTGGTCGAGGCCATCAAGCCGATCGTGAAAACCACGCACAGGCCGGGCGTGCTAGGGCAACTGGGGGGGTTTGCGGGCCTGTTCGAGCTGCCAGTAGACCGCTTCCGCCAGCCCGTGCTCGTATCCGGTACCGACGGCGTGGGCACCAAGCTCAAGCTGGCCGTGGCCAGCCGGCAACATGACACGATCGGCATTGATTTGGTCGCGATGTGTGCCAACGATGTGGTGGTCACGGGCGCCGAACCCCTGTTCTTTCTGGACTATTACGCTACCGGCCAATTGTCGGTGAACATTGCAACCGCTGTGGTCTCCGGCATCGCAGAAGGCTGTCGCCAGGCCGGGATGGCTCTGATTGGTGGCGAGACGGCAGAGATGCCGGGAATGTACGCGCAAGGTGATTACGATCTCGCCGGCTTTTGTGTCGGGATCTGCGAAAAACAAGCACTGCTGGATGGCAGCAAAATCAACGATGGCGATATTATCCTGGGGCTCGCTTCCAGTGGCCCGCACTCCAATGGATATTCACTCATACGCAAAATTCTTGAGCGCAGGCCGGGCGCCGAGTCCGAATCCCTGGGCACCCGCAGCGTCCTGGAGTGCTTGCTGGCACCAACCCGGATCTACGTCCCGGCGATACTGGCGCTGATCCAAAAAGTAGAAGTCGGCGCTCTCGCTCATATTACAGGTGGCGGATTGCCGGAAAACCTGCCGCGCGTGCTGCCCGACGACTTAGGCGCAAATATCCGGCAGGGAAGCTGGCCGCGCTCACCTGTTTTTGATTGGTTGCAGGAAGCAGGCAATATCAGCGATGAAGAGATGCTGCGTACCTTCAACTGTGGCATCGGCATGGTTGCGGTAATCCCTCCGGACCAGCTGCAACGGGCCCGGAAGATTCTCGAAGAGCATGGCGAGACAGTTTTTGAGATCGGGTCAGTCAGCGACACGACCAATGGCCTCAGGATTTTTTCTTGAATCCATCTGCACACGCACCTGGCAAGATCGCAGTACTCGCCTCCGGCAATGGCAGCAACCTGCAGGCCATCCTTGACCGCGTCGCAGCCGGACAGCTTGAGGTGCGGGTCGCAGTGCTGATCAGTGATGTAGAAAGCGCGCCGGCCTTGCAACGTGCCGTCGCAGCTGGTGTGCCGACCCACGTTGTCGCGCCCTGCGAATACCCCGACCGCAGCACCTGGAACTTGGCGCTTGCCAGAGCCTTGCAGGGCGCTGAGGTCGAGCTGGTTGTGCTCGCGGGCTTTATGCGCATCGTCGGTCACGAGGTTCTGGAAGCGTTCCCGGGCCGGATCCTGAACATTCACCCTTCTTTGTTACCACGCTATCGTGGCCTGAACACCTACCAGCGGGTGCTTGAGGCCGGGGAGCGCACACATGGCACGAGCGTGCATTTTGTCACCGCAGAACTGGACGGTGGCCCCATCATTGCCCAGGCGAGAATTGACATCTCCAGCGACGACGATGAAGACAGCCTGAGGCGGCGCGTGCAAAGCGCAGAGCACTGGTTGTATCCTGAAGTTATCGGCTGGCATGCAGCAGGCCGGCTCGAGATGCGCGATGAGGCTGTATTTCTGGACGGCCGCTTACTTGAAAAACCAGTAGTTTTCTCCGAATCGGGCCCCGGTTGAGCAGGCGCCCGGCCTGCTTGATGCCCCGTCGCTCAACTCCCGATCATGTTCTTGGCAAGGTAACACCGCGCTGACCCTGATACTTTCCCGCGCGGTCCTTGTAGGACGTTTCACAAACTTCGTCGGACTCGAAAAACAGCATTTGTGCGACGCCTTCATTGGCGTAAATCTTGGCAGGCAGCGGCGTGGTGTTTGAAAACTCCAGCGTAACGTGACCCTCCCATTCGGGCTCCAGCGGTGTCACATTGACAATGATGCCGCATCGCGCGTACGTCGATTTGCCAAGACAAATTGTAAGTATCTTGCGCGGAATCCGAAAGTATTCCACCGTCCTCGCGAGCGCAAATGAATTGGGCGGAATGATGCAAACCTCAGCCTTCAGGTCCACAAAACTGCTCGCATCAAAATTTTTCGGGTCGACGATTGCCGAGTTTATATTGGTAAATATTTTAAATTCGTCTGCGCAGCGCACATCATAACCGTAGCTCGAGGTGCCGAACGAGACTTGCTCGATCTTGCCATCGCCGCGCACCTGGCCGGACTCGAAAGGCTCGATCATGCCGTGCTCCCGCGCCATGCGGCGTATCCAGCGATCCGACTTTATGCTCATTCAGGTGTTCTCCACGACAATATTAGGAAAGCGTGAGGCGTAATTGCGCGCTTTTTGCGAAAGAATTGCGGTCATGCGCAGGGCAATTTCCCGGTATGCCTTGGCGGGCGCACCTTGTGGCCGGGCCACCACGCTTGGTTGTCCTGAGTCGGTCTCTTCTCGAATTCGAATGTCCAGGGGCAAGCGTCCAAGCAGGGGTACGTCAAATTCTTCGGCCATGCGCTGGCCGCCACCATCGCCAAATATCGGCTCTTCGTGCCCGCACTGGGAACATCGGTGGGTACTCATGTTTTCCACGATACCAAGCACTGCAATGTTGACCTTGCGGAACATGTTCAGTCCCTTGCGCGCATCCAGCAGCGCGATGTCCTGGGGTGTTGTCACGATCACTGCTCCGCTCACCGGCACTTTCTGGCTCAAGGTGAGCTGGGTGTCCCCTGTCCCGGGCGGCATATCCACGATCAGATAGTCCAGCTCGCCCCAGCGAGTTTCTTCAATGAGCTGGGTGAGCGCCTGGGTAACCATCGGGCCCCGCCAGACCATTGGCTGCTCTTCGTCAATCAGGAAACCGATCGACATGCATTTCAGGCCAAAGGCCTCCAGCGGTTCGAGGCTGCGATTATCAAGGCTTCTGGGTCTTTGCCCCGCAAGCCCGAGCATCCGCGGCTGGCTGGGGCCGTAGATGTCCGCATCCAGAATCCCTGCCCTTGCCCCCTGGGCCGCCAGCGCCAGGGCAAGATTGACGGCCGTCGTTGATTTGCCGACCCCACCTTTGCCGGAAGCCACGGCAATGATGTTCTTGATATCGCCCACCGGCTTGAGATTGCCCTGAACAGCGTGCGACGCGACTTTCCAGCTCACCTCTACCCGGGCATCGCCAGCACCGGGGACATTGGCAAGCAGAGCTTGCAGGGTGTCCTCCAGCTCTTTGCCATATTCGCCGGCAGGGAAACCGAGGTCCACTTGCAGCTCGATTTTGTCGCCATCCACCTTCAGCGACGAGATTACGTCGGCGGCCACCAGGCTGATTCCCAGCCACGGGTCGATCCAACTCTCAAGCGCCGTGCGCACGCGTTGTTCAACAGAGTTTGTCATGATTCCTGCCCGTCGCCTCCATTTATCTGCAGTTCGCCCTATCGAGCCCTTCAATCGCCGTGGCTGCCGCCATCACGTTCAGGCTCCCGTAATGCGGGCCTTTATGTAAAAATACAGGCAAATAGCCGTCCCCGATTGGCCGGGTTGGCCGCAAGCGGGCCCCTCGCCCGGGCTGAACTGTAATGGTAACCTTTCCAGGCCCGCCATTCGAAAGGGAATTTCGGTACATCGCGATACAACCCGAGGCTCAGAAGTCATGCAGGATGCGGCAGATCGATCCACAGCCCGTGACGCGGCTCCGCCGGCAAGCATCGGGCTCGAGCACACACATGACTGACACGAAATCTGCAAAAGGAAATAAATGAATTTCATCCGTGGCATGCAGGCGCAACGACTGATCGACAAGATCATGGGCGCCAAAGATCCTACCGATGAGGCCACGGCGAAAATCGTCGAAAAGGTGGCCAAGCTCGGCGGGTCTGCCATACCGCGGATTTACGAGCAGCTCGAGATCGCCGACAAGAAACAGATGGTCGTGCTGGTCGATTTGCTTGGCAGATTACTGAAAGACAAAAATCTCGATCAATTCGTCAAGGGACTTGCCAACCCAAACCAGAAAGTGGTGCAAGGTGTAACCTGGGCGATGATCGGCAAGGACACCTTTAATCCGAATCGCCTGCTGGACCATCTGGAGAACGAGGATATTTCCAAAGGCGGGCTCATCGAGGTCCTCAAGCATCATAAGGAACGCCTGAGATTGAGCGGCCTGATCCAACATGCCTATGGCCTGGAACACAATGAAAAACGGGAAGTCATGCGTATCGTCGCAGAAATTGCGGATGACACGCTGGTGCCGGACCTGATCAGCCGCTCATCGGGCAAGGATCCGGTTATCCGCGAGCAAATCGTGCGCATTCTCGGTCGCTTCAATCGGCCTGATGTGCAACAGGCACTGCAGCGACTCTTGACCGACTCGCAGCCTACCATTCGCGAGGCGGCACTGGACTCGCTCAAGAAAATGGATGGTGACCTGGACGTCAAGGTTCTGTGCAACCTGCTGCTCGATGGTGACATCAATATCCAGAACAAGGCGGTCGATCTGCTTATCAAGGTCAATCATCCCGATACGGCCAAGTACCTGCTCCAAGCATTGAAGGACGATTCCGAGTACGCACGGAGGGCCGCCGTTGAGGTCCTCAATGAGGTGGGCAGTGCAGAGTCCATCAAAGACTTGCTGACGGCGGTCCAGGACGAGGACTGGTGGGTACGTGGTCGGGCTGCGGACGCGCTGGCCAAGATCGGCGGGCCCAGGGTCGTCGATGCGGTGCTGGAACTCATCCGCGACGACGACGAGTCCATCCGCCGGGCCGCTATCGAGATTCTGAATGCCACTAAAGACCCGCGCGCATTCGATCATCTGGTCAAGGCGCTCGAGGACTCGGACTGGTGGGTGCGCGAGCGGGCTGTCGATGCTTTGGCGGAAATTGGTAATACGCAGGCGGTGCCATCGCTTATGAAAATGCTCAAGCAGCGCGACGAAGCCGCTCCCGTCGTGGTGCGGGCGCTCGGCAAGCTGGGCAGCCCTGCAATTGTGACTGAATTGCTGGCGCTTGCGGCCAGCAGCTCAGACAAGACACTCAAGATTGAATCGCTGAAGGCGGTTGGCAATCTTGCGAGCAAGGAACAGGCGGATCAGATAAAACAGCACATCGCCAAGCTGGCCGCGGGTGATCCCGAGGACGTGCAGGC
>JBFGOQ010000019.1:0-38863 GCA_041565075.1 Gammaproteobacteria bacterium
TCGCATCCTGATGATGTACGGACTCCAGTCATCGGGCAGCCCCGCCACCTTGTCGTGTCGGGACAGCCAGTAGGCGGGGGTGCCGGCGGCTTCGAGATCGCCGGCCTGCAGGGCCGACAACAGCGCTTCCAGCTGCCTAGCATGCAGGTGCATGTGGCTGGTCACTGTATCAGGCACGGTCGACGTTTCCCGGGCTTCCTCGACCGGCGCCTGTGTCACGGTAGTATCCGCGGCGGTGTCATGCTCAGGCGGTTCCGTCTTTTGACAGCCCGCCATGGCGGCCAGCAGGCCGATAGCAAGCATCAGTCGCTGCAGTCTCATTGTCATGTCCTTTATGGCTCGTTCCCATGCCGATTGTCGCAGACTACGTGCCGGGGATCGAGCCATGAAGGCGGACCGCGGGAAAAGGGGTCAGAGTACGTTTGTTGCCTGGCAACGGCTTGCCAGATTTGACGCCCCAAGCGGGATTCGCGAAGCTGCGGTGATTGAGGCGCGAGGAAGCCCGTACGGCTGCGTGATCCCGGCAATTGAGTTCTCCCCGAAAAATAAATCTGACACCTTTTTGTAGAGGAATGAAATGAAACAGTCGATCAAACTATGCGTCCTCATGGTTTTTATGCTCTCCGGGTGCGCAGCACCAAACCAGGAGATGGCCTCCCATGACCCTGCTCAACTCGAAGCCATTCTGGAAGAGATTCGTATTGGCTGGGAGCAGGGCGACGGCACGCCGTTCTACAGTCATTTCCTGGACTGGAACGGAGCGCGCTACTTTGAAGGTGGGGGAGAGAATGTCGGGCTTAAGGACTTGGTGGAGAATCACGTAGAACCCGAGGCTGAACTGGGGCTTCGCCTTGGATTCTCGAACATCCAGACCCACTTCGAGGGAAACTTTGCGTGGGCGGTGGTCGACACGGAGATTAAGCTAACAACACCCGACGGGCGCGATATTCACAATCGTGGCCATGGGACCTACCTGTTCCGATGGGTCGACGGCGCCTGGAAAGTCGTGCACACGCAGTCGGCAAGTAAGCCGGTCAGAGATAAGGGCTAGCACCGCAGAAAAAGGCGTCATGGATCACGAAGTATGCCCCGGCTGTGGCGCCGATCTTCCTCGCGTGGAAGGGCCGGTGCACCGCTACATGGAATCCTCACCAAGCTGTTGGGCAGCTTATGGAGAATTGCTTGCTCGTGAATACTGTGATCCGGCGTATCTGGCGGTCCATCAACTTACGGTTGATACCTACGCCGTACAGCACCCGGGACACCCATCGCCGCAGTCGATTCAGTCGGTGGCTGTGCACCTCATTTCATTGTACTTCGTGCTCGAGCTTGGCCTGCCGCATCAAAAGGCGACTGCTATCATCAAGCACTGCGCCGACAGCATGCGCTTTACCTGGCTCGAACCACCGGCGAGTCGGGGAGGAATCACAGCATTCGACGTACTTCAGGCCAGCACAGCAAAGGCGCATTGCGACTTGGTCCAGCGCTGGGCCGGGGAAGCGTGGAATGCCTGGTCTCCGCATCGAGGGAAGATCGAGCTTTGGGCTGCTCAAGCGCACACTACATGATGCTTAACAAATCATTTTTCGAAGCGCTAATGCTCTGGCATGGGTGGTACGTGCCTGGCGGCCGTCCAAAGAATATACTCTGAACTCTTTTCAGGCAGATCTTCTTTAAACCCGGCGGACACGGAGTGCCTCGTCGATGTTGCGATTTTTTGAATCCCGGGTAAATCCTTATCCGCCGGAGGAGCCGGAGTCGCCGCCGTCTTCGCTGCTGGCGTTCTGCTGGCGCTATACCAGGCCGGTTGCGGGTTGGCTGCTGGTCATGTCGATGCTGACAGCGTTCGTCGCTGCCGGCGAGGTGGCCTTGTTCGGTTTCCTGGGTTCGATCGTTGACTGGTTGGCCGGGGCCGAGCGTGCGGGCTTTCTCGAGAGAGAGGGTACGCGGCTGTGGCTGATGGGCGGGTTCCTCATGGTTGCGTTGCCGCTGGCGGTGCTGCTCCACTCACTGATCGTACATCAGACCTTGCTTGGTAATTATCCGATGATCGCGCGCTGGCAGATGCATCGCTATTTGCTCAAGCAGAGCATGGCGTTTTTCGCCAACGAATTTGCCGGCCGCGTTGCCACCAAGGTGATGCAGACCTCGCTCGCGGTGCGCGAAGCCGTGATGAAACTGACAGATATTCTCGTCTACGTGGTGGTGTATTTCATTTCCATGATCGTGGTAATCGGCTACGCCGACTTTCGGCTGGTAGTGCCGCTGCTTGGCTGGTTGATAGTTTATGTCGGTATTGTCAGTTATTTCGTGCCGCGACTGGCGAAAGTCAGCCGCGAGCAGGCCGACGCGCGCTCGATGATGACCGGGCGTATTGTCGACAGCTACACCAATATCAACACGGTGAAGCTTTTCTCCCATGCCGGGCGCGAGGCGAGCTACGCCAAAGAAGGCATGGATGAGTTCCTGCAGACCGTGCATCGCCAGATGCGCCTCGTGACGGGGTTGGAGACCAGCGTCTATTTGAACAACGCCCTGTTGGTGTTCGCGATTGCGGCGCTGTCCATATGGCTGTGGCTGGGGGCCGTGGTTTCCATCGGCGCCATTGCAGTGGCGGTGGCCCTGGCGCTGCGTATTAACGGCATGTCGCAGTGGATCATGTGGGAGACATCCGCTCTGTTTGAGAATATCGGCGTGGTGCATGACGGCATGAGCATGCTGTCGGAAGACCTCGAGGTAACCGACCGGGAAGATGCCGGCGAACTCGTGGTTACCGAGGGCCACATCCGTTTTAACGGGGTCACCTTTCATTACGGCAAGGAATCCGGGGTGATCGAGAACCTCAACCTCGAGGTTCGGCCCGGTGAAAAGCTCGGTGTGGTGGGCATGTCGGGCGCGGGCAAGACCACGCTCATCAATGTGCTGTTGCGCTTCTACGACCTGGAAGCCGGTTCCATCACCATCGATGGCGTCGACATTGCCAAGGTCGGGCAGGATTCGCTGCGCAGTCAGATCGGGGTGGTCACCCAGGATACCTCGCTGCTGCACCGATCGATCCGGGAAAACATTGCTTATTCAAAGCCCGATGTTTCCGAGGCAGAAATTATCGAGGCCGCCAAACGCGCCAAAGCCTGGAGCTTTATCGAGAGCCTGGAGGACCAGGAGGGCCGCAAGGGGCTGGATGCGTTTGTGGGTGAGCGCGGGGTGAAGCTGTCGGGGGGTCAGCGTCAGCGTATTGCCCTTGCGCGGGTGTTTCTGAAAGATGCCCCGATACTCGTGCTGGACGAGGCCACCTCTGCGCTGGATTCAGAAATCGAGGCGGCCATCCAGGAGAGCCTGTTTGAGCTGATGGCAGGCAAGACCGTAATCGCCATTGCCCATCGGCTCTCGACCATCGCCTCGCTCGATCGCCTGGTGGTCATGCACGATGGAGAAATTATCGAGACTGGCACCCATCAGGCACTGCTCGCCAAGAACGGTGTTTACGCCGGCCTGTGGGCGCGCCAGTCCGGTGGCTTCCTGGCAGTCGACGAGGCGCCCGCTCAAGAAGCAGCCGGAAGGTGAGAAAGGGGTCAGAATTATTTTCAGAATAGGTGTCAGATCTTTTTATACTCCCTGCCCTGTATCGATGAAAAATAAATCTGACACCTTTTACCGGACACCTTTTACCGACATTTTTTACCATGATCTTTGCGAGGGCGAGACGAGTTAAAGGAGATAGCACCATGCTGCTGAGGTTGACTGCCATTCTTTTTATTGCCGCAGTGTCAATGCCGCTGGTCGCGGATGACGACGCGATCACGGTGTTCAACAACGTCAGGGTGTTATCGATGAGCGAAGCCGGCGTGCTCGAAAACGCCGCGGTCACCGTTCAGGGTTCAAAGATCATCAGCGTCAACGATGGTGCAGGTGAGGTGCCTGGCGGCGCTCGGGTGATCGACGGTAAGGGCATGACGCTCATGCCCGGTCTGGCAGACATGCACGTTCACTATTGGTCCGAAGTGCAAGGGCCGCTGTTTTTGTCGAACAGCGTGACGACGCTGCGCAACATGTGGGGGTCCTCGGCCACGTTCATGCTGGACGCCGGCGCAAAGCGGGGCGCCTTGATCGGCCCGCATATTTACACGCCCGGGCCGCTGATGGATGGTCCCGATCCGAGCTGGGGCGAGGGCTCATTGATGGTGACGTCGCCGGAGCAAGCTATCGGCGCTGTCGAGAGCCAGCGCACCACGGGCTACAAGGCGGTCAAGCTCTATGAAGGCCTGACGCCCGAGATCTATGCTGCGGCGGTCAAGGCCGCTCGCGACAGAAAGATGCAGGTGTATACGCATGTGCCCAAGGGCATGACGGTCGAGGAAATTATCGCTTTCGGCCCCGACAGCATCGAGCACTTCGAGGGCGTGAGCCAAAGCGCGACCACAGCAGAGGATCAGAATGCGCGCTTCATGACCCGTTGGGCCACCATCGACAAGGAACGCCTGGCAGAGCTTGCGAGCCTGTCAGCCGAGCACGGCGTCTGGCACTCGCCGACGCTGACGGTGATCGGCACGCGTTATCAATATGCGGCGGATACCGAGGCGTTTTTCTCGAGCTCAGAGGCGGCCTACGTAGGTCCCGGGTTGGTCAGCTGGTGGAGCGGCTCCGCCGCCAGGATGGGGCCTTACGACGAGGAGAAAAAGCAGGCGATCGCCAATCAGCTCGCGTTCGTGAAGATGCTCTACGATGCCGACGTGCCGTTGTTGATTGGCACCGACACGCCCAACCCCTTTGTTCTGCCGGGCTTCGCGATTCACGATGAACTGGCCGCATTCATCGAGGCCGACATTCCCGTCGACGAGGTACTGCGGATCGCGACGGCGGACGCCGCGAAATTCCTGCGCGAAGAGGGTCAATGGGGCGTGGTCGCCGCCGACGCGCGGGCGGACCTGGTGTTGCTCGATGCCGATCCGCGCGAGGACCTTACAACGCTACGACGGCCCGTCGGTGTCATGGTGAATGGCTTCTGGTACGACGCAGAACTGCTGGCCACCGAGCGCGAGGGCATCCTCAAGAGTGTCACAAAAGAAACCGCCAATTCCGAGTGATGGCCAGTGAATGCAGAAAAGGTGTCAGATTTATTTTTTTAATTCCTGCCCTGAATCGTTGGAAAATAAATCTGGCACTTTTTCCACACACGCTGTACACAAGAAAAGGGGCCAGACTCCTTTTCCACGTTTTCGGCAGCTTATGT
Organism: Gammaproteobacteria bacterium; assembly: GCA_041565075.1. Classification (GTDB taxonomy): domain Bacteria; phylum Pseudomonadota; class Gammaproteobacteria; order Steroidobacterales; family JABDLF01; genus JABDLF01. The sequence goes on from JBFGOQ010000019.1 coordinate 5,231, forward strand.
TGCCGTGCAGCGTGTCAGGCGTGGCGCGAATGAATTAGCCTAGGCAGTTCATTACTTTGGGGGGATCGCAATGGATGGTTTATTCAAAACACTGTCGCCGCATGTGCACTGGGGATTACGAATCTCGCTGGCGGCAACGTTTCTCTATCATGGTTACGCCAAATTCCCGGTAGCGGATTTTTCCGCCGCCATGGGAATGTCGATGCCTCTGGCATGGGCCGTCACAATCAGCGAACTCGTGGCCGGGGCCGCCCTGCTCGCGGGTGCGTTCACCAGGGACATCGTCACCCGTGTCGGCGCCGCTATCGTCATCGTCATCATGATTGGCGCCATTTTCATGGTGCATTTAAAGAACGGATTTAACGTCATGAATGGCGGTTTCGAATTCCAGTTATTGATGCTGGTCACCGGGTTGTACCTGCTGGTGAAAGGCAACGAGGCCTGATCTGAGCTGATAGGGGCCAGCTTTTTCGCTAACCTAAGTACAGGCCGACTTCACGCGCCCTTGACGGCTTCCTCGCTATGTTGCGACCGTGCCAAGGTAAATTTTGGCGCGGCAATGCTTCTCAAAATAAACGTAGCGAGAGACCAAGATGAGCGATAGCCAGGAAGACGGCGGCGCCCAGGTCACTGTCTGGTACGACGGCGACTGTCCGCTGTGCGTTCGGGAGATCAAGCTCATGCGGCGCTTGAGCCGCCCGGGCGCGATCAATTTTGTCGAACTGCAAAGCGCCACCGGCTGCCCGCTGGATACCGAGACCCTGATGTCGCGCTTTCACGCCCAGGAAAGGGGTGAGCCGATAGTTTCCGGCGCTGCCGCCTTTGCCGCGATGTGGCGGGCGGTGCCCGTCTTGCGCCCGCTGGGCTTGCTGGCAAGGTTCAAGCCGGTGCTTTGGGTTCTCGAACGCATGTATCTCGGCTTCCTGAAGATCCGCCCGTGGCTGCAGCAGCGGGTGCGCCGGAGACCGGAAGCCCAGACATAAAAAGGGGTCAGATTTAATTTCCCTTATTCGTACAGCCGCCACTCGGGCTCATAAGACAGCCCTAAGTTGACGATACGTGTAAAAAAGGTGGCTGACCCCTTTTCTCTAGCCGGGCGTGTAATAAGTCGGAGACGCCGGACCAACAGGCAGCCCGAGGACAAAGGTCCAGAGAAAAAAGAACGCTGACCAGAACACCAGGAATGCCACGGAGTAGGGCAGCATCATCGCAATCAGGGTGCCGACTCCCGCCTTGGGTTGATACTTTGCGACGAACGCTATGATCAGTCCGAAGTAGCTCATCATGGGCGTGATGATGTTGGTGCTGGAGTCACCGATTCGGTACGCCGCCTGGATTACTTCGGGCGCATAGCCGAGCAGCATTAGCATGGGCACGAAGATAGGTGCGGTCACGGCCCACTGCGCCGACGCCGAGCCCAGCATCAGGTTGATGAAGGCGCAGACGAGAATAAAAAAGAAAAAGACGACAGGGCCGGTCAGGCCGATAGCCTGAAGAAAGTTGGCGCCTGCCACCGCGGTGATCGAGCCCAGGTTAGTCCAGCCGAAGAATTTCACGAACTGGGCCGCGAAGAAAACGAGTGCGATGTAGAGACCGAGCGTGCTCATGGCATGCGCCATGGCGTTGATCACGTCACGGTCCGAGCGGATGGTGCCGACCGTGCGGCCGTACACCACGCCGACCATGAGGAAATACACGAAGATGATCGCGACGATACCTTTGAGAAAAGGCGATCCGGAGACGGCACCGGTTTCCTGGTTGCGCAGCACAGCCCCCTCGGGCACGACCAGCGCGACCATGACGCCCGCGAAAATCAGCGTGGCCCAGAGCGAGCGCCACAAGCCCTTCTTCTCCAGGGCCGTCAGCGGGTCCATGCGGTGCGAATCCTCTTCCCCGAGGTCTTCCGGCGTGCCTTCGTAAGGGCCGAGAGAAGGCTCCACTATCTTGAGACTGATGAAACTGCCGATCCCCGTAATCAGAAACGTGCTCGCGATCATGAAGAACCAGTTGGCGCTGACGTCTACGTCGTAATCCGGATCGATCAGGCGTGCGGCTTCGGTCGTGATGCCGGATAACAGCGGGTCCACGGTGCCGATGAGCAGGTTCGCGCTGTAACCGCCGGACACCCCGGCAAAGGCGGCCGCAAGGCCTGCCAGTGGATGCCGGCCGAGGGAATAGAACACGACAGCGGCCAACGGCACGAGCACCACGTAACCCATCTCGGACGCCGTGTTCGACAACACGCCTGCAAACACGATGATGACGGTAACCAGGCTCGGTGGCGCTTTCAGCACCATGCCGCGAATGACGGCCGTCAACCACCCGGACCGATCGGCCACGCCGACGCCCAGGAGCGCCACCAGCACCGTGCCCAGTGGCGCGAACTCCACGAAGTTCTTCACCAGGTTGAGAACGATCATTCTCAAGCCCTCGGCATTCATGAGGCTGACCACCTCGATCAGGCCATTGGCAGCCCTGCCCTTGGCGCCTTCGGGTCGGGGGTCCACCACCGCCAGCTCGAAATAACCGAGGATGCCGGACAGCACGACCACGCCCGCCGCGAACAGGGCAAACAGCGAGACCGGGTGAGGCAGCGCGTTGCCCAGCCACTCGACCACATGCAGGAACCGGGTAATGCGGGTGTCGTTGGGCCGGGCCACGGGTTTCTCAGGCATGTCGCGGTTTTCCTCTGGGGACAAAAGGGACACAGCAAACGTTAAATCGGGCTTCCAGTCAAATGTAGAAACAGAAAAGGTGTCAGATTTATTTTCCGGACCGTATTTCAAGAACAATTATGACTTCAGCACCTTTTCTTTATAATTAACCGGCAATCTGTCGCGGTAATCGGCGTATTAGCGCCAAACCGCTAATCGGAGACCATCATGAGAAAGAGCACTTTGCTTGTGGCCGTTTTCGCGTTCATCTTTGGTGGGGTTTTGTCGGCTGCAGTCTTAGAGGTGCAGCCGCCCAAGATCTACATCGTGGATTTCATGAAGGTGGAACCTGGGCAAGATGAAGCTTATCTTCAGGTTGAGCGGGAGTGGTGGAAACCCGTTCATGAGGATCGTATCCGTCGTGGCCAAATGCACGCTTGGGCGCTGTATCGGGTACGTTACCCCGACGGCACACAGCGCGACTATGACTTTGTCACGGTCAACGTATTTGATAAGTTCGAGGATGCGGAACGCGACCCTTTTGAGCTATTCCCGTTGGTACATCCTGAGCTCGATATCGAACGAGTCGAACAGGAAACACTAGCAAGCCGACGCCTGGTACGTGGCGAATTGTGGTATCAAATTGATCGTTTGTAACGTTGGCGAATAGGCGTGAAGCACCTTTTACCCACCCCCTTGTCTCTGTGCGAGGTTAGTTACGCCTGCCAGACGGCCACCGCTTGATCATGGCGGGGCGAAAAATAAATCTGACCCCTTATTTCTCGCTATTCCGGCGCGTATAGGAAAAAGGTGTCAGATTTATTTTACAGCCTGCAACAGAGCTGCAAACATGACTGCTCGCACCTGATCCAAGATGACTCTTTTGGATGATTAGTCCCGTTGTGCTCATAGTGATTGCCCTGGCTGCCCTCGGCTGGATAGGGTACTTCGCGATCGGGTACTTGCGCCGGCGCCAACGTGCAGCCCTGCGTCGTGGAACCTTGCCGTCGAATCTGCAGCGTATCCTGGAACGCGAGGTGTCTCTCTATCAGCGCATGCCTGATTCGCTTCGGGCACAACTTCCCGGTCTTGTGAATGCATTCTTGTCTGAAAAGGCGTTCATCGGTTGCGACGGTCTGGTAGCCACTGACGAAATGCGCGTGGTCATTGCTGGCAATGCTTGTGTGCTGCTTTTGGGCGGGCATACGGACTTCTTTGAGGGTTTTCGCAATATCCTCGTATACCCTGAGACTTACGTGGTGCCTCACGTGGAAACGGATGGCGAGATCGTGACCGAAGGCTATGCTGCCAATGCCGGAGAGAGCTGGCACGCAGGACCAGTAGTGCTCGCCTGGAGCGATGTACGCAGGGGCGTCGATCATCCGCAGGACGGTCATAATGTGGTATTGCACGAATTTGCGCACAAACTGGATGAACAAAACGATGCCGTGGACGGGCTGCCGAGATTGCGTGACAAGGACCATTACGAGAGCTGGGCACGGGTATTTACGCGGGAGTTCGCCGAGTTTGTCGAGCGGGTAAAAACCCACAGCAACACTGTCCTCGACAGTTATGGTGCGACATCTCCACCGGAGTTTTTTGCTGTGGCCACGGAGACCTTTTTTGAACGCGGCTCCTTGATGCGTGAAGCGTTACCCGAGCTTTACGGCGAGCTCAGCAGGTTCTACGGGATGGATCCCGCGGCCTGGAGTCAGCAATAAAAAAAGCAGGGGCGATTGCTCGCCCCTGCTCTGCTTGGTTTAACCGTCGCAATTAACGGGTGATGATCGAGTTGGACTCGGCGTTGCCGGAGTAGGCTCGGTACTCGGTGGCACCTGACAAGGTGCGAACGAATACCGCGACCCCCGCCGAGTTGCTGACCGATTCCACCGATTCCACGCTGCCGTCGGCGGCGGTGGCTTCGAGTGTCACGGTGGCGCCTGCCAGCGGTTGCTGTGCGCTGTCCACGACGCGTGCCGAGAACACCTGGAACTCGCCGGGGGTGCCGCCATCCAGCAACACCGGATCCAGGGCCATGGAGGCAGCTTCGCCGTCTCCCGATTGCTCTTCACCGGGGCCTCTCACTTGCAGGTTGCCGCCACCGAGCACGCCGTCCGAACCGGCTGCTGCAGTGTTGTAATCGCAGCCGTTGGTGCACTCCAGGTAGAACAGGTCACTGCCCTTGCCGGGTTCGCCGTTGTCTGCGACGCAGGCGCGGAAGCTGGCCGGCTGGCTGTTGATCGTGCCGTCGCCCTGGAAGGCGAGGGCGTTGTCACCGGCGTTTATGGGCCCGCACGCACCATCGATCGCGCCGATGCTGGTCATCGCTGCGATCTTGATGCGCACCTTGCCACCATGATCATTCATCTGCAGTTCGCCGCTGGCGCCATTGCTGGTGTCGCTGGCGTTAAAGCCGAAGTTGATCTTGCCGTTGCCGGTGATCCAGCCGCCACCCGTAGCGGAAGTGGCACTGGTGTCCACCGTTGCGCACTCTACGTTGGCCGGGTTGCTGCCGTCGCCATTGCTGCTGTAGGTGTCAATGCCGTCAGTCAGTGCGGCCACGCCTTCGGCCACCTGCACGATGCCATAGCCGTACTGGATGTCACGGCCAGGCAGCAGGTCCTGCTGCGATTCGCGGGTGGTACCGGCCAGGTGCGCACGCATCTGGTCGTTGGTCAGGCTGGAGCAGGCACTCCACTGCACGGCGGCCGTGGCCGACGCATGGGGCGTGGCCATCGAAGTGCCGGACAACTCGGCATAGCCGCTGGGGCTCATCGCTTCTACCAGTATCGAAGAACTCGTCCCAAGATGGGCGAGCGCGTCCTGGCCATCGGCCTGGCTCAGGCTGATGGCTGGCGTCGAGCCGCAGCAGACTTGTCCGTGGGTGCCGTTGAAATTGCCGGGTTCGTTGTTGTAAATGATCACGCCTGCGGCGCCACCGGCGGATGCGTTGTCGATCTTGGCACCGAAGGTCGAGCCACCGCGCTCACACAGCACGAGCGCGCCAGCGAAGCTGTCGGGTGCTGCCGGGGTATTGCAGTCACCACCGTCAGCCAGGACGCCGGGGTAGCTGCCGGGTGCGCCGGTGTTGGCAATCGAGTTGGCGCCGTATTTTGGTCCGCCTTCGACAGTCAGCGCGTTCTCTACCGGGTAGGCGCTCAGCACCGAGACGCCGGGCGCGGCCACTTCCACCTGTGGCACTTTGTTGGAGAAATCGGCCACGAACTCGTCGGAGTCGATAGCTGCGACGGACACGACGGATGAATAAGAAGCCGGGTAGTTCATGACCGGGCCGCTGTCGTTGCCAGCCGCTGCAATGACCAGCACACCGCGATCATAGAGCGCCTGGTAGCCGGCTTCGATCGCCGAATTTGGCTGCAGGCCGCCGAGGCTCATGCTGATGATGTCAGCACCCTGGTCGGCGCACCAGTTGGCAGCATCCATAATGGTTGAAGAGAACTGACCCTCGCCCTGGTTGTTGAACACGTCGGCGATCAGCAGGTCGACGGTGCCCGGCGAGACGCCGACGACGCCAACGCCGTTATTGGCTGCGGCCACGGTGCCGGCGACATGGGTGCCGTGACCCTGCAGGTCGAGGAACCAGTCTTCGCCCTCGATCCATCCTTGGCCAGCAAGGATATTCACACCCCCGGCGCCAAGGTCTTCGTGGGCGGCAAAGATGCCGGTGTCGACGATGCACAGGCGGATGCCGCTGCCACTGGCAGCGCCGCTGTCGATGACGCCGTCGAAGTTGGCATCCCACTGCTCACGGGCGTGCACCAGATCGATGCCGTACGGCACGGTCTGGTTGGAAAGATAACGCAGCGAGTCTTCGGCTACATTGACCACGGCTGGCAACTCGGCCAGCGCGTCGAATTCAGCTGCGGGCGCCGAAACGGCCAGCAGGCGCAGGTCGTCGAACTCGTGGTGGACGACCGCGGCGCTACCGAGGGCCGCGAGCACTTCTGCCTTGGTGCCCGGCTGGTACGTGATCAGCTGGCGTTTGGTGTCGGCGGCGGCCGCGCTGAGAGCAAAAGCAGCTGTAACGGCCAGGATCAGGCCATGAAAGCTATAGAATCGTTTTTTGCTGGTGTTCATCGCTGTTCCTCTTTTGGGTTAGTGGGCAACGGCAAGTCCGTTGCACTGCGATGAACAAAGCGTAAGTGGTTGCGCGAGCTAGGAAAATAGGGGAAAACTCCCAAGGCTACTGGGGGAAATCCCTCAGGCCGCATAGGGGTGCAGCGAATGCAAAAGGGTGTCAGATTTATTTTTGGATCAACCAGGCCAGCTGGCTTAATTAACAAAAAATAAATCCCATCCCGTATTCCCGATTTGATGGCGTCGGGATTTGTGCGATTGCAAAAAAGAAAGAAGGGGTCAGAGTGCTTTTTGGATAACAGCGATCCTTTGCTCTATGAATATACAGCACTCGCCGATCCCAAGACTCGTCCGCAAAAGCCCAAAATCAGACCGATTAATGAAAAAACCTGCCGCGCTTCAATTGTGGTTTGTGACTAGATTTTGCATGTAAAGCCCGCTCGGTATTCGCGGCGGGCGGTGCCGGCAGGGGCAGGACCGGTTTTTTCCACGCAATCGCGAAACGTGGTCGCGGGTTATTGCTTGATGAGGGAGAACCGAAATGCAGACCCTAGTTGCAAATTCTGTGCGTACATTTCTGACGGGCTTAATCGCCTGCGGCTTAATTACCTCTCCGATGATTGTGCTGGCAGTGATTGATTCCGGGCCGCTCACCGGCGTGCTCGCATTCGAAGATGAAGACAGCGAGTCGAGCGACGATGAGTCCAGTGATGACGATTCTAGCGGCGACGGCAACAGCGACGAGCCGTCCGATGATCTACCGGATACCCTCAATGTACGTTGCACAGACCGCAGCAACGGCTCACGCGATTTCATGATCTCGGACTCGGGCGAATTATCCATTGGCACATATGCGTCGCCGGCGCTGGACCCAACCCACCTGGTGGTCGTCGCCCACGGTTATTCACATGGCGTCGAGTCGTGGCGACCGGTTATCGAGAGAATGGCCAACGAGCTGAATGTTCTGGCCGTATTCGTGAATTATCGTGGCAACGAAGTAGTTCCAGGTGAATACAAAGACGAGCCCGACAATACGATTCCGACCTACAAGGGCTGGCCGATCAGCCGCGGCAGCCGCGACCTGGAAGTCGCCACGCATTTGTTTTTTGACGCCTGCGAATCCCTTGATACCACGGTCTTGTACGCAGTGAGCATGGGCAGCAACATCGGTGGCTTTCTGCTCGCCGAGATGGGTGCTGGCCGGGCGATCGGAACCCGGGAGCGCGATGGAAAACCGCTGTTCGATTACTGGATGGCCATCGAGGGTGTCCACAACATGATCGAAACTTACACGGAAGCCAAAGCCAGCACTCACAAATCGGCCGACGATATCGAGGTTGAAATGGGCGGTGCCACACCTGCGGAAGATCCGCTGCAATATCAGGCGAAGACCAACTTATGCCGAGCTTCTGATATTGCGCAGTCGGCGATTCAGCGTGTGATTTATATCCACGCCCTGAACGATGCGTTGATCGGATACCATCAGAGCCGCCTGATGCGCAATGAGCTGGACGTGACAGCCGAGTTTTTCACCATCCTCAGCGCGAAGTCTGGCCCTGATGGTACTGTCGCTGAGGATCATGCTTTGAATATCGTTCTGCCAGTGATAAATCCGCACCTTGTTGCTCAAGGACTTGACCCGATAGATCCTGAGAATCCGCTGGTAGGCCACGCAGGCGAACACGAGCACGATCACCTGGTACTGCGGTGGTCTTTTGAACGACTGCAACAACTTGTCGCTGGTGTGCTGTATGTCCCGGACGAATATCTGATCGACGAGAACGCGCCTGACCAAGAGTTGTTGCCGATTCCTGGGACCGGATTAGGTCCCGCACTTTCTCTACTGCCGGATTCTGCGATCAGTGCGAACTGTTCACCGGACCCGACAAACTGAGTTCGAGTGGACTTCGCTGTGGACAAAGGGGTCAGAGTACTTTTTTTTCAGATCAGCTTCAATTTGCCCTATGACCATTGCCCATGATCATTCGGTGAACCGGCGCTAAGTGTCGTCATATCCCCACGGCGCGGGCGGTGCATCAACTGGCTTGGTCAAATCGAAGTCCACTCTGAATTCCCGGCCCTGGCGAATCAACCGGTAGGTAAATTGCTCAGGGTAGATATACATCTGCCAGGTATTGCCTACGGACTGCGGAATAGCGTTTTTAACAAACAATTCTTTTGAATACTGATCGGCGGGGAAAGATTGCACCTGTGCCCACCCGCCATCGACGGTATGGCCCCCATACTGAGTAAGAACATCTTCCGTGCCGTCGCTGTGTCGGTGGTCGTGCTTGAGCGACAGACCGGAACCCGTCTTGGTAATCACCCAGGTACGCGATGCATCGTCACCGACGTGAAAAGGAATTTGTAACTGCGACTCGCTGCAGCGCCTGACGTGCATAATCAGCTTCTTGTTCGCAAAGCTGTCGCTCGGTTGGTTATCGACGGTAACCTTGCCGGCAAAGGCTTTGCCACAGAGCGCGCTGATGGCGTTGAAAAACGCATCTTGCGAGGCGATTGACGAAACGTCTGATCGGGCGAGAGAGGACAGGACTAAAAGAGAAGCAAGCACAACGAGGATTGGCAGTTTCATAGTGAGGATTCACACCGAGTGATGGAGTAGGGGCGGGTCAGAATACCCCAAATGCAGGAAAAAAGAGGAAAAAGGGTCAGATTTATCTTTTTGTTATTAAAGCCAGCTGGCCCAGTTGATTCAAAAATAAATCTGACACCATTTCCGAAAAAGTATTTATTTTTCGATATTTTAAGTCCGTCCATGGCCTTGTTTGGGTGTTTTCCCCCATTGCCCGACCAGAAAATATACTCTAAATTGACGAAAAAACCGGGCAAACAAAAACGTTACGCCCACATAACGGCATTCGCGAAATTTTTATTTTTCAGTTTCAGGCTAGAAAGGTGTTTCTCAGGTGATTTTCTTTTCCACAACCACCATTTCGGAATTGGCTTTTAGCACCAGTCCCACCACTAGTAGTTATGCATCACATCAGTAATCGGCAGCTCTTTCGCGGCTTGATGCTGGCTCCGTTGGCGCCGGCGATCATGTATGTGGCGGTTTCCGTCTTTCTTCGCGGGTATTATCAGGACGTAGTTCTCTTTTTGTTCATTTTCAGCATCCCCTCTAGCTATATCGGGGCGCTAGCGCTGGGTGCGCCAGCCGTACTCTATTTGAGAAAGCGACGAGCTTTAAATATTCCAAATGTGCTGATTGCCGGTGTGATCACGGGGGTATTTGCGATTTATCTGATCTCATTCTTATTAGGTTTGCTGTTGAAGTCTCATGGCGACTTGAACCTGGTTACGACCCTCTGGGGGGCAGTGTCGGGTTTCGTCGCTGCGCTCGCCTTCGCGGTCGCATCGGGACTACACAATCGATCCCATCTGCAGCACTGATGCATAACAAGGCGCTGCAGCGGACAGAGGATGGATAAAGTGCAAACAATGAAAAAGCGGCGTGCCGCCGCTGAGCTCAAACGTTAGGCGTCAGTTTCAGAACGAAAGATAGGCCGATGAAATCCAAATTTGCTGAGCACAGGAAATACCGGCGGCAATGTCAAGTCAGAATCAAATCGGGTATCAAGCTAATTCTCGTTCTCCTAGTGATCGGGGCTGTGGTTTTGTTCTTGAATCTTCAGTTTTGGCCTTTCGTGCTTGGTGTTATCGTTTTTTTTGTTCTTGCCACATTGCTGGAAGTGTGGGGTTATCGTAAACATGACCGCGCCATAAAACAGCTTGACGCCTAACAATGTCCAGCAGCGGACGAGGACGGAAAAAGCGCAAGCAATTAAACAGCGGCGTGCCGCCGCTGCGCTAAGACGTTAGGGTGCTCGATTTGACGGGCTAGACATACCATTTAGTGTATATTATACTATTTATGGTATGTGGACGATCCTTGAGCACCGCAGAGCCGCGCGCAAGCTTTCCAGGCTCCCTGAAACCATCCTCAAGCGTTACGAGAAATGGAAAGACATCGTGCGACTATCGGGACCTCAAGGACTGCGGCTGATTAAGGGCTTCAACGACGAACTATTGCGTGGCGAGTGGAAAGGACATCGATCGTCTCGATTGAGTAAGCAGTATCGTGTGATCTACAAAATTGAACGGCGGGAGGTAGTTGTGAAGGTGGTTGATGTAACTGACCATGACTACAGAAGAAAATGAGTGAGTATCGAAACGCAAAGCGTCGGGTAGACGTATCTCCGGGTGAATCTGTACGAATTCTGCGTGAATTGCAGGAACTTAGTCAGAATGACCTCGCTGAGTTGACAGGCATTCCCCAATCAACCATTTCCGCGATCGAAAATGATCGGGTGCGTCTGGGAGTTGAGAGAGCAAAGGTTCTGGCTCGGTCACTTAAATGTCATCCGGCCGTACTCGTATTTCCAAGCTGGGATGTTGGCGTTGAATCGGCAGCCTAAGAATGCGCTGCAGCGGGCGGGGACCGATAACGTGCAAGCAATGACACAGCAACATGCCGCCGCTGAGCTAGGACGTTAGACATCATGGACCAGCGATTTACACTCTTGATGCTCGGTCTGTTTGCAAGCTCGTCGTTAGCTGCGGAAGCTGAAGGTTGTGATAACCGAATTACAACGCACGCACTTCCAAAGGTCCCGGCAAGCCTCGCCGCCACACATGCTTTACGCGAAAGGGCCTGCTCGATATTAATCAGGTTTGTGCTCAATGCCAATGGAGAACCAAGCGACGTCAAGGCATCTTCGATTGAAGAGAGATGCGCGGTCTTTGAGAGTGCCGCAGCAGCCTCTATTCAGGCAAGTACTTTCAGGCCAGGAGTCGGCGAAGTAGTTTGCGAAAGAACAATCAATTTTAAGGTTGAAAATGATGTCTAACAATGCGCAGCAGTGGGCGGGGACCGATAAATTGCAGGCAACGACGCGGTGGCGCGCCGCCGCCGAACCAAGACGTTAGATTGCCGGTAATGAGGCTTGGCAATGATTGATTATCTCATCACCTTTGGCGCACTCACATTCGGAATCGTATTGGTGTTCTGGATATCTTTACGATTACTTCCGAACACTAGTTCCGATAAAGGCAGGGGAAAAGCAAACCTTTCTGTTTCACATTTAATTGGTCGTTCACTAGTGGTTTTCCTCGCGGTTTTGGGTGCCTTCTTTGTCTTAGAAAAGTCGATTGGGCTAAACTTACAATCGAGTCTGACACCCTTTCATGCTGGATACGGCGCTGCTCTCATAATTTTTGTGCGAGGCATGCTCTTGCGGCAATCTAACAATGGGCAGCAGCGGGCGGGGACGGATTAAGTGCAATCAATGAGACATCAGCGGGACGCCGCTAAGCTATGACGTGAGGCGTATCAGTGAGAGTTCTATTTGCCATCGCTTTGGTTGTGTATTCCATCCCGGCGTTCCCATGTTTCGCTCCTATTAGCGGGCCGGAGTACGATGCTCAAATTAAAATAGTCGAGCTTGATGATCCGAATCACTACCAAGTTTCGGTTCCGCGATTTATGGAGGAGCTGCCCAACGAAGCTGTCATTATTCTGGCATATTCCTCTAGCGTGCCGAGAGGGATTCCTGTTTACAGGCCCAGCAAAATCTTAGATTCGACAACGGTGGATGAAAGGCTTGTCGCAAAGTTTGTTGTTGAAAAGCGGCCTGAAGAAAAGCCTTATATCGTGGTGATGTGGTGGCCAGAAGACCCGGGAACGTGCGGGATTCAAGCGAATTCTGGTTTCTTAGAGGTGATTTGACTACATTAGAGGCGCGCACGGCACCGTGGACGGAGACGGATAAAGTGCAAGCAATGATAAAACGGCGGGCCGCCGCTTAGCCCAAGCTTTAGGCTGCTGCTTACTCGGCGGTCTCCCTTTCTGCGAGACTTCTCTAATACGCTCGCCGTTTCGGCTAGAGGCCACGAGCCCTCACTCCTGCTGCGGCGGGCCCGGAGCGCGGCTTGCCAGCTCAGCACGGATGGCTTGGACAAAATCACGAAACGAGGAGGTACACCAGATGCTCTCGATAGCAGACGCTCAGCGGGATATGCGAGAGGGGTATTACGGCGGCGCGACAGGAGCCGTCACATCGGCCACGGCCTGGCTCATAGCTGCGATCGTGGCCACCCGTGTCGACGCAACCACTGCGATGTGGACACTCATCTTCGCCGGCATGCTGATCTTTCCGGTGTCCGTCGTGCTCGACCGCCTGTTGGGCCGATCGGGAAACCACAGCAAGGACAATCCTCTGGCTCCCCTTGCGTGGGAAGGCACCATTTGGATGATACTCACCATACCGGTGGCCATCGGTGCCTCTTACCACAAGGCGGAGTGGTTCTTCCCGGCGATGCTGCTCATCATCGCCGGTCGATACCTCACGTTTACCACGCTCTTTGGAATGAAGATCTACTGGGCGTTCGGAGTCACGCTGGCCGTCGCCGCATTCGCGCTGGTAAAGTACGAGGCGTCAGCAGCAGCAGGCGCTTTCGCAGGAGCCGGCATCGAGTACGTATACGGCATCGCCATGTTCATGACCCTCAAGCCGGACACGAACAGTTGACGGCGCCCGCAATGAACCGGCCCCAGCCTGATAACAAGCAGATGCAGCTGACGAGGCAGGCTGAATTTGAACCGCATTCTCGGGCCAGTGTCATCGCAGGCTGTCTCGCAACTAATCCGCAGTGTTATGTTCCATAGATGGGAGAGTGCAGTCATAAGTTGAGTTTACTGAGTAATATCCTCTGCACAGAGATAAAGCCAGCCACCTGCAGTAATTGCGGTAATAAAGTAATAAGAGAACACAAGACCGCTGGTTATCTGGCGAATGGCATATTCGCTGCGATGGGTATTCCGTATCTGGTTCTCATTGTTATTCTTTTTGAGTATCTTCCTTGGGTGCTTGCCGGAACAGTATTGATAATACTTGCCGGGTATTTATGGGATACATTACGAGTTAATCCTGTTGTGTACTCAGAAGATATGACTAAACAATACAATAAGCGAACAACAAAGGTTTTAGTGATAATGGCGCTAATATTGCTAGCGGTATTGGTGATAGGTGCAAATGGAACATAACAAGCCACTACTGCCAATTGCCTACGTCACTGGTGCTTCGCGGGAAAAGGTGTCAGAGTTATTTTTGAATCAACCAGGCCGGCTGGCTTTAAAAACAAAAAATAAATCTGACGCCTTTCTGCAAACATGCAGTTGAAGTCGCTTATTTCATTCGCTCGGACGAAGCACCTGCCGGCAAGATATTTATGACTCGCACTCCCGAATTTGAGCCTTATTCGACTCTGACCTGCCCGGAGTGCAGCCACAAAGTTAAGGAGCTGATGCCGACTAATGCGTGTCAGTTTTATTACGACTGCAAAGCTTGCGGCGCTCTTCTTAGACCGCTTGAGGGCGATTGCTGTGTGTATTGCTCGTATGGTGACGTGAAATGTCCGCCCGTGCAGGCAGAAAAAGGTTGCTGCTGATCTGAAAAAGGCGTCTGCCAACAAGCATTGCATGCTCGGATCTAAGATCCGTCGTCAGGCTGGTATCGCCGCCTGCGCAACATCAGGTAGATGCTATACGCGCCTGCCGCAGCAAGCAGGTGCTTCAGGGTATGACCGCTGACAATACCGGCGGTAGCATTCAGGATGGCTCCGTCCAGTGCCTCGGCAAACTTTGCGAGCACGTACCACCCGAGAGCGACGACGAGCATCCAGCTATGCGTATAGCGGCTCTTGAAGAGCAAAAGCAGAATCAGCATCACCAGTAATGGCACGAACTGCACCCAGGCATAAAGCCGCAGATCATCTGTCCAGTGCCAATGCAGCACGCTGCCCAGGCCAATCAAAACTGCCGGCCACAACAAGCGCTGGCCGATTCGCTGATCCAGGAATTCACCGATCAGGGCGGCAAACAGGCTCATAAATCCCACTGTCATCGGCAGGCGGTCCCAGACCAGCGAGTCACTATGCGGGTTCCAGTGATAGTAGGCGGACCCCACGCTCACCAGGCCCAGGCCGATAAAGAGCACTATCCAGGCGTGGCGCGAGGGGGCAGGGGCTGAATTGAGGCAGAAGTTCAAGCCCAACACACCGACTATAAGAAAAGGAAGATTTGACACCACATTCAGAAAACTAGGAACGCCAAGGAACATCCGGGTATCGGCGAAAGCGTGATAATTGATGTCCTGCGCCAGCGGTGCCAGCAGCGTCAGTGCTGCCAGCGATCCAAGGACGACAATGGCCAACAACAGGTAGCGCCAGGTTTCATTCGAAATAGTGTGCGGTGGCATTGGCTTAAGGTTTACGAAAAAGGTGTCAGATTTATTTTCTGTCGAAGCCAGTCATTGAGTGCTGCCCGCAACAGGTGTGGCCTGGTTCGCTGAATCCAGTGAACGACGCCAGCTGATATACCCGATGATCGACAAGACCAGGAACACCGCGTAAAGCCCGGCCGTCGGCAAGAGTTCTTTGTAGTAGTAGATGCCGATCGCAATCACATCGACGGCAATCCAGTAAAGCCAGGTCTGCAGGCGTTTGCGTGCTTGCAGCCACATCGCCACCAGGCTCGCGAAGGTGGTGAACGCATCGCCATAGGGCACCGCCGCATCGGTATTGGCGGCCATCACATAACCACCGAGCGCTGTAGCACCGAACACCAGGATCGTCCACCCGGTCATCGCCCGGGCGCTCAGTCGGGTCACCGCCAGCTTGCCGTGGTCGGCGCCTCCGTGCAGCCAGTGATACCAGCCATAGATTTGCACCACGATGTAGATCAGGTGCAGCGCAAAGTCGAAATACAGTTTGACCTGGAAAAAAATGACCACATAAAGTGATACCTGGACCAGCCCGGTGGGCCAGCACCAGATACTCTGACGCACCACAAACCAGACAGCCAACAGCCCGAAAACGACAGCGATTATTTCCATCCAGTTCATCGGTAGCTACATTCCAGAAAAAGGTGTCAGACACCTTTTCTTATGGGACAGGGATCTTCGATGCGTGCGTGGCGAGCCAGTCTTCGAATGTGAGCAGCTCGGGATTGAGCTTTTTCGACTGCTCAACGCTGCGGATTTTGCGAAAGGCGTCTTCGAAATCCCGCTTGAACTGAAACATGTTGCCCAAGTCATCGGCGCCGTCGAATGGGAAGCTGCGAAATACGTCTGCCGGCACGTCGTTGTAAGACACCGGCTTGCCGATGGCCTTCGATAGCGCGTCGGCCATTTCTGTCCCCGACAGGTGCTCGCTGGACACACCAATGGTCTGACCCACAGCTTGCTCGCCGAGTTTGAAAATCCCGTAAGCACACTTGCCGATATCCTCGGCAGCGATGCCCGGCATTTTGGCGTCCGCAAGCGGGAATGTGATCGCCAGATTGCCGTCGGGCCCACGCTGCGGCCCAAGACCAAAGTAGATGAAATTCTCCCAGTAAAATGACGTGTAGAACAAAGTCGTCGGCACACCGAGGCCCAGGAACGCCTGGTTGGCCTCGGCCTTGGCATCGAAGTGGGGCACTTTGTACCGGCCCTGCAGGGTGGGCATCTGGTCGCTGTCGAGGGGAACGAAGTCGCGAACGTCTTCGAGCGTCGACCAGATGGCATGCTGCACTCCGGCCGCGGCCGCGGCGCTGGCCAGATTTCGACCCTGCTCCGTTTCTTTTGCTGCCGAGAAATGCTCCCAGAAATTGGTGACGCAGTACGCGCCATACGCACCGTCGAAGGCGCGCTTGAGGCTCTCGACGTCATCCAGGTCGGCCTGCGCCAACTCGACGCCGCGCTGTGCAAGCGCGGTGGCCTTCTCTGAATCCGGATTGCGAGTTACACCTCGCACCTTAAATGGCCCATCGGGGTCATCGAGGATGGCCGATACCAGCCCGCCTCCCTGGGCTCCAGTGGCACCTACTACAACGATGGTCTTCTTTTGTGACATGGCAGCCTTGATTAAAAAAAGGGGTCAGATTTATTTACGACCTGAAAAATAAATCTGACACCATTTACTTATTTTTTCTTGCAGCGTAATAAGCTGTGACTATGGGGCTGCTCTCCAAACGCTCCTGGTGCTCAACCAGGCCGGGTGCGAGCTTGTCGACCAGGTCGGCCGGCACGTGATCAAGGGTGCCGCGCCGCAGTGAGCGGATCCACACGAAAACCTTGAGATCAGCAACCGTCAGGCGGCCGTCGGCAAAGTACTTGCCGCCACCGCGCGCCAGTAAATCGGCGAATCCTTTGATGTAGGTTGAAATCCAACCGTCCACCAGCTTCTCGCGGGCCTCGCGCAGCGCCTCGCCTTCGAGGCCAAAGGTCTGCACTACATGGTGCAGGATGTCCTCCACCGCTTCCATGGCCTCGTCGCAATAGAGCGCCTGCAGGCTGTCGTCGGGATACAAGCCGGCCATCTCGCCGACATAACGCAGCATGGCATTGGACTGGGTCACTTCCACATCGTCTATGTGCAGCGTGGGCGAGCATCTGAAGCGCATGCCGGACCGGGCTTCCCGGAACTCGTCGAAAGTAATCCGATGATCTTCGAATTCAATACCGGCGGAGTGAAATGCGATCCTGATCGGTTCGCCACGCCCGCCGTCGAAATCGAAATAGGTGAGCTTGAATTTGGCCATGGTTTGTTGCCCTTACTTGTATCGGTCGCCACCGGCGATTGGTTTTAAATGATATCAGCGCACGCTGCCCGACCGGATCGCTGGACCTGGACGCAGACTCGGCACGCGTGTCCGGGAGCTTTTCCTGCCAGCTCGTGTCAATCCGCCCGCATTGACACAATCGGTTTGAACCCACCCCAGAACATGCGCATACCGTCAAAAGGCATGGAATTGGGATCCATATTCGCAAGGCGGGGGTCTTGCATCACTTTCTTGTTGACGCGATCACGTTGAGCCCGTGACTTGTAAATAATCCAGGAAAACACCACTACTTCATTGCGCTTTTTTTGTACCGCCTGGGGAAACGAGGTGATCTTGCCCTTTTTCACATCGTCGCCCACGCATTCGTATACTTCCAGCGCGCCATGTTCGATCCAGATCTTGGCGCACTTGCGCGCCAGCCTGCGATACGCCGGGATGTTTTTCTTGGGAACCGGCAATACATAGCCGTCTACATATCTTGCCATCAGCAGGTCCTCCTACAGGCACCGGGACAAGGTAACCATTACCCCGCAGGTGTTTACTGAGCATAGCAAAGAAAAAATATCTGGCACTATTTTAGCCGCTGCGCAAATTTGCAGATTACTCTGGCCGGGCAAATATATGGTCACGCAGTGGAATATTGACACTCAACGCCTGGACAGAAGCACGCCAGGTACCGTCGGCATTTGAGACCCAGGTCGGGTGATGGATACCGTCCTGAATGAAATCCCACGGCCCGCACAAGGCGCCGACGTCATTATCGAAAGTGCCGAACCGGTATGGCGCACCATCAGCGTCCAGCTGAAACCACCTGATACGCTTCCCATCGGCATTGACTTCCAGTTGTCCTTTGTCATTGACGGAGAGCGACAGGGCCGGATCCCGCGCGGCGACCCGGTGAATGGTCCGGTACAGGTGTGACGCGTACCAACGCATTACATCCTGGAAAAAATCGGCGGGCACGTCGTCTATCTTGCCATCGCGCCCCTGGCGCCAGCTGCGTTCGCCATCGATCACGCGCACGAGATGCAAATCGGGTGCCGTGGTTTCAATGCGAAAGCGCGGCCGTTCGAAATCCATCGTTATCACGGCATAAACTTCGGTGGGATGACCAGCGCGATTTTGCTGTGAACCATTGACAGTATTACGCAACTGCGCCCAGGCGCTGCGGCCGCCGATGGCGTCAAGCATTTTCTGCGCCAGGGCCTCGGCATCATTATTATCGCCGGCATGGGAAGCACCGACTGCAAGCAAGATTGATATTATCAACAGAGATAGTAACTTCACATTCTGTGCTCCACACATTGCAGGCTACATTCTCTCAACGGCCATCAGGTTGATCAATAGCGCCGATATTACGCGCCTTGCTGGTCCTGGTTACATGTCCGATAACCAGTAAAAAAGGGGTCAGATTTATTTTCTACCGCAAAAATAAATCTGACCCCTTTTCTTGATTATCGCTCGTATTCAGGCCCGGTCTTTATCTATACTGTCCGGATGTCAGCTGAGCGTAGAAGAAGAACAAGGTGAGCCTTTGGTCTGAATTGAAACGACGCAACGTGGTACGGGTCGCCGCAGCGTATCTCGTGGCCAGCTGGGTGCTGATCGAAGTGGCGAGCATCATGTTCGATGCATTCGCCTTTCCTCCCTTCGCGCTCAAGCTGCTGATCGCCATCCTGGGCCTTGGCCTGTTGCCGATGATAATTTTCTCGTGGGCTTACGAGCTGACCGCCGAGGGGCTGATGCGGGATCCGGGCCCGGGCCACGCAAACCCACAACACCAACACACCGCACGACGGCTGGACCAGGTAACCATTGCCATGATCCTGGTGGCACTGGCCGTCGTGGTGGTGCAGCGCTTCGTCATGCCGGAGCGGGTTGTCACGACCAAGCAAGCGCAAGTGGATCGCGCAGCACAGCAGCTACCTCAGCCCGTGACCGCATCCGCAGCAAGCCCTGCCAGGGTTCCAGGCGGCCCGTCGGTAGCGGTGTTGCCCTTCACCAACATGAGTCCGGATCCGGAAAACGCTTTCTTCGCCGACGGCATATCCGAAGAAATTCTTAATGTGCTCGCCAGCATCGATGGCCTCAAGGTTGCATCCCGAACATCAGCTTTTTCGTTCCGGGACGGCAAGACACCCATCAGACAGATTGCTGCGCAGCTTGGCGTACAGAATGTTCTGGAAGGCTCGGTACGTCGACAGGGCGACACTGTGCGCATTACTGCTCAGCTTATTGATGCCGGCACCGATGCCCACCTGTGGTCCGGCAGTTACAACCGCGAGCTCGATGATGTGTTCGCGGTGCAGGAGGAAATCGCCAACTCCATCACGGCTGCCCTGGGTAAAGAGCTTGGCCTGAATGCCGTATCAGTGCGACGGCCAACTGAAGACCTCAAGGCCTACGAGCAGTTCCTGCTGGGCCGCAGCCTGTTTTACCAGCGTGGCCCGGCATTGATCGGCGCACGCGCCGCGCTTGAAGATGCGGTCGCCAGGGACCCGGACTTCGCCGAGGCCTGGGCGTATCTGTCTGCCGTTTACCAGGTAACCTGGAGTTATCAGAACGCCCGGGACCCAAAGCTCGACGCTGCGAATTACAGCGAATTGACCGTGGCTGCTGCGGAGCGCGCCCGAAAACTGGACGACAGCCTGGCCCTGCCCTACGCAGTGCTCGGTTTGAAGAAGGCCGATCAGAAGCGTCTTCTCGAGGCGGAAGAGTTGCTATCCGCGGCGGTGGTGCGCGACCCGAATGATTCAACCGCGAGACTGTGGCTGGGTATTTTTTATCTTTCGGTCGGTCATATTCGTTCGGCGCAGGCGGAGCTTACCAGGGCCAATGAAATCGATCCGCTGGTGGGTATTAATATCAGCAAGCTGGCACTCACATACGCAATACAGGGGGACACCGAGCGGGCCTATCAAATGATGGAGCAGGCATTATCCTACGGTTTCAATGAAGCGCAGGCTTACCTCATGGCACTGGATATTGCCAATGGAGACCTTGACAAGGCCACGAGTCGCGGTCGCGAGTTTACGGCGCTGTCGGACGACAAGGACTGGGTGGCGGCCTTTGGGTTGATGACGGATGTCATCAAGGACCCATCGCGGGGCAAAGACTTTTATGAACTTGTGGTTGAGAACCCGGAGATTACCCGCAAGTACAACTATTTTATTGGCGAACTGGCGATGGTCGGGCAGACAGAATATGCCTTGCAACTCGCCGCGAACTCAGAATCGAAACTCACGGTCAGTTTTTCTGACTATGCAGAATACTGGTTTCCGATGATCCGACAGATTACTACTGATCCGCGGTTCCTGAAATTTGTGGATCAAAGAACCGGCCTGAAAGAATACTGGGACGCCAAGGCCTATCCGGATAACTGCGAGCTGGTGAAGACGCCCGAGCCCCACCTGGAGTGCAGCTGGTGAGCATCTATTCCGAACTCAAGCGCCGCAACGTGTTCCGGGTGGCGGCCGCTTACATCGTGGTGGGCTGGTTGTTCCTGCAGGTGGCCGACATTCTGCTGGATTTCGTGTCTGCGCCCGAATGGGTGGGCAAGGCCATTATTGCCTTGCTGGTGCTGTCGTTTATTCCGGCGCTGGCGGTGGCCTGGATCTTTGAGGTCACGCCCGAAGGTGTGCAGCGTGATGACGGTACGTTGCAAGAGACCAATGGTCATCAGGCCAAGCGTCTCGATGTCATTACCATCGGTGCCGTGGTCATTCTTGCGGTGATGATGTTCTGGCAGCAACTGACGCCGGACAAACAAGTCACACCGGATGAACCCGCGACAGTCCGGAATCAGACTGCCAGGACCGATCTGCAGGATGCTGCGACGGCGGAGTCCGCGATAGAGATACCGGAAAACTCAGTTGCCGTGCTGCCCTTTGCCAATCGCAGCGCCGAAGCCGACACACAGTTTTTTGTGGACGGCATCCACGACGATCTGCTAACGCAGCTGGCCCGCAATGCCGCGCTCAGGGTCATCTCACGGACGTCGGTGATGGAGTATCGCGATACGTCGAAGAATCTGCGACAGATCGGCCAGGAACTGGGCGTTGCCAAATTGCTGGAAGGCGCAGTGCAACGCGCCGGCAATCGCGTGCGCATCAATGCCCAGCTAATCGACGCGGACACTGACGAACATCTGTGGGCCGAGAGTTTTGACCGTGAGCTGACGCCCGAGAACATCTTCGACATCCAGACCGATATCGCGCGAGCCATCGCCGGCGCACTTGCATCGACACTCACCGGCGCTTCATCGCGCGCACCGACCCGTAACCTCGATGCCTACGACCTTTACTTGCGTTCCCGGGCCATACCCAACGACGGTACCCTGGAAGATGTGCGCCGGGCGATTGAACTCGCCAAACGTGCGGTGGAACTGGATCCGGGTTTCGCCTTGGCCATGGGCGAAGTGGGCTACGGATACACCAACGCGTACTGGTACACGACCGGCGATCCCAGAGATCGCGCCGAAGGTCGCAAGTGGCTGGAGCGGGCGCTTGCTCTGGCGCCGGACGAGCCGCGTCTGCAGTTCCTTTGGGCCGATCACCTTTACCACGGCTACCTGGACTACGATGCCGCGCTCGCCGCTCTCGAGAAAGCAGAAGAAGGGCTGCCCAACGGCGCCGAAATTTACCAGCACCGCTCCTGGATTCTGCGGCGCAGTGGAGACTTCGAAGGCGCCATCGCAGCCATGAACAAGGCAGTGCAGCTGAATCCAAGAGCCGTGCAGGCCATCGCGCATCACATATTTACTTACGTATTCGTAGGGGACCTGGAAGGCGCGCGCCGCTGGGCGCGACGGGTGTTCGAGTTTCCCGATGCCACGCCGGTGCATATCAGTTTCGGTCACATGATCGACTATTACATGCTTGGTGATACCCGGCCGATGGGCAAATACATCGCGGGCCGAGGAGACCTGTTCGGCCCGCTGAACTACGTCTGGCTCGAGCTGCCGATGCTGGAGCGGCGTTACGACATGGTCCTCGAGCGCCTTGCCGGCATGCCCGGAGAAATGATTACTTCGCAATTCGCTGTGTGGCCAAAGAGCTGGGTGCGTGCCCGCGTATTCTGGCAGCAGGGTCAGCATGATGCGGCACGAGAGCAGGCAAGAGAGGCGGTCGAGGTGTTGGGGCGCGCTTTGGAAGAGCGTCCTGAAGACCCGCGTCTGTTCGTCGCGCGCGCGTTCATGCATGCGCTGCTCGGTAACGCGGCTGCCGCGCGTGCCGATGCCGCCAAGGCGCAGCAAGTTTACCCCGTCGAACGCGACGTACCCGAAGCCCCGAATTACATTGCCGATGGAATCCGTGCAATTGCCGTGTTTGCCGACACGGCAGAGGTTGCCGAACTCCTGGACGCTTATCTCGCGTTGCCGGCCAAGACTTACTACATCGACTACTTATTGCTTGACCCTGTTTTTGATCGTCACCGCGACGACGCTGCGATTCAGGCCTTACAGAGGAAATACACCTTGCGTGAGCCGACCTCATGAATTTATTAATAAAGGTGTCTGACACCTTTTGCTCCAATAACAACTAGAGGCCTTGCTTGAACACCGTACACTACGCCACCGCACCCGAAGACAGGATCCCCCTGGGCCAAAAGGTCGCCTTTGGCGTGGGCATGCTGGGCAACCAGATGTTCCCCGCTGCGCTATCGATCTTCATGGTGGTACTGGTTCAGGGTCTTGGCATGGATCCGGCACTGTGGGGCATTTTGTTTTTTGTGCCGCGTCTCATCGATGCACTCACCGATCCATTCATGGGGTTCATCACCGACAACACGCCCTCGCGCTGGGGACGTCGGCGCCCGTATGTTTTCCTGGGCGCGGTGATCGCCGGCTTGAGTTACATCGCAATGTGGCAGGTGTACCCGGAAAACAGTCAGCTTTATAACTTCACCTATTTTCTCCTCACCTCAATCGTGTTCTACATCGGCCTGACGATCTTCTCCACGCCGTTCGTGGCCATGGGCTACGAGATGAGCAACGACTTTCACGAGCGCACCCGCCTGATGGCGGTTGCCCAGTGGATCGGTCAATGGGCGTGGGTCATCGTGCCCTGGTTCTGGGTGCTGATCTACGATCCAAACGTGTTTGCCACCCCAGCAGGCGGTGCCAGGCAGCTTTCCGTCTGGGTAGGCCTCGGTTGCATGGCTCTCGCCATCGTGCCGGCAATTTTCTGCAAGACCCTGCCCATCAAACGCGAAGACATGGTGAGCCTGTCGCGAGACAAGCTCGGGGCCAACACGCGTGTCTTCGTGGACGGCATAGTCGAAACCCTCAAGAACAAGCCTTTTCGCAGGCTTTGCATCGCCACTTTCCTGGTGTTCAACGCCTTTAACACGGTGGCCGGATTTTCGTGGTTCATCATTGTGTATTACATGAACCAGGGCGATGCCGCCGCGGCCGGCACCTGGCCCGCATGGTTTGGCACTCTGAGCGCTTTGTCGACCTGCTTCCTGGTGATTCCCATCGTCACCTTCATGTCGCAGAAGATCGGCAAGAAGAATACTTTCCTGGTTTCGCAATCAGTGTCATTGGTGGGCTACGCCATGTTCTGGTGGTGCTTCCAGCCTGACAAGCCGCTGCTGATGTTTTTGCCGCTGCCGCTGTTCGCTTTTGGAATCGGTGGGCTGTTTACCCTGATGATGTCGATGACCGCGGATGTCTGTGACCTCGATGAGCTCAATACCGGTTCGCGTCGCGAGGGCACCTTCGGTGCGATCTACTGGTGGATGGTGAAGTTCGGCTTTGCCGTTGCGGGTCTGATGAGCGGGATGATTCTCAAGCTGGTGGGCTTTGACCAGGACGTCGCGGTGCAAACGCCCGAGGCACTGGCGGGGCTGCGACTCGCCTACATCACCGTGCCTGCCACCGGCACGCTGATAGCGATGGCCGTCATGCGCCGTTACGACATCTCGGAGCAGCGCGCCCACGACATCCGGCTCGAGCTGGAATCCCGCCGGGGCAAGCTGGCAGTAACTTGAAAGGGGTCAGATTTATTTTACCGGTGCAAAAATAAATCTGACCCCTTTTTCTTGATATCTTTTCCGGCAATTATGGTCTCAGACTCAGTCGCTAACTCGAGAAAAGCCTTCCGCGAGCGCCGGATCGGCCCGCGCTATTCGGGGCCATTGCATCTCGCTACCACCGTCAGCGTGAGCCTGCTGGTTGCGCTCGCCAGCGCCCTGATGCTGGAAGATGTCACGCCGCTGCAATGGCTCACCATTCCATTGACCTTTCTTTACGCCAACCTGGCCGAATACCTGGGACACCGCGGGCCGATGCATCACAAGACCGGCTTCCTGGGCCAGGTCTTTCAGCGGCACTCCATCGAGCACCATTCATTCTTTACCCAGGAGGCCACTTCCTTTGATTCGAGCCAGGATTACAAGGCGGTGCTGTTTCCCCCGGTGCTCATGATCTTCTTCATTGGCGGGTTCGCGATTCCGGTTGGCGCGCTGTTGTATTTCCTGGTCGCACCCAACGTCTGTTTCCTGTTCGTTTTAACAGCCGTGCTCTATTTCCTGAACTACGAGCTGCTGCACTTCGCCTATCACAGCAGCCCTGAGTCATGGCTGCGTCGATTGCCGTTCATGGACCGCCTGCGGCAGCATCACATCACCCATCACAACCAGCGACTGATGACGCGCTACAATTTCAACATCACTTACCCGATCTGTGACCGGATCTTTGGCACCCTGTACAGTGGAGATGCAAGGCGGTAACTGGCTGCTCGGATTGAAGCGGCTCAGACGCATAACGAGACCAAACAAACCGCAATGTCACGCAATCTCATCCTGATCTTTCTCGCAGTCTTAGTCGGCATCGTCATGTGGTTGCTCCAGACGCAGCATTCGATTGATGTTGCTGATTCAACCGAGGGCGTTGCCCAGGAAACTCAGACATCCACTCAGTCTCCAGCCAATGCGCAAGCAACGGTTTCGGTCAGCACCGCGGCGGATCAACCCGAGCAGCCATGCGACCCGAACAAGCCGGTTTCGCTGACAGAGCTTAAGAACGGGGCCGAAATCGAGGTTGATCTTCAGGAGTTTGAACGGCGGAAGAGAGCATTGGTGACCAAACTGGTTGCTTCGCCGGCTGCTGAGCATTTATATGTCGCTGCGCTGCTGGAAGAGGATCTGCCGACTCGGTTGCAGCTCATCAAACGCGCGTTGTCCATAGTTCCTGACAGCGCGGTCACGCTCTGGACCGCGGTGCAGACCTGCGCCGCGGTGAAGGAGCAGGCTTACTGCCCGCTGGATGACTGGACGCGGCGGCTATTGCTGATCGACAGCGATAACAGCGAGGTCTGGATGCTTGTCGCTGCTATCCGGCACAGGGCCGGCGCAACAGGTGCTGCGTTAAAGGCCTTGCGGCAGGCGGCAACCGCAGCGGAGACACGCGTTTACTGGCCCGAGATCGTAGCGCTCGCCGAACAGAGTATTGCCGCAGCCGGGGACTATCCGTTTGCTGAGCGGGCCAATATGGCTTTCGGCACCGCGGCGTCGAGTGGACCCAACTACCAGCACTTTGTCGATATGTGCGACGAGCAATCGGCGCAGGATGCCGAGTGGGCCTCATTGTGTCTTGCTTACGGGGAGCGCGCCGAGCGCCAGTACAAAACCTTGCTGGGTGCCGCGATTGCGCGCGCAATCCAGAGTATCGCGCTCGAGGCGATGGGGGAGATGGAGCAACTTGCGGTGGTCAACGCCCGGCGTCAGGCATTCAAGGAGCAAAGGCAAGACCAGGCTGAAGACATGCTCGGGATCAGCTTGCTGAGTCCGACCCTGTTCAATATGTATCTCACCGCACTCAGGATCGCCGGTGAGGCCGGGGCAAACGATATCCTGGCAGAGGAAGCGCGCCGGATGCTGGGCCAATTACACGTTGCTGACTGCGATTGAAAAAGGTGTCAGATTTATTTGCTTGGTCTAACCCAACTTCTTGAATGGACTCACCGCCGGTGTTTTCACAGTCACAATTATCACGGTGATGGGTTTTTATTTTTATTTCAGGCTGAGAGTTTGCCAAATGCCGCGTGCTGCCACTGCCCGACATATTCGGCGACGTAGGCCTTGTACTTGCTCATCAGAGTTCTCGTCGTCTCGCCGCCGCCGGCAGGGAATTCGAGCATCTCTCCCGAGGACAGCCGCAGCGACTTTACCGGCATAACCTCTCTGGTCGAGCTGGTGAGAAAACACTCCTTGGCATCACCCAGCTCGTCCTCGCTTATTCTGCGTTGTTCGCACGCAATGCCTTCGGCCTGGCAGATTTCCGTAACCACCTGTTTGGTCAAGCCCCTGAGCAGCCCGCTCTCGTCACTCGGCGTGGTCGCGGTGCCACCAAGCACAAAGAAGACATTGCTGTTCGAGGCTTCCGTGACCTCGTTCTTATGGTTCAGAAACACGCACTCGTTGGCCCCAAGCTGCTGCGCCTGGATGAGGCCCAGCACGTTGTTGAGATAGTTGCCGCCTTTGATATTTGGACTCAGCGCATCGCTCGGGTTGCGGCGTAATGCAGGAACGGCGGCGATCACGCCGGCCTCGTAGAAATCCTTATTCCAGCCGGGCAAGGCCTTGACCATGATCACGCATCGGCCCGGTGTATCTTGGGGCGGTGCCAGTCCAATCGGGCCTTCACCGCGGGTCACGCTGTAGCGCACATAGACATCCTGCCCTGCGTCGAGCGCACCGCTTGCCTCGATGGTTCTTGCGATTTGTTCGCGCATGGCTTCATAGGACAGCCCGATGTCCATGTAGATGAGCCGCGCCGAGTTCTCGAACCGCGCCCAATGTTCGTCATACAAGAACGGTACGGCCGAGTAAGTCCTGAAGACCTCGTACACGGAATCGCCATACAGGAAGCCGCGGTCCATGACGGGTACTTTTGCGTCACGGGTTGGCGTTATCACTCCGTCAATGCTGGTGGTATCAAATTTCTTGTTCATTGATCTTCCTGCCCCGCGTTTTTACGTGTCCGCTGCAGCGCGCTTATGGCCGTGCGAAAAACGAGACGGCAGGGACATCCGTCATTGTGCGCAGGCCTGGCGCCGCATTCATGACTGACTTGATTGCATTTACGGTAATGGCGCAGGTTGCGACATCGCCGTTGACCCCTCCCGGAATCGTCGAAGTGATGTCAGGCGTACCCTTGATCTCGATCGTGTCTGCCGGATCCGGCTGCCCGACGGCGGCAATAAATTCGAGCGTAATCAATTCATCGCCACCGACCCAGCCTTTGCCGATCTGCCTGACCCCCGCCGCCATGCCGGCCTTGATGGGCTTGTAGCCCGTGCTGATCTCTTGTTCGGCGATGACGGGTGAGAGGATGTCTTCGGTCTTGTCCAGCTGCCACCCGAGACTCGCGGCAATCATGTGGATTGATTCGCGCAGGCCGACGTGGCGCAGTGTACCTGTCTTTTTTTTCTTCTCGAATTCCTCCGGCGTGAGTCCGGCGCCGATCTTCTGCTGAAAAGGTATGCGCCTGAACGTGGCGTCCTGATGGCGTGAAACTTTGATGCGCTCTACGTTCTGGCAGACGGCGGTCATGGCAGTCGGCAGGTAATCCATCAAAAACCCGGGGTTCACGCCCGTGCCCAGAACCGAGACCTTGTGCTTCCTGGCCGTTTCGTCCAGCGTGCTTGCTGTTTGCGGAGCCGTTTGCCAGGGAAACGACATTTCCTCGCAGGTCGAAACAACATGTATGCCCAGCCTGGCAATGTCTGCTGCCTGCACTGCGCATTGCTCGAAACTCGAAACGGTGGTCAGTATGGCTACGTCTGGCCGGGCGGTCGCGACCGCTGCTTCAAGCGTGTCACTCACGATAACGCCGAGATCTTGGTCGAGGCCGCACAGGCGCCCCAGGTCCTTACCTGCTTTGTCCGGGGCAGGGTCTACAGCGGCGACAATCTCGAGCCCTTCCCTCTGCAGCAGGTAATTAACGACTTTTTGTCCGATCGGCCCGATACCGACCTGCATCAACCTGATCTTTTTCATTGTGTTCCCTGTTCTGATCCGTGGCTTGCCGAGCGCCCTTGGTTGTTCAATGGCCGCCTGCCGCGGACCTGAGTCGCGATTGTGGCGGATACTTCAGGCCGAGAAAAAAAGCAGCGGCGACCGGCTGAATATATACCAGTGTCATTCTTGTTCAATCAGTTTATTGAGAAGCCGAGCTTTAACAAGGACGCCAGCAATTCTGTGCCTGCTTCATCGTCGAGGTCGACCAGTGGCGGGCGCACCCGACACCATTGTGGATCGTTGTGGTGTCGGGCAAGCAGGAATTTCTGAGCGGGAATTGGCGGGTAAGCCTCGATGGCAGTGCGCACTGCCAGCATATGTTCGTTAAGTGCCGCCAGGTCTTGTGAGCTACTGCGCCACGCCTCCCAGACGCCGCGCGCGCCAGCGGCATTTACGTTGGCGGTGGCGGTAATGCACCCGGCGCCTCCATTGTTCAAACTCTGCAACAGAAAGCGCTCCGAGCCCGGAAAGATGGACATGGATGGAAATGTTGAAATGAGATTTGCGGTATTGTCCCAGTCGCCGGAACTGTCTTTGACGCCGGCGATGTTATCGGGGTATTTGGCAAGCAGCAATTCGATAAGCCGCGCGGTGATCGGCACGCCTGACAGCATCGGGAAGTGATACAGAAGCACTCTCAGATCGGAATCAGCGACGCCGTCGATGACTGTGGCAAAGCTCCGGTACAAACCCGCGTCGCTCACACCCTTGTAATAGAAGGGCGGCAGCATGAGGACTTTCTTGCAGCCGTTGGCGGCTGCATGCTGAGTGAGGCGCAGGGAGTCGGTAAGCGCGCAGCAGCCGGTGCCGATGATGAGCTGATCCGGGTCAATCCCGGCCTCGAGTGTCGCTTCGAGCAGGGTCATGCGTTCCTGCACAGAAAAGGAATTGGCCTCGCTGGTGGTGCCGAAGAGCGCGAGACCGTGACATCCCTGCTCGAGCAGCCAGCGAGCGTGAGGAATAAACCGATCCGAGTCGATGGAATAATCCGCGCGCAAGGGCATCAGGCACGGCGACCAGACACCGTGGATCGGTCGATCGAGCGGGCTCACTTTTACTGCGACTCTGCTCTCGCTGTTGGTGCCGGTCATGCGGGCCATCCTAAGGCGCGCTCTGGCCGGGGGGCAAGGAGTGCCGCCGGGCCGATGACCGGCCAGGGCGGTGGGATGCAATGGCTGAATTGGGCGTCTTGCCGGCGCCAGTGTGCTTTGCTGACACGGGCAGGTGTTTCTGTTCGGCTAACAGGGCGTTAACAACGCCGTCCTGAAGAACAGGTGTTGGATCTGATTTGCGCGCCCGGAGGGTTGGGGCAGGTCTGTGAGTTAAAGGCCCGCGTCAGGCGGCGTTGCGCTTGCCTGCTTTCTTGACCTCGTACATCTTCTGATCAGCCGCATCCATCAGGTCTTCGATCAGGCGAATCTGCACCACGGGAAAAGTCACGTGACCGACACTGTATTTCAAGTCGTAGCCGCGCTTGGCCATGGCGTTGTGCTCGGCGATCGCGCTATCGAAGCGATCCAGCACGGCGCTGACGGTTGATTCATCGCTGTCAGTCAGCAGGGCGACGAATTCATCGCCGCCGGTGCGGGCAAAGACATCTGAATCGCGAAACACCAAACGCATGGTTTCGGCAAAGGTCACCAGGGCGCGGTCGCCCTCTGCGTGGCCGTAGGTGTCGTTAATTTCTTTGAACTCGTTCAGATCAAACACCATCAAGGTGGCCGGCATCGATTTGCGCTGGCAGACATTGAGCGTGTGCTGACCCAGCGCCATGAATCCGCGACGGTTCGAAATCATGGTCAGCTCATCCAGCGTAGCAAGCTGAACAGCGGCGATTTCCTGTTCGGCCATGGTAGCGAGGTCCCTGAGCAGGTCCAGGTCTTCCTCATCGAGCTCCCGCGGGGTGCGATCAATCAGACACAGTGTGCCCAACTTGCTGCCGTTGACGACCTTGAGCGGACAGCCGGCATAAAAGCGGATGTTCGGGTCACCGGTCACCAGCGGGTTGTCGGCGAAGCGTTCGTCCTCTCGGGCATCCGGAATCATGAATACCTCGTCGCCGAGGATGGCATGACCACAAAATGAAATGTCGCGTGGCGTCTCGGTGGCTTCAAGGCCCTGGGCGGATTTGAACCACTGGCGCTCGGCGTCGACGATGCTGACCAGCGAAATCGGCACGCCAAACATGCGTTTGGCCATGCGGGTCAGGCGGTCGAAACGTTCTTCCGGTGCTGTGTCCAGAAGATTCAGGGAACGCAAGGTTTCCAGGCGTTTGTTCTCGTCGGCAGGCAGGTCTGGTTTTTTCATCGTCCAAAAATCTCGTACTTTCTGTGGCGTTATGACAAATTTTATCAAAGCACCGGAGCACGATTGTGACTGGTTCGAGGTTACGTGAGATTAAACTGTGAACCAGTTCTCATTAGCGCCAAAAAGGTGTCTGATTTATTTTTAATTGTGAGCAACTTTCGCAGGCCATTTCTTGCAGACAACAGGTGCCTGGCAGATTGCTGGCAAGCGATGGCCAGGCTAACCAGTAGATCAGCCATAGTCCGACTCCGCCTGCAACGGCGCCGGCGATCAGGCCAAAGCGGATACCCATCCACCCGAAGTATTCGAAGAAATAGATGCCGGCGCCGGCGCCCAGCAGCGCCCCGACTATGGCGCCGCCGCGGGCGACGCGCAGCGCATGTTTTTCGCCTTCGATAATGCTCTGGGCAATGACACGCCAGAAGGAGGGCGGGTCCTTTTTGTCGTGGTCGGTCATGTAAATTGAGTCAGTGCCTGACTCTGACACGCAAACGGTGTCTCGCAGCCTCTCTCTGATCAGTAGGCGGCTAATCGATCGATCTCGAGCTTGAATCGACCTGCCTGTTTATCCCCCAGCAGTATACCAACGAGTTCGATCTTGCCGGGGTCGAACCGATATCCCTTGAGCTGTCGCCCGCGAAAACTGGCTGTTAAGTTTTCAAAGGGCACGTCAACTTCGAACCACTTTCCAGCCTGCGTCGTGAAAGTGCCGCTGTAGGCAACCGGGCGGCCGAAGTAGCGCGAGTCGGTATGCAGCCGAAGCTGATAGCTGCGGCCGTCACCTTTGACCCGCAGGCGAATCCCCTTGAAGTCGCCAAGGTCGAGTTCTGTTGGATTCCGGATCGAGGCAAAGCCGCCGTAGTTTTCAAGCGACAGATTACCGCTGAAATGCAGAACACCGTCGCGAATTTCCAGGCCACCGTCGGATCGGCCACCCATGACCGTGTCATTGACCGAAGTCCAGTTGCCGTCAGCGGCGCTGTCGAAACTGAACAGCACCCGCGGTTCTGAGGCATTCGCATTGTTCATTGCCAACCCCGTCATCATGAGTAATACCAATAGCGTCTTCATCAGTGTAACTGTCTCCCCGGTTCGTTCTGGTTGCATCCAAGTATTCACGCGCCCTTGTGAAGACCTGGTGAAAACGCGTTTGACCCCTTGTTCTTGCCGGCGGCGTTTACTGACGCGCCGGCTGAGGCAATTCCCCTGCTTGCCGTGGGTGATTTCCCCTATGGGCCGGGTGCGCCCTGCCCAGTATCGTGTTGCCCAAATCAAAGGTTTCGTCGCCGATGAAGCCAATTATGGGGTTAACATCATGATTTCAATAAACCTTTCTTGCGGCCTGCGAGCTGCTGTCCGGGCCACAACGCTGACGATCCTGGCCACCGCTTACTTCTCGCCGCTGCAGGCGGCCGCTCAGGTACCAGATGTTCCTCCTGTCCACGATCCAGAATACTTGCTGGGCAATGTGCCGCAGTTTGTCGGGAGTGCGGAGTGCACAAATGGGTTCGCCAACGGCTTCCCATGCGAAAACGTTGATTTGCTGGCCATCGTGCCGAGCTTCGAGCTCTCCTACCACCTGTGCCAATTGCTGAATCCGCTGGAAAACCCGATCAGCCCGCCGCTGGAGGGCGGCGACCAGGGGCTCACGCCCATGACGGGTTCCGACATGTGGGGATGGACCACCGAAGATGAGGATGGCAACGTCCGCGAATTTGCCTTGCAGGGGCTTTCGGACGCGGTCGCGTTCATCGAAATGACCGACCCGGCTGATCCCAAGTTCCTGGGCTGCCTGACCGCACCTACCCGCAATTTCCTGTGGCGCGACCTCAAGATTTACAACGACCACATGTATGTCGTGGGCGACTTCAGCCCGGAGCTTGCGATCATTCCCCATGACCACGACTCCGGCGCAGAGCACGTCGAACACTTCGTCCATGGCCTGCAGATATTCGATCTCAAGCAGCTGTTAACCGCCGATCCCAATGCCCCGCAAAGATTCCTCGAAGACAACATTTACGGGGGGTTTGATGAGGCGCACAACATAGTAATCAATGAAGAAAACGGGTTTGCGGCTGCGGTTGCCTCGGATACCTGCGGCACCGAGTTCCACATGCTGGACCTCAGTAAGAATCCGCTGCACCCTGAGTTTCTGGGTTGCTTCAACAGTGGCCTGCCTGGTGCCGTGCACGATGCCCAGTGTGTCACCTACCAGGGTCCGGATGTTGAGCACCATGGCAAGGAAATCTGCCTGGCGTTTATGGAAGACCAGTTCTCTATTTTTGATATGAGCGATCCGGACAACGTGGTAGCCCTGGCGACCAACCTGAGCTATGAGGGCTGGTCCTACGTGCACCAGGGCTGGTTCACTGACGACCACCAGTATGTGGCTTCCAACGATGAAACCGACGAACTGGATTCAACATCCGCGGCGGCATTGTCACCGGATCCCACTGATACGCCCCACGGCACCCGCACCTATGTCTGGGATGTTAAGGACCTGGACAATCCCGTATTTGTCGCCCACTTTGAATCGACCTCAATGGCCATAGATCACAACATGTACTTCAAGGGCGACTATCTGCACCAGGCCAACTATACGTCTGGTTATCGCGTTCTCAAATTTGATCCGTCGGCGCTGATCCCGGATGTTTCTGCCGGCCTGACACCTGTCGCTTTCTTCGACACCAATCCGCCGGACGCGGACGTGGCCGCTTTCGGTGGCGTCTGGAGTGGTTACTTCCACTTTGAAAGTGGCGTCGTGGCGCTGAGCCAGCTGAACAACGGCGAGTTGTTTATCCTGCAGCCGCATCTTCCGGAAGAGCCGCCTGTAGACGATGACGATCACGACTCCGACGATATTCGCGATGACGAAGACTCCGACGACGATAACGACGGCAAGAGCGACGACTCGGATTCTGATGACGA